>NZ_CP049015.1:3098608-3408468 GCF_011064845.1 Citrobacter freundii ATCC 8090 = MTCC 1658 = NBRC 12681 | reverse complement strand
TGTTTATTTCGGCTAAACCCGATAACTTCATTGCCGGGGCGGATATCAACATGATTGGTAGCTGTCGCAGCGCGCAGGAAGCCGAAACGCTGGCCCGTCAGGGGCAGCAGATGATGGCGGAAATTAATGCTTTACCGATCCCGGTTATCGCCGCGATTCATGGTGCATGCCTCGGCGGTGGCCTGGAGATGGCGCTGGCGTGCCACAACCGTATTTGTACCGATGATGCTAAAACCGTACTGGGTTTACCGGAAGTACAACTTGGCTTGTTGCCCGGCTCCGGTGGTACGCAGCGGCTGCCGCGCCTGATTGGCGTCAGTACCGCACTGGATATGATCCTCACCGGAAAACAATTACGCGCAAAACAGGCGCTGAAAGTTGGTTTAGTGGATGAAGTTGTACCGCATTCCATTTTGCTGGAAGCGGCCGTTGAACTGGCTAAAAAGGACAGTTCTGCGCAACGAACACTGCCCGTAAGAGAGCGAGTGTTGGCGGGGCCGCTGGGGCGGGCGCTGTTGTTCCGCATGGCCAGTAAAAAGACGGCGCAAAAAACGCAAGGTAACTACCCTGCAACAGAACGTATCCTTGAGGTCATCGAAACCGGGCTAGCGCAAGGCAGCAGTAGTGGTTACGACGCGGAGGCCCGCGCGTTTGGTGAGCTGGCGATGACATCCCAGTCTCAGGCGCTACGGCACATCTTTTTTGCCAACACCGACGTGAAAAAGGATCCGGGAAGTGATGCGAAACCTGGCCCGCTAAACAGTGTAGGTGTTTTGGGCGGCGGTCTGATGGGCGGCGGTATTGCCTACGTGACGGCCTGTAAAGGTGGCTTGCCTGTGCGCATCAAAGATATAAACGCTAAGGGAATCAACCATGCGCTGAAGTATAGCTGGGATCAGCTTGAAACGAAGGTTCGTCGCCGTCATATCAAAGCCAGCGAACGCGATAAACAACTGGCGCTGATTTCGGGATCGATCGACTACCGTGGCTTTGCGCATCGCGATTTGATTATTGAAGCCGTGTTTGAAGATCTGTCGCTAAAACAACGGATGGTGGCAGAAGTTGAGCAAAATTGCGCACCTCATACCGTTTTTGCTTCTAACACCTCATCTTTGCCCATTGGCGATATTGCTGCGAATGCTACCAGGCCTGAACAAGTGATTGGTTTACACTTTTTTAGTCCGGTGGAAAAAATGCCGTTGGTCGAAGTGATCCCACATGCCACGACCTCCGAGCAGACGATTGCAACTACCGTTAAGTTAGCGAAAAAACAGGGCAAAACGCCGATAGTGGTCAGAGATAAGGCCGGCTTTTACGTTAACCGCATTTTAGCGCCTTACATTAACGAAGCGATTCGTATGTTGACCGAGGGCGAGCGGGTCGAAACCATAGACGCCGCGCTGGTTAAGTTTGGTTTTCCAGTTGGGCCAATCCAACTTTTGGATGAGGTCGGAATTGATACGGGCACTAAAATTATACCAGTGCTTGAGGCTGCATATGGAGAACGTTTTAGCGCGCCTGCAAATGTTGTTGCTTCAATTTTGAATGACGATCGCAAAGGTAGAAAAAATGGTCGGGGTTTCTATCTTTATGGTGTGAAAGGGCGTAAAAGCAAAAAACAGGTCGACCCTGCAATTTATACGCTTATTGGCGTTCAGGGTCAGGGCCGACTTACCGCTGCACAGGTAGCAGAGCGGTGCGTCATGTTAATGCTCAATGAAGCTGCTCGTTGTTTCGACGAGAAGATAGTCCGTAGCGCACGTGATGGCGACATCGGCGCTGTATTTGGTATTGGTTTTCCGCCATTCCTCGGCGGCCCGTTCCGGTATATGGATTCACTTGGCGCGGGAGAAGTGGTTGCGACTCTGCAACGGCTGACCACGCAATACGGCTCGCGGTTTGCGCCGTGTGAACAGTTATTGCAGATGGCGGCACACAGTGAAAAATTCTGGAATATTGGGGAAACTGACCTGAATTCATGAGGTCAAAGGTAGGATGAATCCGCACTGAATGTATGGCTCGCGCTCAAAATGTAAACAGAGATTGACTATACTTACGCCGTTGAGGTAAAAAACAGCGTTTCATTCGGTGAATGGATAAGGCACAATGCCGGCCACCATATCGTTAGCACGGCCAATAGGGGCTGTGAATAAAGGTATTGGTGATTCTGGTTAACAAAAGCGGTGCAATATGCAAGTTTTTATCATGCGTCACGGCGACGCGGCCCTCGATGCCGCCAGTGATTCGGTTCGTCCCTTAACTTCCTGTGGTTGTGACGAATCTCGCCTGATGGCGAACTGGCTGAAAGGTCAAAAAGTGGATATCGAACGTGTTCTGGTGAGCCCGTTCCTACGAGCCGAACAAACGCTGGATGTGGTGGGGGAGTGTATGAACCTGCCAACCGGTGTGGATGTTTTGCTGGAGTTGACTCCTTGCGGCGATGTCGGTCTGGTCAGTGCCTATTTACAGGCTCTGGCCAATGAAGGTATCGCCACGGCACTGGTTATCTCTCACTTGCCTTTAGTGGGGTATCTGGTGTCTGAGCTTTGCCCAGGTGAAACACCGCCGATGTTTACCACATCAGCGATTGCCAGCGTAACGCTTGATGAGAGCGGGAAGGGGACTTTTAACTGGCAGATGAGCCCGTGTAACCTGAAAATGGCAAAAGCGATTTAAAAAGGTTGGTATCGGATAAGGCGCAGCCGTCATCCGAAAATGCAAAGAGCCGCAAACGCGGCTCTTTCTGTTTTTCTGCATCACGGAAGTTCGGGCGGTAGCCACTCTTCTACTTCAATTAGCACCAGCAGCGCGGCGTCGCCACCGTACTCTTTCGGTGCCTGATGAAAAGCCATCACGTGCGGATGCTGGGCCAGCCAAAGCGGCGTTTGCTGTTTCAAAATATGTTTTCCGTGGCCATGCATCACGCAGGCGCAAAATACATGCTCACGACGACAGGCGGCAATCAGCGCGCCTAACTCTTGTTTGGCCTGCTGCTGGGTCAGCCCATGCAGATCGAGAAACAGCTCCGGAGAGTAATCGCCACGGCGCATTTTCTTCAGTTCGAAATGGCTGACGTCGGCACGCAGGTATCTTACCGGGCCGTCCGTATTCAGCAGCGGCTGAAACTCATCCGAGAAATAGTGGCTGGCATCAGCCTGCTCCTGTAGCAGTCTTTTAACCGGAACCTCGGCAATTTTTTTACGTGGAGGTCGGTGAACAATGGTGTCCTGTTTAATTTTACGCGTGCCGGTCATCAGCTGGCGAAACAGCGTCTGATCCTCCTCGCTGAGCGATGTTTTCTTTTTCATTCGAGAGTCTCAACTTTTATTTTCCATTAGTTTAACCCGACTCGGCGGGCATCCGATCGCTTAAAACGCAATTTTCGCGCTCAGGCCCTGTGTGAATGCTGATTTATCGCCGTCTTCGTGGCAAACTAGCCGCCGAAATTAATACGAGCATGCCCTGGAGGAATACGTGGATAAAATTTTCGTCGATGAAGCAGTGAGTGAACTGCATACCATTCAGGACATGTTGCGTTGGGCGGTCAGCCGTTTTAGCGCGGCGAACATCTGGTATGGCCATGGCACGGATAACCCATGGGACGAGGCCGTACAACTGGTGCTGCCGTCACTTTATTTGCCGTTGGATATTCCGGAAGACATGCGTACAGCGCGTCTGACCTCCAGCGAGCGTCATCGTATTGTTGAACGCGTGATTCGCCGCGTCAACGAGCGCATTCCGGTTGCTTATCTGACCAACAAAGCCTGGTTCTGCGGGCATGAGTTTTATGTTGATGAACGCGTGCTGGTTCCGCGTTCACCGATTGGCGAGCTTATCAATAACCGCTTTGCGGGCCTTATTAATGAGCAGCCGCAGCATATCCTCGATATGTGTACCGGCAGCGGTTGTATTGCCATTGCCTGCGCGTATGCCTTCCCGGAAGCCGAAGTTGATGCGGTGGATATCTCCACTGACGCGCTGGCGGTGACCGAACACAATATTGAAGAACACGGCCTGATCCATCACGTCACGCCGATCCGTTCCGATCTGTTCCGCGATCTGCTGAAAGTCCAGTATGACCTGATTGTGACCAACCCGCCGTATGTCGATGCGGAAGATATGTCCGATCTGCCAAACGAATATCGTCACGAACCTGAGCTGGGTCTGGCGTCCGGCAGTGATGGGCTGAAACTTACCCGCCGCATTCTGGGGAACGCCCCAGACTACCTGTCAGATAACGGTATTCTGATTTGTGAAGTCGGAAACAGCATGGTACATCTGATAGAGCAATATCCGGATGTACCGTTCACCTGGCTGGAGTTCGACAACGGCGGTGACGGCGTATTCATGCTGACCAAAGAGCAGTTAGTTGCTGCTCGTGAGCACTTCAGCATTTATAAAGACTAATTACACGCGCACATACACAACACTCATAACGGAGCCGTGATGGCAGGAAACACAATTGGGCAACTCTTTCGCGTAACCACTTTCGGCGAATCACACGGGCTGGCGCTCGGTTGTATTGTCGATGGTGTTCCGCCGGGCATTTCTCTGACAGAAGCTGACCTGCAGCACGATCTCGACAGACGGCGTCCAGGCACATCGCGCTACACTACGCAGCGTCGTGAGCCGGATCAGGTGAAAATCCTCTCCGGGGTGTTCGAGGGCGTTACCACTGGCACCAGCATTGGCCTGCTGATCGAAAATACCGATCAGCGTTCACAGGATTACGGCGCGATTAAGGACGTTTTTCGTCCAGGACACGCCGACTATACCTATGAGCAGAAATATGGCCTGCGCGACTACCGTGGTGGCGGGCGTTCGTCCGCACGTGAAACAGCGATGCGCGTGGCGGCCGGAGCGATTGCCAAAAAATATCTGGCGGAAAAGTTCGGCGTTGAGATTCGCGGTTGCCTGACGCAGATGGGTGATATTCCTTTGGAGATCAAAGACTGGTCCCAGGTGGAACTTAACCCGTTCTTTTGTCCGGACCCGGATAAACTCGAAGCGCTGGACGAACTGATGCGCGGGCTGAAGAAAGAGGGCGACTCCATCGGGGCGAAGGTGACCGTTGTTGCAAGCGGTGTGCCTGCGGGTCTTGGCGAACCTGTATTCGACCGCCTGGATGCCGACATCGCCCATGCGCTGATGAGCATTAACGCCGTTAAGGGCGTTGAGATTGGCGACGGATTTGACGTTGTTGCGCTGCGTGGCAGCCAGAACCGAGATGAAATCACCAAAGAAGGTTTCCAGAGTAACCATGCGGGCGGCATTCTGGGTGGGATCAGCAGCGGGCAACAAATCATTGCTCATATGGCGCTGAAACCGACGTCCAGTATTACCGTTCCAGGGCGCACCATTAACCGCTTTGGTGAAGAAGTCGAAATGATCACTAAAGGTCGTCACGATCCGTGCGTTGGGATCCGCGCCGTACCGATCGCCGAGGCGATGCTGGCGATCGTATTGATGGATCACCTGCTGCGTCAGCGGGCGCAAAATGCGGACGTGAAGACCGATATTCCACGCTGGTAAGAGATGAAAAAAACGGCACTTGCGGCGCTGGCTCTGTTTGCCAGTACCGCCTGTCTGGCGGCGACGCCCTGGCAGAAAATTACCCATCCGGTTGCGGGCAGCGCGCAGTCTATCGGCGCGTTTTCCAATGGCTGTATTGTTGGCGCAGATACGCTGCCTGTACAGTCAGAACATTATCAGGTGATGCGCACCGATCAGCGTCGTTACTTTGGCCATCCGGATCTGGTGAGGTTTATCCAGCGTCTGAGTAATCAGGCTAATAGTCAGGGGCTAGGCACGGTGTTAATCGGCGATATGGGTATGCCGGCCGGTGGGCGATTCAATGGCGGTCACGCCAGCCACCAGACGGGACTGGATGTGGATATTTTCCTGCAACTGCCGAAAACGCGCTGGACCCAGTCGCAACTGCTGCGGCCGCAGGCGTTAGATCTGGTCTCACAGGACGGCAAATGTGTTGTGCCATCACTGTGGAAACCGGAGATTTTTAGCCTGGTAAGGCTGGCTGCAAAAGATAATGAAGTAACGCGTATTTTCGTGAATCCGGCGATTAAGCAACAACTTTGTCTGGATGCAGGGACCGACAGGGACTGGTTGCGTAAAGTGCGGCCATGGTTCCAGCATCGTGCGCATATGCACGTGCGGTTACGTTGCCCTGCCGACAGCCTTGAGTGCGAAGATCAACCGTTACCGCCACCGGGTGACGGCTGTGGCGCAGAGCTGCAAAGCTGGTTCGAACCTCCAAAACCTGGAACCACCAAGCCTGAGAAGAAGACACCGCCGCCGTTGCCGCCTTCCTGCCAGGCGCTACTGGACGAGCATGTACTCTAATGGATCATTTTGCCTCTCTGTTTATGGTGTCGCCACTGCTGTTAGGTGTGCTTTTTTTTGTGGCGATGCTGGCAGGTTTTATTGATTCTCTGGCCGGAGGCGGTGGTCTACTCACCATCCCGGCATTGATGGCGGCCGGGATGCCACCAGCGCAAGCGCTGGCGACCAATAAGTTGCAAGCCTGCGGGGGATCTATCTCTTCCTCCCTCTATTTTATTCGTCGTGGCGTGGTTAATCTGGCGGATCAGAAGCTCAATATCTTCATGACGTTTGTCGGATCAATGAGCGGGGCGCTATTGGTTCAGCACGTGCAGTCAGATGTTCTGCGCCAGATCCTGCCGGTTCTGGTTATCTGTATTGGCCTTTACTTTCTGTTGATGCCGAAAGTGGGGGAAGAGGACCGACAGCGTCGATTGCACGGTTTACCTTTCGCGCTGGTGGCGGGAGGCTGCGTCGGTTTTTACGATGGCTTTTTTGGTCCGGCGGCAGGGTCGTTCTACGCGCTGGCCTTTGTCATGCTGTGCGGATACAACCTGGCGAAATCGACGGCCCACGCCAAAGTATTAAATGCCACATCGAATATCGGTGGGTTGTTGTTGTTTGCCCTCGGCGGCAAAGTGATTTGGGCGACAGGTTTTGTGATGCTCATTGGCCAGTTTATTGGCGCACGGATGGGCTCTCGACTGGTGCTCAGCAAAGGACAAAAACTCATTCGGCCAATGATCGTTATTGTCTCCGCCGTGATGAGCGCCAAGCTACTTTATGATAATCATGGACAGGAGATTCTCCACTGGCTGGGGATGAATTAATGAATAATACGCACCACTACGAACAGTTAATTGAGATTTTTAACGGCTGCTTTGCCGATGAATTTAATACCCGTCTGATTAAAGGCGACGACGAACCGATCTATCTTCCTGCGGATGCGGAATTACCGTATCACCGTATCGTTTTTGCGCATGGTTATTACGCCAGTGCGTTACACGAAATTTCACACTGGTGCATCGCCGGTAAAGCTCGTCGTGAGCTGGTCGATTTTGGTTACTGGTACTGCCCGGACGGACGCGACGCGAAGACACAATGCCAGTTTGAAGATGTGGAAGTGAAGCCGCAGGCGTTTGACTGGTTGTTTTGCATGGCGGCGGGGTACCCGTTTAACGTCAGTTGCGACAACCTCGAAGGGGACTTTGAACCGGACCGCGTGGTATTCCAGCGCCGTGTTCATGCTCAGGTAATGGAGTACCTGGAAAAGGGGATCCCTGAACGTCCGGCGCGTTTTATTAACGCGTTACAGAATTATTATCACACGCCTGAACTTACGGCGGAACAATTCCCGTGGCCCGAAGCGCTCAACTGAAGCCGCTGCCACGTTTACAATGAGGAAAGAAGATGATCGCGGAGTTTGAATCACGCATTCTGGCATTAATCGACGATATGGTAGAGCACGCCAGCGATGATGAGTTGTTTGCCAGTGGCTATTTGCGTGGACACCTGACGCTGGCTGTGGCTGAGTTGGATGCTGGCGAGGACCATTCCGCTGAGGCATTGTACGCCAATGTGACCAGCAGCCTGGAAAAAGCCATCAGCGCAGGCGAACTCTCGCCGCGTGACCAGGCGTTAGTGAAAGAGATGTGGGACACTTTATTTCAAAAGGCAACGCAATAATAATTGCAGTGGATTGTGCCGGATGGCGACGCGAAGGCGTCTTATCCGGCCTACGTGGACGGGGGGTGTTGGCCTGATAAGCGTAGCGCCATCAGGCAATGATGAGATGGTATCTTATTTCACCGCTTTACCCTTCAATAACTTCCTTACCCACAGACGATTCGGATTCAGCGCAGCCAGCGTGCTGGCATCCATAGGGATAGGTTCATCGCTCATTTGCGATGCCAGAATTTCTGCACACAGCGGGGCAGTACACAGCCCGCGCGAGCCCAGCGCACCCAACATAAATAAATCGGAATAAACCGGGGCGTTTACGGCGTGCTCTCTGTCTTCGGCAAGAGTGGCATACTGGCTGAGCGTGGCGTCATAATCCGCGACGTTGCCGACCATCGGCATGTGATCGCGCGTGGCGCAGCGCACTCCACAACGGGCGGCATTGCCACTAACGTCTACTTCTTTTGCCCACGCGGCATTCGGGAAACAATCTATTAAGCGCTGACGGTTTTGCTGCTGATCGTCAGCACGATACACCGTTTCTTCACTTCCGCGATGATAACTGGCGCCAATGCAGTGCTGCTGATTTTGCGGGTTGTGCGGCGTGAGGTAGCCGTCATAGCACAGCACCTGACGCAGCGCTGAAAGCGAAGGCGTAGTAGGAATGTGACTCACCTGACCGCCTACGGAGTACACCGGTAGCAACTGCGTCTGTTCAACGCTGTTAATGCGATGCCCGTTAGCCAGCACTACCGCAGCGTGAGTGGCGGTTGCTCCATTGGCAAACGCCAATTTCCAGTTTTCTGTCTGTCGAGACAGTGAGGCCAGCGTATGTTGATACCGGGTGCGTAATCCCAGCGTTGCGGCATAGTCGAATACGGCGGCGGTTAACTGTGCCGGACACAGCCATCCTCCGGCGGGGTACTGAATCCCGCCGCATCCGGTTTTTACGCCGGTCGTTTGTAAAACCTGCTCTGCGTCAACCCCGACGGCGAGCGCATCGGGCAATTCAAGGGACAACATTTGGTCGATTTTTTGCTGGCTTTTCTCATCCCACGCCAGTTGCGTCACGCCGCACCAGTCATGCGCGAACTCAACGGGGAGGGCGTCATACAGCCGGCGAGCGAAGGTAAACGCGGTGGGGAAAAAGAGATTAATGGCCGCGTCATGCTTGCTCAGTAGCGGATAAAGAGCGCCCTGGCGATTGCCTGATGCGCCTTCGGCTGGTTTCGCGTCTGCGCAATAGAGCGTGACCTGCCAGCCACGGCGCAGGAGTGCCAGCGACAGCAATGCGCTGGCAATCCCCCCGCCAATAATGGCGGCTTCGCGTTTATCTGTTCCGGTACGTGCAAACCAGGGTGCCGAGGAGGGGAGCGCCAGCGTCTTATCCATTACGCCACAAAGCATTTCTCGTTTGCGACCAAAGCCTTTGCATTTTTGCATCGTAAACCCGGCTTCCTGCAATCCCCGACGCACAAAGCCTGCTGAGGTGAAGGTCGCCAGCGTGCCGCCGGGGCGAGCCAGACGGGCCATTGCGTTAAACAGCGTTGGCGTCCACATATCCGGATTTTTTGCCGGCGCGAAACCGTCCAGAAACCAGGCATCCACTTTTTGATTCAGGGAGTCATCCAGCTTGCTGGTCAGTTCGTTAATATCGCCAAACCACAGATCCAGCGTGACGCGTCCTTCATCAAGGAGCAGGCGATGGCATCCCGCCAGCGGCAGCGGCCATTGCTCTTGCAGCGCCGTGGCCCACGGGGCAAGTTCTGGCCAGTGCTGATGGGCTAAGGTCAGATCTTCACGCGTCAGCGGAAATTTTTCAAAACTGATGAAATGTAATCTTTCCAGGGTAGCGTCAGGGTGGGTATCGCGGAATTCGGCAAACGCCTGCCAGAGTGTCAGGAAGTTAAGTCCGGTGCCAAACCCACTTTCTGCTACTACGAAGAGGGGACGTGAATGTGCAGGGAATCGCTGGGCGAGATGATTCCCGCCGAGAAAGACGTAACGTGTCTCTTCCAGCCCGTTATCATTAGAAAAATAGACATCGTCAAAATCTCGGGAAACAGGTGTACCCTCAGCGTTGAATTCAAGGTTGGCAGGTTGTATAGCGTATTGTTTCACGTAAGTTACTCGTCTGGCAGGCTGTGCCCCGATCTTAGCGATGAGTGCCTGGCTGCGCAAATTTCCACATTAAATGGCTGATCGGACTTGTTCGGCGTACAAGTGTACGCTATTGTGCCACTCGAAACTTTAAAATAGTGCGACTTACAGAGGTATTGAATGAAACGTGCAGTGATTACTGGCTTGGGCATCGTTTCCAGCATCGGTAATAACCAGCAGGAAGTCCTGGCATCTCTGCGTGAAGGACGTTCAGGGATCACTTTCTCTCAGGAGCTGAAGGACTCCGGCATGCGTAGCCACGTTTGGGGCAACGTAAAACTGGATACCACTGGCCTCATTGACCGCAAAGTAGTGCGCTTCATGAGCGACGCATCCATCTATGCATTCCTTTCTATGGAACAGGCAGTGGCTGATGCCGGCCTTGCAGCAGAAGATTACCAGAACAACCCGCGCGTTGGCCTGATTGCAGGTTCCGGCGGCGGCTCCCCGCGTTTTCAGGTGTTCGGTGCTGACGCAATGCGTAGCCCGCGTGGCCTGAAAGCGGTTGGCCCGTATGTGGTCACCAAAGCGATGGCGTCCGGCGTTTCTGCCTGCCTCGCAACGCCGTTCAAAATCCACGGCGTAAACTACTCTATCAGCTCTGCCTGTGCGACATCTGCGCACTGTATCGGCAACGCAGTAGAACAAATTCAGCTGGGCAAACAAGACATCGTTTTCGCTGGCGGCGGCGAAGAGCTGTGCTGGGAAATGGCGTGTGAATTCGACGCCATGGGCGCGCTGTCTACCAAATATAACGACGATCCATCCAAAGCTTCCCGTACCTATGACGCACACCGTGACGGTTTCGTTATTGCTGGCGGCGGTGGTATGGTCGTGGTCGAAGAGCTGGAACACGCTCTGGCACGTGGCGCGCATATCTATGCGGAAATCGTCGGTTACGGCGCAACGTCCGATGGCGCAGACATGGTTGCTCCGTCTGGCGAAGGCGCAGTACGTTGCATGCAGATGGCGATGCACGGCGTAGACACGCCGATCGACTACCTGAACTCCCACGGTACTTCTACTCCGGTAGGCGACGTGAAAGAGCTGGGTGCGATTCGTGAAGTGTTTGGCGACAACAGCCCGGCAATCTCCGCAACCAAAGCGATGACCGGTCACTCACTGGGCGCGGCTGGCGTTCAGGAAGCTATCTACTCTCTGCTGATGCTGGAACACGGTTTTATCGCGCCAAGCATCAACATTGAAGAGCTGGACGAGCAGGCGGCAGGTCTGAACATCGTGACCAAACCGACCGAGCAGGCGCTGACCACCGTAATGTCCAACAGCTTCGGTTTTGGCGGCACCAACGCCACGCTGGTTATGCGTAAGCTGTAAGCGTAAGACTGAAAGATTATGCAAGAGGGGAGCCTGATGGCTCCCTTTTTTATATCGTTGACAACCGCTCTGGTTTACAGGCAGACTCCAGCTTCAACATTATCCTCTTGATAATGCGTAAGCGTTTAACGTTATCCAACGCACCTTAATCCTGATAGTCAGGTAGAGGGGGCGTGGGCATTCCTCGCCTTACTCTGCATTTTGGAGTAACGCATGACAGCTGTAACCCAACAAGAAAAAACACCTTCGGCGAACTTTTCGCTGTTTCGCATCGCTTTTGCGGTTTTCCTGACCTATATGACGGTCGGTTTACCTTTGCCCGTCATTCCTCTGTTTGTGCACCAGGAACTGGGCTATGGCAATACCATGGTCGGCATCGCCGTCGGCGTACAGTTTCTGGCGACGGTATTAACACGCGGCTACGCCGGGCGGTTAGCCGATCAATATGGTGCCAAACGCTCGGCGCTACAGGGGATGTTTGCCTGTGGGCTGGCGGGTGCGGCGTGGCTGTTAGCCGCGCTATTGCCCGTTTCTGTTCCCGTAAAATTTGCGTTGCTAATCGTCGGTCGTTTGATCCTCGGTTTTGGCGAAAGCCAACTGCTCACCGGAACGTTGACCTGGGGGCTGGGGCTGGTCGGCCCAACACGCTCCGGTAAGGTGATGTCATGGAACGGAATGGCGATTTACGGCGCGCTGGCCGCCGGTGCACCGTTGGGCCTGTTGATCCACAGCCACTTTGGCTTCGCGGCGCTGGCGGGAACCACGATGGTATTACCGCTGCTGGCATGGGTATTCAACGGCACCGTGCGTAAAGTGCCTGCACATGCAGGAGAACGTCCTTCGTTATGGAGCGTGGTAGGGCTTATCTGGAAACCGTGCCTGGGCCTGGCGCTGCAGGGCGTTGGCTTTGCGGTGATCGGTACATTTATTTCACTCTATTTTGTCAGCAACGGCTGGACGATGGCGGGGTTCACCCTGACCGCGTTTGGCGGGGCGTTTGTGCTGATGCGCATTCTGTTTGGCTGGATGCCGGACCGGTTCGGCGGCGTGAAGGTTGCCGTTGTCTCTTTGCTGGTGGAAACCGCAGGACTGATTCTGCTGTGGCAGGCCCCAACAGCCTGGGTTGCACTGCTTGGAGCGGCATTAACCGGGGCCGGGTGTTCGCTTATCTTCCCGGCCTTGGGCGTCGAGGTGGTGAAGCGAGTACCCGCGCAGGTTCGCGGTACGGCGCTGGGCGGGTACGCCGCATTTCAGGATATCTCCTACGGCATAAGCGGGCCGGTCGCCGGGGTGCTGGCCACCGCGTACGGTTATCCCTCAGTGTTCCTTGCCGGGGCGATATCCGCCGTGGTGGGGATTATTGTAACGTTGCTTACGCTGCGTAAAGGTTAAGCGACCAGCCAGAAAATGGCTAACGCAATCATCAATGCAACAAACAACAGTCCCGGTCGTGCCGACAGAGATTTAACCGTTTCAATCATCGGGGCGAACGGGCTGTAAATGGGCTGCAGATGACGCGGATCGCTGAGCTCGCGTTCTCGTTCCACGCGACGCAGGAAAATTTGATTGAGCAAGTCCTGCACCTGCACCGTGGTCAGAATCGATTGTGGTTGGATCTGATACGTCTGCTGCGCGTACTCTTTTATTGCTGTCAGCTCATTCGGCTCTAATGGCAGCTTCAGCGCAGCCTGGAGCGTTTGTAGCGTCGGGGCGCTTTGCAGGCTGAGCGTCTGGCGCGCCTGCAGCCAGGTGACCAGGTGCGTAAACTGTTTGGCAGGGATCAGCTCACCGCTTTTTACGCCAGACAACTCCAGCATCGACTGCCAGATCATCTTCCCGGATTCTCCCGTGGCCGCCGCCAGTTTGGTAACTAACTGGTTCAGCGTATTGTGCTCTGCGGGGAGTAACGGGCGATCGGTTGCCGGGCGCTGCTGCGGCTGTGGTATCGACAGCTGCCCTTGTTGCAGTAGCGTGAGCACGTTTTTCAACTGCTCAGGCGTGAGCTGGCTGAGCGCCGTTTGCCCATACTGCTGACGGATAAAATCACTCACCGCCTGGCGATTATTTCCCTGGCTCAGTAATTCAGTGAGCTGCGAAAGCACCTGACGATTAACATGATTTTGCTGAGCAACTCCCAGCCGTTGGTTAAGGTTTTGCTCAGCGGCTGGAAAGTGACGTGACTGCAGCGGAGTATCACTTTTGACGCCCAGATCGTGCTTCATTCCGGCCCACACCTCAGCACTTTGCTGCTGGGTGAGTGAAATCAAACGGGTAATTAGTCGTTCCAACACAGTACGTTGTTGCGTGGATAATGGTTGTTCACCCGCAGCGGAAGGGGCATTTGGGCCTTCACCGGGAGGGCGTGCGGGCGTACCTGAAATGGGCTGCATCATCTCTGTTCCTTAAATCTGTGCTGACCAGGTCTCGCAGTATGCCTGGCGGCGAGATTATGGCACACTTGCCCGGTTAACTCTCGTTCTCAAACAGGTGCGAAAGACGTGAAAATCCTCGTTGATGAAAATATGCCCTATGCCCGCGAACTGTTCAGTCGTTTGGGGGAGGTCAAAGCGGTTCCCGGTCGTCCGATTCCCGTTGCTGAACTGGATGATGCGGATGCTTTAATGGTGCGCTCGGTGACGAAAGTAAATGAATCACTGCTTGGAGGAAAACCGGTTAAATTTGTCGGTACGGCAACCGCTGGTACAGACCATGTGGATGACGCCTGGCTTGCGCAGGCTGGGATCGGTTTTTCCGCCGCGCCCGGTTGTAACGCGATAGCGGTCGTAGAATATGTTTTTTCAGCGTTGCTGATGCTGGCGGAGCGTGACGGGTTTTCGTTACGCGATCGTACCGTAGGCATTGTGGGTGTGGGCAACGTGGGTGGGCGTTTGCAGGCGCGTCTGGAAGCGCTGGGGATCCGCACGCTGCTGTGCGATCCACCGCGAGCCGATCGCGGTGACGAGGGCGATTTCCGCTCGCTGGACGAACTGGTAGAGCAAGCCGATGTGCTGACTTTCCATACGCCACTGTTTAAAGACGGACCCTACAAAACGCTGCACATGGCGGATGATGCGCTGATTAGCCGACTGAAGCCGGGCACTATTATGATCAACGCCTGCCGTGGGCCGGTCATCGACAATACAGCATTGCTGAACCGGTTGAATGCCGGTCAGTCGCTGAGCGTTGTGCTGGATGTCTGGGAAGGAGAGCCGGATCTCAATGTGGCGTTGCTGGAGAAAGCCGATATCGGCACGGCGCACATTGCCGGGTATACCCTTGAAGGAAAAGCGCGTGGCACCACGCAGGTCTTTGAGGCCTATAGTAAGTTTATTGGTCACGAGCAGCACGTTGCGCTCAGTACCCTGTTACCCGCGCCGGAATTTGGTCGTATCACCCTGCATGGCCCGTTAGATCAGCCAACGCTGAAAAGGCTGGCGCATTTAGTGTATGATGTGCGCCGCGATGATGCGCCGCTGCGTAAAGTCGCTGGAATTCCGGGTGAGTTTGATAAACTGCGTAAAAATTACCTTGAGCGTCGTGAATGGTCGTCTTTATATGTGATGTGTGACGACGCAACGGCTGCTGCCTTATTGTGTAAGCTGGGTTTTAACGCTGTTCATCATCCGGCACATTAATGTCTTCTTAATGCTCCCTGTCGAATAATGCGACAGGGACGCTTACGTATTTCTTGGAGTAAATCACCATGTCTGAAGGCTGGAATATTGCCATTCTGGGCGCAACGGGCGCCGTAGGCGAAGCCCTGCTCGATACGCTGGCTGAACGCCAGTTCCCGGTCGGTGAAATTTATGCGCTGGCGCGTAATGAAAGCGCCGGTGAGCATCTGCGTTTTAACGGTAAATCGGTCATAGTGCAGGACGTTGCAGAATTTGACTGGACGCAGGCACAGTTGGCATTTTTTGTTGCGGGCACTGAAGCCACCGCCGCATGGGTAGAAGAAGCAACAAATGCGGGTTGCCTGGTGATTGACAGCAGCGGTCTGTTCGCGCTTGAGCCAGACGTTCCGCTGGTGGTTCCGGACGTTAACCCGTTCGTGCTGGCGGATTACCGTAACCGCAATGTGATTGCGGTACCAAACAGCCTGACAAGCCAGTTGCTGTCTGCGCTGAAACCATTGATTGATGACGGCGGGCTGTCACGGATTACGGTGACCAATATTATTTCGGCTTCCGCTCACGGCAAAAAAGCCGTAGACGCACTGGCCGGACAAAGCGCGAAATTGCTTAACGGCATCCCGATTGACGAAGATGATTTCTTTGGTCGTCAGCTGGCGTTCAATATGCTGCCGCTGCTGCCCGATCGCGAAGGCAGCGTGCGTGAAGAGCGTCGTATTGTTGATGAAGTGCGCAAAATTATGCAGGATGACGGTCTGCTTATCTCAGCCAGCATCGTGCAGTCCCCGGTGTTTTATGGCCATGCGCAGATGGTGAATTTTGAAGCCCTGCGCCCGTTGGCGGCGGAAGAAGCACGTGATGCGTTTTCACGCGGCGAAGATGTGGTGTTGTCGGAAGAGACCGACTTCCCGACTCAGGTTGGCGACGCGTCAGGTACTCCGCACCTTTCTATTGGCTGCGTGCATAACGATTACGGTATGCCGGAGCAAGTTCAGTTCTGGTCTGTGGCAGACAACGTACGCTTTGGCGGCGCGTTAATGGCGGTGAAAATTGCGGAAAAACTGGTGCAGGAGTACCTGTACTAATGTCTGACCAGCAACAGCCGTCAACCCATAAAATTGCGCTGGGCATTGAGTATGACGGCAGCAAATATTATGGCTGGCAGCGCCAGAACGAAGTGCGTAGCGTTCAGGAAAAACTGGAAAAAGCGCTTTCTCAGGTGGCGAACGAACGCATTAATGTTTTTTGTGCAGGTCGCACGGATGCGGGCGTTCATGGCACTGGGCAGGTCGTGCATTTTGAAACCACTGCTCAGCGTAAAGATGCGGCTTGGACACTGGGGGTAAATGCGAATTTACCTGGTGACATCGCCGTGCGCTGGGTGAAAGCTGTACCTGATGATTTTCATGCCAGATTTAGCGCTACGGCTCGCCGTTATCGCTACATCATCTACAATCATCGGTTGCGCCCTGCGGTTTTGGGTAAAGGGGTAACCCATTATTATGAACCGCTGGACGCTGAGCGTATGCATCGTGCAGCCCAGTGTCTGATTGGCGAAAATGATTTTACCTCGTTCCGTGCGGTACAGTGCCAGTCGCGCACACCGTGGCGTAACGTGATGCACATTAACGTTGAACGTTTCGGTGCATATGTGGTGGTGGATATTAAAGCGAATGCCTTTGTACATCATATGGTCAGGAATATTGTCGGCAGCCTGATGGAAGTTGGCGCCAACAACCAGCCGGAGAGCTGGATAGCAGAACTGTTAGCGGCAAAGGACAGAACGCTGGCAGCGGCAACGGCGAAAGCGGAAGGACTGTATCTGGTTGCAGTAGATTACCCGGACCGGTTCGACCTGCCAAAACCGCCTATGGGCCCGCTATTTCTGGCGGACTAATTTGAGTCGTATAAAGGCAAAACTATGGACCTGATTTACTTTCTTATCGATTTTATCCTGCACATTGATGTGCACCTGGCGGAGCTGGTTGCGGAATACGGTATCTGGGTATACGCCATTCTGTTTCTGATCCTGTTCTGTGAAACCGGGCTGGTGGTGACACCATTCCTGCCAGGAGACTCGCTGCTGTTTGTTGCTGGTGCGCTTTCTGCGCTGCCGACCAATGATCTCAATGTTCATCTGATGGTGGCACTGATGATTGTGGCGGCGATTGTGGGCGATGCAGTGAACTACACGATTGGCCGATTGTTCGGGGAAAAACTTTTCAGTAACCCGAACTCCAAAATTTTCCGCCGCAGCTACCTGGATAAAACCCATGCGTTCTACGAGCGTCATGGCGGTAAGACGATTATCCTGGCGCGTTTCGTGCCTATCGTGCGCACATTTGCGCCGTTTGTTGCCGGTATGGGACATATGTCCTACCGTCACTTTGCGATGTATAACGTCGTAGGTGCATTGCTGTGGGTATTGTTGTTCACCTACGCAGGCTACCTGTTCGGCGATCTGCCGATTGTCCAGGAAAACCTGAAATTACTGATTGTGGCGATTATCGTCCTTTCCGTATTGCCGGGGGTGATTGAAGTAATTCGCCATAAGCGTGCTGCGTCACGGGCTGCAAAATAGAAAGTAACTCAGCGGTTCGACCACTTTTTTATCCAAAGTTTCGGGCTGTTATGTTTTAATGTGCAACATTCATGGTCTGTTAGGGGCAAAAATGGCATTATGCGCCCCTTATAACAAAGCTGACTAGGGTTCAGGCAGAAAGGTCACCAATGAGCTGGATTGAACGAATTAAAAGCAACATTACTCCCACCCGCAAGGCAAGCATTCCTGAAGGGGTGTGGACCAAGTGTGATAGCTGCGGTCAGGTTTTATACCGTGCTGAGCTGGAACGTAATCTTGAGGTCTGTCCGAAGTGTGACCATCATATGCGCATGTCGGCGCGCAATCGCCTGCATAGCCTGTTAGATGAAGGTTCTCTTGTGGAACTGGGTAGCGAGCTTGAGCCGAAAGACGTGCTGAAGTTTCGTGACTCCAAAAAATACAAAGACAGACTGGCTTCTGCGCAGAAAGAAACCGGCGAGAAAGATGCGCTGGTGGTGATGAAAGGCACGCTGCATGGTATGCCGGTCGTTGCTGCGGCATTCGAGTTCGCGTTTATGGGCGGCTCCATGGGCTCTGTGGTCGGTGCGCGTTTTGTCCGTGCCGTTGAGCAGGCACTGGAAGACAACTGTCCGCTGATCTGCTTCTCCGCTTCTGGCGGGGCGCGTATGCAGGAAGCGCTGATGTCTCTGATGCAGATGGCAAAAACCTCTGCTGCGCTGGCGAAAATGCAGGAACGCGGTTTACCGTATATTTCTGTACTGACCGACCCAACAATGGGTGGTGTTTCCGCAAGCTTCGCGATGCTGGGCGATCTCAACATTGCAGAACCGAAAGCACTGATCGGCTTCGCGGGTCCGCGTGTTATCGAGCAAACCGTACGTGAGAAACTGCCGCCGGGATTCCAGCGCAGCGAGTTCCTGATTGAAAAAGGCGCTATCGATATGATCGTCCGCCGTCCAGAAATGCGCCTGAAACTGGCAAGCATCCTGGCGAAGCTGATGAATCTTCCTGCGCCGAATCCGGATGAGCCGCGTGAAGGCGAGGTGGTATCTCCGGTACCCGATCAGGAATCAGAAGCCTGATAACTTACTCTATGGATTTCGAGTTGCAGGAAGACGGCAAGAGAGTGAACCCCGATGAGCTTGCACGGGCAAGTGATTCGGGTGAGCGAGAGCAGCCAACACACCTGCAGCTTGAAAGACGACGAGTAAAAAAGGGCAGGGCCAACTGGCGCTGCCTTTTGCTTTAATCTACGTAATAAAATTACAGGCATCATGGACAATAAACGTATTCCTCAAGCCGCGTCGCCCCTGGCGTCGTGGCTTTCTTATCTGGAAAACCTGCACAGTAAAACCATCGATCTTGGCCTTGAGCGCGTAAGCCAGGTAGCGCGCAAACTGGGTGTATTGAAACCCGCGCCATTTGTGTTTACGGTGGCAGGAACCAACGGAAAAGGCACGACCTGTCGTACGCTGGAATCTGTGCTGACTGCGGCAGGATATAAAGTTGGGGTATATAGTTCGCCTCATCTGGTGCGCTACACGGAACGCGTACGCGTGCAGGGGGGGGAACTGCCGGAATCAGCCCATACCGCCTCGTTTGCTGAGATTGAAGACGCTCGTGGTGATATTTCCCTGACTTATTTTGAATACGGTACGTTATCGGCACTCTGGCTGTTTAAACAGGCCCAACTGGATGTCGTTATTCTGGAGGTGGGATTAGGCGGCCGCCTTGACGCCACCAATATCGTCGATGCCGATGTCGCTGTAGTCACCAGTATTGCGCTTGACCATACTGACTGGCTGGGCCCGGATCGCGAAAGTATTGGTCGTGAGAAGGCGGGCATTTTCCGTGCAGAGAAACCGGCTATCGTCGGCGAGCCTGAAATGCCTTACACCATCGCGGATGTCGCGCAAGAGTGCGGGGCGATTTTGCAACGCTGCGGCGTGGACTGGCGCTATGCGGTCACTGAGAACGACTGGTCGTTTACGGATGCTCATGGAACGTTGGCGCATTTGCCGTTGCCGCAGGTACCACAACCTAATGCTGCTACCGCGCTGGCCGCGCTGCGCGCAAGCGGGCTGAACGTTAGCGAGCAGGCGATTCGTGACGGCATCGAACGCGCGATTTTACCGGGGCGCTTCCAGATTGTGAGCGAGTCGCCGCGAGTGATTTTCGATGTTGCCCATAACCCGCATGCGGCAGAGTATCTGACCGGACGTCTGAAAAAGTTAGTGAAAAGCGGGCGTGTACTTGCGGTTATCGGTATGCTACATGATAAAGATATTGCCGGTACGTTAGCCTGGTTAAAAAGCGTGGTTGACGTCTGGTACTGTGCGCCCCTGGAAGGGCCGCGTGGCGCAACGGCAGAACAACTGCTGGAGCACCTGGGCAAAGGCAACGCTTATGACAGCGTGGCGCAGGCATGGTCTGCAGCACTTGCTGAGGCGAAGCCAGAAGATACCGTGTTGGTGTGTGGATCCTTTCACACTGTCGCACATGTCATGGAAGTAATAGACGTGGGGAGAAGCGGTGGCGAGTAAGTTTCAGAATCGATTAGTCGGCACAATTGTGCTAGTCGCGCTCGGGGTAATTGTGCTTCCCGGGCTGCTTGACGGGCAGAAAAAGCATTATCAGGATGAATTTGCAGCGATCCCACTGGTGCCTAAACCCGGTGATCGCGATGAACCAGACATGATGCCTGCAGCAACGCAGGCGCTGCCGACTCAGCCGCCGGAAGGGGCGGCAGAAGAGGTGCGTGCGGGTGATGCTGCCGCGCCATCGTTGGATCCATCACGTTTGACGACGACAAACAGCGCGGAATTAGATCCTGTCCCTGCGCCTGTGGAACCACCGAAACCTAAACCGAAACCGCAGCCTGTTGCCGTCGCTCCGACGCCGGCACCGACTCCTGCGCCGAAACCGGCCGCTGAAGAAGCGCCAGCCCCAACCGGCAAAGCGTACGTTGTACAGCTCGGTGCACTGAAAAATGCGGATAAGGTCAATGAGATCGTGGGTAAACTTCGTGGCGCGGGCTTCCGGGTATATACTTCCCCGTCAACGCCGGTGCAGGGTAAAATAACCCGCATTCTCGTCGGGCCGGACGCCTCCAAAGATAAGCTAAAGAACTCGCTGGGCGAGCTGCAGAAGATCTCTGGTCTGAGTGGCGTCGTGATGGGGTACACCCCTAATTAAGGGATTGCGCTGTTTACGGCGCAGCTCTTATTCAGGCCGGATACGGTGTTTTCACCGCTATCCGGCAGTGCCCGAAGAGGCATAAAACGGTATGGCGTTGAAGATTTTTTCAGCGCCATTTTTATTTACGCGTGGAAAGGAAATCCCTACGCAAACGTTTTCTTTTTCTGTTAGAATGCGCCCCGAACAGGACGACAGGGCGTAAAATCGTGGGACACATATGGTCTGGATTGATTACGCCATTATCGCGGTGATTGGTTTTTCCTGTCTGGTTAGCCTGATCCGTGGCTTTGTTCGTGAAGCATTATCGTTGGTGACTTGGGGTTGTGCTTTCTTTGTCGCCAGCCATTACTACACTTACCTGTCTGTCTGGTTTACGGGCTTTGAAGACGAACTGGTTCGAAATGGGATTGCTATCGCGATACTGTTCATCGCGACACTTATCGTCGGCGCTATCGTTAACTTTGTGATAGGCCAACTGGTAGAGAAAACAGGACTGTCGGGTACCGACAGGGTGTTGGGGATCTGCTTCGGTGCTTTGCGTGGAGCGTTGATCGTTTCCGCCATACTGTTCTTTCTCGATACCTTTACCGGTCTGTCGAAAAGTGAAGACTGGGGTAAGTCGCAGCTGATTCCGCAGTTCAGTTTCATCATCAGATGGTTCTTTGACTATCTGCAAAGCTCGTCAAGTTTCTTGCCCAAAGTATAAACTTTGGGTCGTTGCTGAACGAGGAAAAGACGTATGTGCGGTATTGTCGGTATCGCCGGTGTTATGCCGGTAAACCAGTCGATTTATGACGCGTTAACGGTGCTCCAGCATCGTGGTCAGGATGCTGCGGGCATCATCACCATTGATGCCAACAACTGCTTCCGCTTGCGTAAAGCAAACGGAATGGTGAGCGATATTTTTGAAGCGCGCCATATGCAGCGTTTGCAGGGCAATATGGGCATCGGTCATGTGCGTTACCCAACGGCTGGCAGCTCCAGCGCCTCCGAAGCTCAACCTTTTTACGTCAACTCACCGTATGGCATCACTCTTGCCCATAATGGCAACCTGACCAACGCGCATGAGTTGCGTAAAAAGCTGTTTGAAGAAAAGCGCCGCCACATCAATACCACTTCAGATTCTGAAATTCTGCTGAATATTTTCGCCAGCGAGCTGGATAACTTCCGCCATTACCCGCTGGAGGCCGACAATATTTTTGCTGCCATTGCGGCAACCAACCGCCAGATTCGCGGCGCCTATGCTTGCGTGGCGATGATTATCGGTCACGGTATGGTTGCCTTCCGCGACCCTAACGGTATCCGTCCGCTGGTAATGGGCAAACGCGATATTGGCGATGGCCGTACCGAGTATATGGTGGCGTCTGAGAGCGTAGCGCTGGACACGTTGGGCTTTGAATTCCTGCGCGACGTAGCCCCTGGCGAAGCGGTGTATATCACCGAAAAAGGCCAGCTGTTTACCCGTCAGTGTGCTGATAACCCGGTGAGCAATCCGTGTCTGTTTGAATACGTTTACTTCGCTCGTCCTGACTCCTTTATCGACAAGATTTCCGTCTACAGCGCCCGTGTGAATATGGGGACTAAGCTTGGCGAAAAAATTGCCCGTGATTGGGAAGATCTGGACATCGACGTAGTAATCCCAATCCCGGAAACCTCCTGCGATATCGCGCTGGAAATTGCCCGCATTCTCGGTAAGCCGTACCGTCAGGGGTTTGTGAAAAACCGCTATGTGGGACGCACCTTTATCATGCCGGGCCAGCAGCTGCGCCGTAAATCAGTGCGCCGTAAGCTGAACGCTAACCGTGCGGAATTCCGTGATAAAAACGTGCTGCTGGTGGATGACTCCATCGTGCGCGGCACCACTTCAGAACAGATTATCGAGATGGCGCGTGAAGCCGGAGCGAAGAAGGTGTATCTGGCCTCTGCCGCCCCGGAAATTCGCTTCCCGAACGTTTATGGCATCGATATGCCTACGGCGACGGAGCTGATTGCGCATGGTCGTGAAGTGGACGAGATTCGCCAGATAATCGGCGCAGATGGTCTGATCTTCCAGGACCTGAACGATCTGATTGAAGCTGTCCGTGCTGAGAATCCGGATATTCAGCAGTTTGAATGTTCAGTGTTTAACGGTGTGTACGTCACCAAAGACGTCGACCAGCAATATCTCGATTTCCTCGACTCCCTGCGTAATGATGATGCTAAAGCGGTATTGCGTCAGAACGAAGCGGAAAACCTTGAAATGCACAACGAAGGTTAATGTTTGCTCGCAAGCAAGGGCGCAACCTGCACCCTTGCTTGCAACTCACCGTAATTTCCTGCAAAGTCGGCCCTGAGCAAGTAAGGGCTATTACACATGAAACGACTCATCATTGGTATTTCTGGCGCAAGCGGGGCAATTTACGGCGTGCGCCTGCTGCAGGTTTTGCGTGACGTTACCGATGTGGAAACCCATCTGGTGATGAGTGCCGCTGCCCGGCAGACGCTGGCACTGGAAACGGACCTCTCTGTGCGCGACGTGCAGGCGCTGGCAAATGTGAATCATGATACGCGCGATATCGCCGCCAGTATCTCCTCCGGCTCTTTTCAGACCGCCGGCATGGTTATCCTGCCGTGTTCAATCAAAACCCTTTCCGGCATTGCCCACAGTTACACCGATGGGTTGCTTACCCGTGCGGCAGATGTGGTGTTGAAAGAACGTCGTCCGCTGGTGCTGTGTGTACGCGAAACGCCGCTGCATCTGGGGCATCTGCGCCTCATGACCCAGGCGGCAGAAATTGGCGCAGTGATTATGCCACCAGTCCCGGCGTTCTATCATCGTCCACAAACGCTCGATGATGTGATTAATCAAACGGTTAATCGCGTGCTTGACCAGTTTGATATTACCCTTCCGCAGGACCTGTTCACCCGCTGGCAAGGGGCGTAAGCCGTTCCATCAGCGTGCAAAGAAATATCCGTTGCCCTGTTTCAGGGCAATTTTGTAACCGCGATCATATCCTCAACATTTAATTCGTTAAAACTCAACGAAACGCTGCGGTTCGACCGTCAGACCTGCTATCTTCAAAATCAGGACATTATTGCAACGTTTTATTAACATATTTAACGTCGAATATCCTCATCGACGCGAAAATGGCATAAGACCTGCATGAAAAAGTCTGCAAACACACAACACAACGTAAAACATAATAAAATTACGCCACTTGAGGGTTATGTATGAAGAAGACGGTTCTTGCTTTGTCTTTGCTGGTAGGACTCTCCGCCACCGCGGCCAGCTACGCAGCACTTCCGCAGACGGTTCGTATTGGTACAGATACAACGTACGCACCTTTTTCCTCTAAAGATGCCAAAGGCGACTTTGTCGGCTTTGATATCGATCTGGGAAATGAGATGTGTAAGCGCATGCAGATCAAATGTACCTGGGTTGCCAGCGACTTTGATGCGCTGATCCCGTCGCTGAAAGCGAAAAAAATTGATGCCATTATCTCCTCGCTTTCTATCACCGAGAAGCGTCAGCAAGAGATTGCATTCTCAGACAAACTTTACGCAGCAGACTCACGGCTGATCGCCGCGAAAGGTTCCCCAATTAAACCGACTCTGGACTCCCTCAAGGGTAAACACGTTGGCGTGCTGCAAGGCTCTACTCAGGAAGCGTATGCCAATGACAACTGGCGTAGCAAAGGCGTGGATGTGGTGGCCTATGCGAACCAGGATCTTATCTATTCTGACCTGACGGCGGGTCGTCTCGACGCAGCACTGCAGGATGAAGTCGCGGCCAGCGAAGGCTTCCTGAAGCAACCTGCCGGTAAGGACTACGACTTTGCAGGTCCTTCGGTGAAAGATAAAAAATACTTTGGCGACGGAACCGGGATTGGCTTGCGCAAAGATGATGCAGAGCTGAAAGCCGCTTTCGACAAAGCGCTGGGTGAACTGCGTAAAGACGGCACCTACGACAAAATGGCGAGCAAATATTTTAATTTTAATGTCTACGGCGATTAATACAGCGGCGTGGGGAATTGACTGCACCATTGCGGGTAACTATTACGGTGCATAATACATTCAGTGCACTGTTTTGGTGCTTTTATCGCTGACTTAATAAGCATGAGTGCATACTTAAGCGCTTTTCATGCAAATAAATACCGCCGGCAGGGTAGAATACTTTGCCTTGTCGGCCTGATTAATGGCACGATAACTGCACCTGGTCCTGTAAAGATCCCCTATAAAAGACAGTCTGTTGAGGATAGTTATGAAAAAACTGGTGTTGTCTCTTTCTCTGGTTCTGGCTTTCTCCAGTGCTACCGCAGCATTTGCAGCCATTCCGCAAAAAATTCGTATCGGTACCGATCCTACTTATGCGCCGTTCGAATCTAAAAATGCACAGGGTGAATTAGTCGGTTTTGATATCGATCTGGCTAAAGAGCTGTGCAAACGTATTAATACGCAATGTACTTTCGTGGAAAACCCGCTGGACGCGCTGATCCCTTCGTTAAAAGCGAAGAAAATCGATGCCATCATGTCCTCGCTTTCCATTACTGAAAAACGTCAGCAGGAAATCGCTTTTACTGACAAGCTTTATGCAGCCGACTCGCGTCTGGTTGTCGCTAAAGATTCAGCTATTCAGCCGACCATTGAGTCTCTGAAAGGTAAACGTGTTGGTGTGCTGCAGGGCACCACCCAGGAAACGTTCGGCAACGAACACTGGGCGCCAAAAGGTATTGAGATTGTCTCTTATCAGGGGCAGGACAATATCTATTCTGACCTGACTGCCGGGCGTATTGACGCCGCGTTCCAGGATGAAGTCGCGGCCAGCGAAGGCTTCCTGAAACAGCCAGTCGGTAAAGATTACAAATTCGGCGGTCCGTCTGTGAAAGACGAGAAGTTGTTCGGCGTGGGTACCGGGATGGGGCTGCGCAAAGACGATAACGAGCTGCGCGAAGCGCTGAACAAAGCCTTCGCCGAAATGCGAGCTGATGGGACTTACGAGAAGCTGGCGAAAAAGTACTTCGATTTTGATGTTTACGGCGGTTAATTACCGCAGGTGCTGATAAAGCCCGTAGATTTTTGATCGACTTATTGCCTGATGGCGGCTGCGCCTTATCAGGCCTACGACGAAAGCTTGTAGGCCTGATAAGCGAAGCGCCATCAGGCATAAAGTGACGAGACAAAATATCAAAAGAGGCTTACTACTCCACCACACACGACAGGACAGGCAGCATGTTGTATGGCTTTTCAGGTGTTATTTTACAGGGCGCAATTGTTACGCTGGAGCTGGCACTCAGCTCGGTGGTACTGGCGGTTCTGATAGGTCTTGTCGGCGCAGCAGCAAAGCTGTCGCAAAGCCGGGCAATGGGGCTTATTTTCGAAGGGTACACAACGCTAATTCGCGGTGTGCCCGATCTGGTCTTAATGCTGCTCATCTTCTACGGATTACAAATCGCGCTGAATACCATTACCGATGCCATCGGTATCGGCCAGATTGATATCGATCCGATGGTTGCGGGCATTATCACCCTTGGATTTATCTACGGCGCCTACTTTACCGAAACTTTTCGCGGTGCGTTTATGGCTGTACCAAAAGGCCATATTGAAGCCGCGACGGCGTTTGGCTTTACCAGCTCACAAATATTTCGTCGCATTATGTTCCCGGCGATGATGCGTTATGCCTTACCGGGAATCGGTAATAACTGGCAGGTTATTCTTAAGGCCACGGCACTGGTGTCGCTGCTCGGCCTGGAAGACGTGGTGAAAGCGACCCAGCTTGCCGGGAAGAGTACCTGGGAGCCGTTCTATTTTGCCGTGGTGTGCGGGGTCATCTATCTGGTGTTTACCACTGTTTCTAATGGTGTGCTGCTGTACCTTGAGCGCCGCTATTCCGTGGGTGTGAAGAGGGCTGACCTGTGATCGAGATTATTCAGGAATACTGGAAGTCCCTGCTGTGGACCGACGGATATCGCTACACTGGCGTCGCTATCACCCTGTGGCTTTTGATTTCGTCAGTAGTGATGGGCGGAATACTTGCGCTCTTTTTGGCTATTGGCCGCGTTTCCAGTAATAAATTTATCCAGTTCCCTATCTGGCTGTTCACCTATATTTTTCGTGGCACGCCGCTGTACGTTCAGCTACTGGTGTTTTATTCCGGAATGTATACGCTGGAGATAGTCAAAGGCACGGACTTCCTCAACGCGTTTTTCCGCAGCGGGTTGAATTGCACCGTGCTGGCACTGACGCTGAATACCTGCGCCTATACCACTGAGATTTTCGCCGGGGCTATCCGTTCCGTGCCTCACGGTGAGATTGAGGCTGCTCGCGCATACGGTTTCTCGTCATTCAAACTGTATCGATGCATTATTTTACCTTCCGCGCTGCGTATTGCGCTGCCGGCTTACAGCAATGAAGTCATTTTAATGCTGCACTCCACGGCGCTGGCGTTTACCGCAACGGTACCTGACCTGTTGAAAATCGCCCGCGATATCAACTCGGCAACGTATCAGCCGTTTACCGCCTTCGGTATTGCCGCTGTACTGTATTTGATTATTTCGTATTTCCTGATCAGTCTGTTCCGTAAAGCGGAAAAACGCTGGTTGCAGCATGTATCCTCTAAATGATTCGAGTAACACGATGTCTGAAAATAAATTAAACGTTATCGATTTACATAAGCACTACGGCGAACATGAAGTGCTGAAAGGGGTGTCGCTGCAGGCCAACGCGGGTGATGTTATCAGTATTATTGGCTCGTCAGGTTCCGGTAAAAGTACCTTCCTGCGCTGCATTAACTTTCTTGAGAAACCAAGCGCCGGGTCGATTATAGTCAGTGGTCAGAACATTGGTCTGGTGCGCGACAAAGACGGTCAGCTCAAGGTTGCGGACAAAAATCAGCTGCGCCTGCTGCGCACGCGTCTGACGATGGTCTTTCAGCACTTTAATCTGTGGAGCCACATGACGGTGCTGGAAAACGTCATGGAAGCGCCGATCCAGGTGTTGGGGCTGAGCAAACAGGAAGCCCGCGACCGTGCGGTGAAGTATCTGGCTAAAGTGGGCATTGATGAGCGCGCGCAGGGCAAATATCCGGTGCATCTGTCCGGTGGTCAGCAGCAGCGTGTTTCCATTGCCCGTGCGCTGGCGATGGAGCCGGAAGTGTTGCTGTTTGATGAACCCACATCGGCACTAGATCCTGAACTGGTGGGTGAAGTGCTGCGCATTATGCAACAGCTGGCCGAAGAGGGGAAAACCATGGTGGTGGTGACTCACGAAATGGGGTTTGCCCGTCATGTTTCCACGCACGTGATTTTCCTGCATCAGGGGAAAATTGAGGAAGAGGGCGACCCGGAGCAGGTATTCGGTAATCCGCAAAGTCCACGTTTGCAGCAGTTCCTCAAAGGTTCGTTGAAGTAAATCACCTGCCCGGAGGCGTTACGTTTTCCGGGCTTACAATTTTAGCGCGTCGCGCTCCAGCCGAAACACCCAGTCGTCGTAGGCGATGCCATCAATCTCATACGCCTTTTCCAGTACCTGCGTACGCACAAACCCCGTTTTTTCCAGAATACGAACAGAACCCTTATTCTCCGCGAGTGCGTAAGCGTTTATCGCAGTGACGTCCGTGCGCTCGAAAGCGTACTGGCACACTGCCGTCACGGCTTCGCTGGCAATCCCTTTCCCCTGAGCTTCTGGCAAAATGGCGTAGCCGAGGTCGGCCTCGTGTGGGTATAAATGGCTGATTTGCAGACCAATATCACCGAGAGGTGTTGATTTGTTATGCTCGCGGATGACAAAAGTATGCTGTGCAGCCAGACGTCTGGCGAATAACAGCCGCGTATCTTTCGCCGGGGCAATATCACCCATATAGCGCATGACTTCCGGGGATTCACGTAATCTCTGGAAAAATGACCAGTCAGAAAATTTAAATAAGGAGAGGGTAAGTCGGGGAGTCGAAATTATCGCCATAACGTCGCCATTGCGGAAATCTGGCCTATAACCTTACCACCACAACAGCGACCGTGAATAGAGCTACGGGATTATCGGATCACATCCGCCAGCGCTTCTTCTAAATCGTACCAGCGAAATGCAAAACCGGACGCTTCCAGGCGTTTGGGTAATGCTCGCTGCCCGCCGAGGACCAGTACTGAAGATTCCCCCATCAGCAGCCGCATAGCGGTGGCGGGAATGCGCAGAATGGCAGGGCGGTTTAGAGCGTGTCCTAGCGCGTGGGCAAACTGCTCATTGTGCACCGGGTATGGCGAAACCATATTGAAGGGACCGCGTAGCTCATTATTCAGCAGCCAGATAATTCCGTTGACCATATCATCAACATGGATCCAGGCCATATATTGTCGTCCGTTACCGATTGGGCCGCCTAAGCCAAGACGAAATGGCGGGACCATTTTCGCCAGAATACCGCCAGCAGAGGCTAGTACCACGCCGGTACGCAGCATACACACGCGAGTTTTGTCGCTTTGCGCAGTGCTGGCAATTTGCTCCCAGCGGGCACATAGCTTATGGGTAAATTCGTTATGCGGTGGCTCTTCTTCCGTAACCACAACTTCGCCCAAATCGCCGTAGTAACCGATAGCGGAACCGGAGATTAACACTAAGGGCGGCGTCTCGCTGGCATTGATTAAATCGACCAGTTTCTGCGTAATGCCCCAACGGCTCTGACACAGGCGTTCCTTTTGTTGTGTGCTCCAGCGCTTATCTGCAATAGGTTCTCCGGCAAGGTTAATCACGGCATCAATGTCATTGAGATGCTGCCGCTCTTCCAGTCCTTCCCATAACGTGACCCGAGAGTCGAGAATCTGACGAGCCTTATCAGGGGTACGTGTCACTACAATTATCTGATGCCCCAGTTCCAGCAGGCAGGGGATCAGATGACGTCCAATCAGGCCAGTACCGCCAGTAATCAGAATCTGCATGTCGCCTCCCGGGTTACGTTTTAGCGCTGCCAGCTCAGCGTCATAGAAACTGAGTCGGCGTAACGCAATGCGTGAAGTTTATCTATCTCCACTTCAGCATAAGTGACCCAGTGATGTTCGCGTGCGATATCGAGCACATCTTGAGTTAATTTTTCTAATAATGAGAAGCGGTTACCCTCCACGTGGGCAATGATGCTTTTGGTGATTGTGCGATAATTCAGCGCGTCGTTGATATCTTCGCTGGTACGGGCTTTGTCTGCCGGATAGTGAATGGCAATGTTGATGACGATATCCTGGCGGTTAAGGATCTCCTCTTCTTTGATGCCGATAAAAGTGCGCAGACGAAGGTTTTTTATACGAATAATAGCGTCAGGTTGTGACATTGCAGGTTTCCTCCATGTATGAACCTTTGCATGATACACGAGAACCGAATTGCGTCATCGCTTCTCGCTTTGTGCGTGCTGCATGGCGCGTTCAGTCGCGGGACGCGTACAGATGCGTTCGTGCCAGTTATTGACCGCCGGATAGTTGTCGAGGTCGATGCGCTGACGTTGATGGGCGTGGATCCACGGCCAGCTGGCAATGTCGGCAATGCTGTAGTGATCGCCTCCCAGCCAGGGTGACGATTCCAGACGTTTATTCATCACGTTGTACAGGCGCTGGGTTTCAACCTGGTATCTTTCAATGGCGTAAGGGATCGTTTGCGGAGCGTAATGACTGAAATGATGATTCTGCCCCAGCATAGGACCCAGACCGCTGACCTGCCAGAACAGCCACTGCAGCGTGGTGTGGCGTTCGCGTAATTCACCGCTGAGCAGCTTACCGCTCTTTTCCGCCAGATAGAGTAAAATTTCTCCGGACTCAAACAAGCTGATGGGCCTTCCGCCGTCCACCGGGGCATGATCGATAATGGCCGGGATTTTATTGTTCGGCGAGATCTGCAGAAAATCGGGGTGAAACTGGCTACCTTTGCTGATATCGACATGAATCAGACGGTATTGCAGCTGCGCCTCTTCAAGAAACAACGTGATTTTGTGACCGTTTGGCGATGGCGTGTAATAGAGATCGATCATTTTCAGCATCCGTTTTGTCATGAACCGGGTCATAACAAGTATAGAGCCTGTTGGCGTGCTTGAGTTTTCATCAAGTGACAGCGAGAGAAAGACTCTATATTTTGAAGGCAAGCTAATACACTTCAGAGGACATTATGAGCAAACCTGCAATTACGCTGTGGTCAGATGCCAATTTTTTCTCCCCTTACGTGCTGTCTGTTTATGTCGCTCTGCAAGAGAAAGGGCTGCCTTTTACGCTGAAAACTGTTGATCTCAACAGTGGCGAACATTTGCAACCTTCATGGCAAGGTTACGCCTTGACGCGCCGCGTGCCGGTTCTTGAGATCGATGGTTTTGAACTGAGCGAATCATCAGCGATTACGGAATTCCTCGAAGAGAGCTTCGCGCCGCCACAGTGGGAGCGTATCTATCCGCACGATGTGCAAAAACGCGCGCGGGCGCGCCAGGTTCAGGCGTGGATCCGCAGCGATTTAATGCCTATCCGTGAAGAACGCTCAACGGATGTCGTTTTTGCTGGCGTCAAGAAAGGACCGTTAAGCGAAGCGGGAAAAGCCAGTGCGGAAAAATTGTTCGCTACTGCCGGAAGTTTACTGAGCCACGGTAAGCAGAACTTATTTGGCGAATGGTGTATCGCTGACTGTGATTTAGCGCTAATGCTTAATCGCCTGGTCCTGAATGGCGATGAGGTTCCGGAAGCGCTTGCGGAATACGCCACCTTCCAGTGGCAGCGCGCTTCAGTACAGCGTTTTATCGCGCTTTCAGCGAAGCGTTCCTGCTGAAAAACGGGCCGTAATCCAGTATCATTACAAGGTACTTTTCAGCGAGGAGTGAGTGATGAAACTGATGTTCGCATCGGACATTCATGGTTCGTTGCCAGCCACGGAACGCGTACTCGAACGGTTTGCTGCAAGCGGCGCGCAATGGCTGGTGATATTGGGTGATGTTTTAAACCACGGGCCGCGTAATGCGCTTCCAGAAGGCTATGCACCTGCGCAGGTTGCAGAACGGCTGAATGAACAGGCATCGCGAATTATTGCGGTGCGTGGTAATTGCGACAGCGAAGTGGATCAGATGCTCCTGCATTTTCCGATGACTGCGCCGTGGCAGCAAATTCTGACAGAAAACCAGCGACTCTTTTTGACGCACGGACACCTTTTTGGCCTGCAAAATATGCCGGCGCTCAATGCGGGCGATGTTCTGGTTTATGGGCATACTCATCTGCCGGTTGCTGAGCGGCGCGAGGATATCTATCATTTCAATCCCGGCTCGGTAAGCATCCCTAAAGGGGGCTTTGCGGCAAGTTACGGGATTCTGGATGATAATGTTCTCAGCGTAATGGCACTCAATGATCAAAGTGTTATTGCACAGGTCGAGATTAATCCGTAATTTACCCCACAAACATAAACGCGCCGTAAGAGCGCCAGAAAAAAGAAGGTTTCCTGATGGTGGAACAGCGTCGTTTGGCAAGTACTGAATGGGTGGATATTGTGAATGAAGACAACGAAGTCATTGCACAGTCCAGCCGGGAACAAATGCGAGCGCAACGCTTACGCCATCGTGCAACGTATATCGTTGTGCATGATGGTATGGGCAAAATTCTGGTTCAACGTCGCACTGAGACAAAAGATTTTTTGCCCGGTATGCTGGATGCCACCGCAGGCGGTGTTGTTCAGGCTGACGAGCAGATGCTGGAATCAGCGCGCCGTGAAGCAGAAGAGGAACTGGGGATTGCGGGCGTGCCGTTTGCCGAGCATGGTCAGTTTTACTTTGAAGACCAGAACTGTCGCGTATGGGGCGGGTTGTTTAGCTGCGTTTCCCACGGACCGTTTGCGCTGCAGGAAGAAGAAATTAGCGAAGTTTGCTGGCTGACGCCGGAAGAAATTACCGCGCGCTGCGACGAATTTACTCCGGACTCCCTGAAAGCCCTGGCGCTGTGGATGACCCGCAACGCCAAGAATGAAGGTGCGAAAGCCGAAAAGCAGGAAGAAGCTGAGTAACCTCTGTTCATCCGGCCTACTGCGTCGAGAAATCGAGTAGGCCGGACGCGCGCTTTTTAATGGTAACCCATTATCTGCGCACCAATCACCACCACGCTGGACATAATAAACAGCAGCCCCAACAGCGTAGCACCTACCTTCAGCCAGTTACGAAAATCCACCCGACAAACACCTAACGTAGCCATCAGAGATGCCGATGTCGGATAGATAATATGGCTGAATCCGTCGCCAAACTGGAAGGCCAGCACGGTAACCTGACGGTTGACGCCAACCAGATCGCCCAGCGGCGCTAACAGCGGCATGGTCAATGCTGCCTGACCGGAGCCGGAGGTGACGAAGAAATTAAACACCGCCTGGAACAACAGCATAAACCACGCCGCTATGGCGTTATCCAGCCCGCTAATGCCGTTGGCAATACTGTGCAGCAGAGTGTTTAACACGCTGGCTTCACTCGCCTCTCCATTACCGACCAGCAGTAAAATGCCCTTGGCAAAACCAACCAGCAGGGCAGGGGCAATCATCATTCGTGCTCCCTCAGTGAATGAGGAGGCCATGATGTTGACCTTCATGCCGTTGAGCCGAAACACGACGCCGATAATGCCAATCACCAGGCCCATCGTGAAGAACTGACTGGCGATCTCAGGAATAAACCATGCGTGGACAATAACGCCCCAAATGACCCACACGATCACGCCCGTCAACACCATCAGTACCAGCCAGTCACCGAGCGTGAAGCGTCGTTCCACGACCTCGTCCTGCTGCTCGCGAAAGAAGCGGTCGGATTCATGTACCCGGGACAAAAGCGGATTCTTTTTGATGCGTGCCGCATAGGCCAGCGTGAAGGTTAGTCCTATTAGCGTAGCGACCACCCAGACCACGATGCGCAGACCGGAACCAGAGAGCACTGGCACCCCCGCAATACCTTGCGCGACCACCACGCAAAATGGGTTCATCCATGAGCTGGCGAAACCAATCTGAGTCGCGATATAGGTAACCAGAACGGTGGTGATACTGTCGTAACCTAGCCGGACCATCAGCGGCGCGATGATAATGGCAAAGGCAACCGCCTCTTCCCCCATGCCAAACACCGCGCCGCCTAAGGAGAAGAGAATAAACAGCACTGGGATAAAGAGGACCTCGTTGCCCCGCGTATGGCGGATGAGCGCCAGGATGCCGTTATCAATGGTGCCGGTACGCATAACGATGCCAAATGCGCCGCCAATGACCAGCATAAACATAATGATGCCGACCGCAGTGCCGAATTTCGAGCCGGAGGTTAAGCCTTCGAACGGAAAATTCATCAGGCCTGGGCGCTCATCTCCGGTGGTAAAGAACTTAACCGGGTGATACTGCTCTTCACCGGCTTCATTGGTCAGAATGCGGAAAGAGTGGGGATCAACGACTTTACGGGTTTTGGTTTGTCCATCAACCTGATATTGCACTTCCTGGCTGTCGAACATCCCGACGGGAACAACCCATGTCGCCAGACTGGTTAAAATGGCGACGAAAAAAATAATCACCAGCGTGTCGGGCATCGCCCATTTTTTGGCTGGCTGTGATTCTGTTACTGCTGACATGAAAGACTATCCCTGTTGCAATGCAAAAGAGGGTAAGTATGCGAACAGAAGAATAGTTATTCATTGATGCAGCGCATTCAGGCAAATATTTCAGATTATGCCAAAGGGGAAACAGACATAAAAAAACCGGAAATATCAGCTATTTCCGGTTTGATAAGTAGATATGTTGCCGGATAAGAGATCCGGCACACTCGGCAGATTACTGCTGCTGCTGGGAAGACTGGATCGCGGTCAGTGCGATGGTATAGACGATATCGTCTACCAGCGCGCCACGAGACAGGTCGTTCACCGGCTTGCGCATACCCTGCAGCATCGGCCCGATGGAGATCAGGTCGGCAGAACGCTGTACCGCTTTGTAGGTGGTGTTACCGGTGTTCAGATCCGGGAAGATGAACACGGTAGCGCGACCTGCAACCGGAGAGTTCGGCGCTTTGGATTTCGCAACGTCAGCCATAACGGCGGCGTCGTACTGCAGCGGTCCGTCGATCATCAGGTCAGGACGTTTTTCCTGCGCCAGACGAGTCGCTTCACGAACTTTCTCTACGTCGCTACCTGCACCAGAGGTACCGGTGGAGTAGGAGAGCATCGCAACGCGCGGTTCGATACCGAAGGCAATCGCGGATTCAGCGGACTGAATAGCGATTTCTGCCAGCTGTTCTGCGGTTGGATCCGGGTTGATCGCGCAGTCGCCGTAAACGTAAACCTGATCCGGCAGCAGCATGAAGAACACAGAAGACACCAGGGAACTACCCGGTGCAGTTTTGATCAGCTGCAGCGGTGGACGAATGGTGTTCGCAGTAGTGTGAACGGCACCGGAAACCAGACCGTCAACGTCGTCCTGTTCCAGCATCAGGGTACCGAGAACCACGTTGTCTTCCAGCTGTTCGCGGGCAACGGTTTCGGTCATGCCTTTGTTCTTACGCAGTTCGACCAGACGAGCAACGTAGCTTTCGCGAACCACATCTGGATCAACGATTTCTACGCCAGCGCCAAGTTCAACGCCCTGAGAGGCCGCAACGCGGGTGATCTCATCCGGGTTACCCAGCAGTACGCAGGTTGCGATACCACGTTCAGCACAGATGGCTGCCGCTTTAACGGTACGCGGTTCGTCGCCTTCCGGCAGAACAACGCGTTTGCCCGCTTTACGTGCCAGCTCGGTCAACTGATAACGGAACGCTGGTGGAGACAGACGACGGCTGCGCTCAGACGTTGCGGTCAGAGATTCAATCCAGTCAGCGTTGATGAAGTTAGCAACGTATTCCTGAACTTTTTCGATACGCTCGTGATCGTCAACCGGAACTTCCAGGTTGAAGCTCTGCAGGCTCAGAGAGGTCTGCCAGGTGTTGGTGTTGACCATGAATACCGGCAGGCCGGTTTCGAATGCACGTTCGCACAGTTTGGTAATGCGCGCGTCCATTTCGTAGCCACCGGTCAGCAGCAGGGCGCCAATTTCTACGCCGTTCATCGCTGCCAGGCATGCAGCAACCAGCACGTCCGGACGGTCAGCGGAAGTCACCAGCAGGGAACCTGCGCGGAAGTGTTCCAGCATGTGCGGAATGCTGCGTGCGCAGAAAGTCACAGACTTCACGCGACGGGTATTGATATCGCCTTCGTTTACGATAGTGGCGTTCAGGTGACGCGCCATATCGATTGCACGAGTAGCGATCAGATCGAAGCTCCATGGCACCGCGCCCAGAACCGGCAGCGGGCTGGATTCTTGCAGTTTAGCCGGATCAACTTTGATCACTTTCGCTTTGGAAGAGTCGTCGAAAATCTCGGACAGATCCGGGCGAGTACGGCCCTGCTCATCAACCGGTGCGTTCAGTTTGTTAACGATTACGCCGGTGATGTTGGTGTTTTTCGCGCCACCGAAGCTGCTGCGAGTCAGTTCAATACGCTCGTTCAGTTGTTCCGGGGTATCGGTGCCCTGAGACATAACGAAGACGATTTCTGCATTCAGCGTTTTCGCGATTTCGTAGTTCAGAGACTGCGCGAACTGATGTTTACGGGTTGGGACCAGGCCTTCAACCAGGACAACTTCAGCGTCTTTAGTGTTCGCGTGGTAGTTCGCGATGATCTCTTCCATCAGCACATCTTTCTGATTGCTGGACAGCAGAGATTCAACGTGGCTCATCTTCAGCGGCTCAGCGGCTGGCAGAGAAGAGTTAGCACGGACGATGCTGGTAGTCTGGTCTGGCGCATCGCCACCGGCACGCGGTTGAGCGATCGGCTTGAAGACGCTCAGACGAACGCCTTTGCGTTCCATTGCGCGGATCACGCCAAGGCTGACGCTGGTCAGACCGACGCTGGTTCCGGTAGGGATCAGCATAATAATACGGGACACGGTTTATCCTCTTTCGTTACCGCCCGTTTCAGGCGGGTTACAAAACAGCACCGCCAGCTAGGCTGGCGGTGTGAAATCAGGCGGTCAGACGGCTCGCGTCTTGCGCGATAACCAGTTCTTCGTTGGTTGGGATAACCAACGCAGGACGGGTACCTTCTTTGTTGATGAAACCAGATTTGCCGAAACGTGCGGCCAGGTTACGTTCGTGGTCTACTTCAAAGCCCAGAACGCCCAGTTTGCCCAGAGACAGTTCACGAACCATCGCGGCGTTTTCACCGATACCACCGGTGAAGACAACGGCATCCAGACGACCATCCATCAGCGCAGTGTAAGAACCGATGTATTTCGCCAGACGGTGGCAGTAAACGTCCATTGCACGTTTAGCGTCTTCTTTAGTCGCGTAGTTATCTTCAACATAGCGGCAGTCGCTGGTGACTTCGGTCAGACCCAGCAGGCCGGACTCTTTGGTCAGCATTTTGTTGATCTGGTCAACGCTCATGCCCAGGGTGTCGTGCAGGTGGAAGATGATCGCCGGGTCGATGTCACCGGAACGTGTACCCATCACCAGACCTTCCAGTGGGGTCAGACCCATGGAGGTATCAACACATTTACCGTTACGGATAGCAGATACAGAACCGCCGTTGCCCAGGTGGCAAGTGATGATGTTCAGCTCATCAACCGGTTTGTTCAGCACTTTAGCCGCTTCCTGAGTAACGAAGAAGTGGCTGGTACCGTGCGCGCCGTAACGACGAACGCCATGTTCTTTGTACAGGCTGTACGGCAGGGCGTAGAGGTAAGATTCTTCCGGCATAGTCTGATGGAACGCGGTGTCGAATACGGCCACGTTTTTGTCTTTCAGATTCGGGAAGGATTTCAGCGCTTCAGCGATACCGATCAGGTGTGCAGGGTTGTGCAGCGGTGCAAAAGAGGCTGCATCTTTGATACCCTGAATAACGGAATCGTCGATAACTACAGAGCCGGTGTATTTTTCGCCGCCGTGAACAACACGGTGACCAATCGCAGTCAGCTGAGCAGACAGTTCTGGTTTTTGTGCCAGAATAGTATTAACGATAAAATTCAGCGCTTCACTGTGAGCGGCGCCTGCACCTAAAGCCGCTTCTTGTTTACCGCCATCCATTTTCCATTTGATACGTGCTTCTGGGAGATGGAAACATTCGGCTAAACCAGAAAGGTATTCTTCACCGTTTACTGCATCGATGATGGCAAATTTCAGTGAGGAGCTACCGCAGTTCAGAACCAGTACTAACTTACTCGACATGGAAGTACCTATTTATGATACGTGGCTAAAAAAACGTCAGGGAGTCATAGAGCGTAGCGCATGATGACACCGACGTTTATGATTAACATCATGCGCCATGGTCTTTTTGGGCACGATGGAATAAATACCTTTGAGTCTATGTCATTTTGCGTATTTTTCAGCCAATGGCATACTATGTGTCAATTTGACGACTCAATGATTTTGGACTAAAGGCCTTACAGGCCGGCACAGGATACCTGAATGTGGGTATCAAAGACAAAATGTTTTGAACGATGTCCCTTGTAGTTGTTGTTTTGCACAAATTTTTTAATTTTTATATGTGAAGTTGAGGTAACCGCCATGTCGACACCGGATAATCGTTCCGTCAATTTTTTTAGCTTGTTTCGCCGGGGGCAGCACTACGCGAAGACGTGGCCAATGGAAAAGCGCCTCGCGCCCGTGTTTGTAGAGAACCGCGTGATCCGTATGACACGTTACGCAATCCGTTTTATGCCGCCTATCGCCGTCTTCACCTTATGCTGGCAAATTGCGCTAGGGGGACAGTTGGGACCGGCCGTGGCGACCGCGCTGTTTGCGCTCAGCCTGCCGATGCAAGGCATGTGGTGGCTGGGTAAACGTTCCGTAACGCCGCTGCCGCCTTCAATACTCAACTGGTTCTACGAAGTTCGGGGTAAATTGCAAGAAGCCGGGCAGGCGCTCTCTCCGGTAGAAGGAAAGCCGGATTACCAGGCGCTGGCTGACACGCTTAAGCGCGCCTTCAAACAACTGGATAAAACTTTCCTTGATGATTTGTAATTGACCCCTGATTACGCATATAAAAGAAGGCACAAGATGCCTTCTTTTTTTTCATCGCAGTAGTAGTGATACAGGAGTCCCAAATGGAAATGACCAACGCTCAACGTCTGATTTTGTCGAATCAGTACAAAATGATGACTATGCTCGACCCAACTAACGCCGAGCGTTATCGTCGTTTGCAGACGATTATTGAACGCGGTTACGGCTTGCAGATGCGTGAGCTGGATCGTGAGTTTGGTGAACTGACGGAAGAAACCTGTCGTACGATTATCGATATTATGGAGATGTATCACGCATTACATGTGTCCTGGACTAATCTTAAGGATGCACAGGCTATTGATGAGCGCCGCGTGACTTTCCTCGGTTTTGACGCCGCAACGGAAGCCCGTTTCCTCGGATACGTTCGCTTTATGGTGAATGTGGAAGGTCGCTATACCCACTTTGATGCGGGTACGCATGGCTTCAACGCCCAAACCCCGATGTGGGAAAAATATCAGCGTATGTTGAACGTCTGGCACTCTTGCCCGCGCCAGTATCACCTGAGCGCGAATGAAATTAACCAAATCATTAATGCCTGAGGGGGCGAGCGTGCAGTGCAAAGGTTTTCTGTTTGATCTGGATGGAACGCTGGTCGATTCCTTACCCGCAGTAGAACGTGCGTGGTGCAACTGGGCCGATCGTTTTGGCCTCGATCACGCCGAGGTGCTCGGCTTTATTCATGGCAAGCAGGCCATTACCTCCCTGCGACACTTTATGGTGGGCAAATCTGAGGCAGAGATCGCCGCGGAGTTTACCCGTCTGGAGCAGATCGAAGCGACGGAAACCGCCGGGATCACTGCGCTGCCTGGGGCTGTTGATTTACTCAACCATCTCAATAAAGCGGGTATTCCATGGGCAATTGTGACCTCCGGCTCTATGCCGGTCGCACGGGCGCGCCATCGTGTTGCTGGGCTTCCTGCTCCTGAAGTGTTTGTCACCGCCGAGCGGGTAAAAAGAGGGAAACCAGAGCCAGACGCGTATCTGTTAGGCGCTCAGCTTCTGGGCCTGGCGCCGCAGGAATGTGCCGTGGTGGAAGATGCCCCCGCCGGGGTGCTTTCAGGACTGGCAGCTGGGTGTCATGTCATCGCGGTCAACGCGCCAGCGGATACGCCGCGTCTGAACGAGGTTGATTTTTCGCTGACCAGTCTGGAACATATTTCTGTGACCAAACAACCCAACGGAAATGTGGTCGTTATAAGAAATACCTGATCATGATTTAGCCCCAGATTGTTGGGGCTTTTTTATGGCAGAATCAGTCCATCCTCTCATTTAACAAGGATATGTTGTGAACGGTGAATTGATATGGGTTCTCTCATTGCTGGCGATTGCCGTCGTCTTGTTTGCAACTGGCAGAGTGCGTATGGACGCGATCGCTTTGCTGGTCATTATTGCCTTTGTTCTGAGTGGAACATTGAGCATCACAGAGGCTTTTTCAGGGTTCAGCGATCCTAACGTTATTTTGATAGCGGCTTTATTCATTATCGGTGACGGCCTCGTGCGTACCGGTGTGGCGACAGTAATGGGCGCCTGGCTGGTGAAGGTCGCCGGTAGCAGTGAAGTCAAAATGCTGGTGTTGCTGATGATAACCGTAGCTGGACTCGGTGCATTCATGAGTTCGACCGGTGTGGTCGCCATCTTTATTCCGGTTGTCTTAAGTGTTTCCATGCGCATGGAAATTTCCCCTTCACGCCTGATGATGCCGCTAAGTTTTGCCGGCTTGATAAGCGGCATGATGACGCTGGTGGCAACGCCGCCAAACCTGGTCGTCAACAGTGAACTGTTACGTGAAGGACTTAATGGTTTTAGCTTTTTTAGCGTAACCCCACTGGGATTGGTGGTGTTGGTACTTGGCATAATTTATATGCTGGTGATGCGTTTTATGCTGAAGGGTGAAGACTCCGGGCAGCCGGGCGACGGCTGGAAGCGCCGGACCTTTCGCGATCTGATTAAAGAATATCGCCTGACCGGGCGCGCGCGTCGCCTGGCGATTCGCCCGGGTTCTCCTATGATAGGCCAGCGTCTGGACGACCTGAAACTGCGTGAGCGCTACGGGGCAAACGTGATTGGCGTGGAGCGCTGGCGTCGCTTTCGTCGCGTGATCGTTGACGTAAACGGGGTTTCTGAGTTTCGTGCTCGTGACGTATTGCTGATTGATATGTCTGCGGCCGATGTCGACCTGCGTGAATTTTGCGCTGAGCAACTGTTGGAACCGATGGTGCTGCGTGGAGAATACTTCTCCGAGCAAGCGCTTGATGTGGGCATGGCCGAAATCTCTCTGATCCCTGAGTCGGAATTGATCGGCAAAACGGTACGGGAAATCGCTTTTCGTACGCGTTACGGGCTGAATGTCGTTGGGCTGAAGCGCGATGGTACGGCGCTGGCCGGGGCGGTGGTTGATGAGCCGCTGTTGATGGGCGATATCATTTTAGTGGTGGGCAACTGGAAGCTGATCACGCTGCTTGGACAAAAAGGGCGCGATTTTGTGGTGCTAAATATGCCTGTGGAAGTCAGTGAAGCTTCTCCGGCGCACAGCCAGGCGCCGCATGCGATTTTCTGTCTGGTACTGATGGTCGCGTTAATGCTCACCGATGAAATCCCTAATACGGTTGCCGCGATTATCGCTTGTTTGCTGATGGGAAAATTCCGTTGCATCGATGCCGAAAGCGCCTACAAAGCCATTCACTGGCCAAGCATTATTTTGATTGTCGGGATGATGCCTTTTGCGCTGGCGTTACAGAAAACGGGCGGCGTCGATCTGGTGGTGAAAGGGCTAATGGACGTTGGTGGTGGGTACGGCCCGTATATGATGCTGGGCTGCCTGTTCGTGCTGTGCGCGACCATTGGGTTATTTATCTCTAACACCGCGACGGCGGTACTGATGGCGCCGATTGCGCTGGCGGCGGCAAAGTCGATGGGCGTTTCGCCGTATCCGTTTGCGATGGTGATTGCGATGGCGGCTTCCGCAGCCTTTATGACGCCAGTGTCTTCACCGGTAAACACACTGGTGCTCGGGCCGGGTAACTACAGCTTTAGCGACTTCGTGAAGATTGGCGTACCGTTTACGGTGATTGTCATGGCAGTGTGCGTGGTGATGATCCCGATGCTGTTTCCGTTTTGACCGCCGCAGTAAACGCCTGATGGCGCTGCGCTTATCAGGCATACGGATATCACGTTATCTGTAGGCCGGATAAGGCGTTAGACGCCATCCGGCAAAATCGTTTAAAGCGGTGAATCCTGGCTGATTTCATCTAATGAAAGGTGAAAGCTTGGGACAAACACGTCCATAAAGTAGTCCATCTCTTCGCTGCGTCGTGACTCCAGCGTTTTTTCCAGACGTGTTTTCGCCAGCAGAAATTCGTTGTTACCGGCGGAGAGTTCTTCCAGGCACTTCAGATACGCGCACAGGGCATCGGCCTGTTTAACAATCGATCTTTCTTCTTCACTTGAGGCATGTTCATCAATGAGCGGTGCAAAAATATCGCGTAACTCATCGGGAACCATATCGACCAGTTTTTGCTGGGCAATTTTCTCTATCGCTTTATATTCCTGAGCAATCTGCGAGTTGAAATATTTCACTGGGGTAGGAAGATCGCCGGTTAACACCTCTGACGCATCGTGATACATCGCCAGCAGGGCAATACGCTCAGCATTTACCTGACCACCAAATTTACGGTTTTTGATCGCGGCCAGCGCATGAGCAACCATAGCAACCTGCAGACTGTGTTCGGACACGTTTTCGGTGCGCACGTTGCGCATCAGCGGCCAGCGGTTAATGAGTTTCAGACGGGAGAGGTGGGCAAAAAAGTGGCTCTGCTTCATAACGACCCTTACTCAGTGACTTCAGTAACGGTATTTTGCGCAGAGAGTGCTACCGGATGCAAACCCGGTAGCACTTTGCGTGGTTACAGCTGGCGATACCCTGACAGGAAACGCTCAAATTTACTCAACGACATTTCGATATCATCAATTCGCGGCAGCGTAACGATGCGGAAATGATCCGGCCATGGCCAGTTGAATGCCGTCCCCTGAACCAGCAGTACTTTTTCCTGCAACAGGAAGTCGAGCACCATCTTCTGGTCGTCATGAATATTGAAGCGCTTGGCGTCAATTTTCGGGAACATATACAGTGCACCGCGCGGTTTTACGCAAGAGACGCCAGGAATATCATTGAGCAGTTCCCAGGCGCGGTTACGTTGCTCATACAGACGTCCGCCAGGCATGATGAATTCGCTGATGCTCTGATATCCACCCAGCGCGGTCTGAATGGCATGTTGTGCAGGGACGTTCGCACACAGGCGCATAGAAGCCAGCATCTCAAGGCCTTCGATATACCCTTTGGCATGTTTCTTCGGTCCGTTCAGTACCATCCAGCCCTGACGGAAACCGGCAACACGATAGGTTTTTGACAGGCCGTTAAAGGTAATAGTCAGCAGATCCGGGGCCATTGCCGCTATCGAGTGGTGCTCGGCGTCATCGTAGAGAATTTTGTCGTAAATCTCATCTGCAAAGATGATGAGGTTGTTCTGGCGAGCAATCTCAACAATCTCCATCAGCAGCTCTTTAGAATAAACAGCGCCGGTTGGGTTGTTGGGGTTGATGATGACGATCCCACGCGTACGCGGCGTAATTTTGGCGCGGATATCATCCAGGTCCGGGAACCAGTCTGATGATTCATCACACAGGTAATGCACGGCATTACCACCAGAGAGCGAAACCGCCGCCGTCCACAGTGGATAATCAGGTGCAGGAACCAGCATTTCGTCCCCACTGTTCAGCAATGCCTGCATGGCCTGCACAATCAATTCGGATACGCCGTTACCGATATAGATATCTTCTACGGTTACATCGCGCATCCCGCGGGCCTGGTAATGCTGCATGATTGCTTTGCGGGCTGAATAAAGGCCTTTGGAATCGCAATATCCTTGCGCAGTTGGCAAATTGCGGATCACATCCACTAAAATTTCATCTGGTGCTTCAAACCCGAAAGGCGCAGGGTTGCCGATGTTCAGTTTCAGAACTTTGTTGCCTTCTTCTTCCAGGCGCTTTGCTTCCTTCAGAACCGGGCCGCGAATGTCATAACAGACGTTTTCTAATTTGCTGGATTTTTCAATGGGGGACATGAACGTTGACCTTTTTAGCTGTGAATGCCACTCCCTGCCGTGGAAGTCAGCCCAGCACAATGTACTCCCACGACGGTGAGTTTTGAAGGGTCTTTAGTAGAAGATTTTGGAAAGCAGGAGGGCGATAATTAACTTTTAATAACTAAATTATACAATTATTACAGTGTAATAATCTGGATTGTTGTGTTTTTTATGATTTATGTTTTGCTTTGTTGGTATTGGTATGGTGATTTGTCTGGTCGAAAAAAGTTAGCCCTATAAAACAAAATGCAGCCGATATATGTGCGATACGGCGCGATTCGAAAATACTGAGGTTTCATCCACGAATTCTGTTATCGGTCTGATCCCTACGTGACGCGGTGTGAATCCATTGTTAAGCATAATTAATGAATTGAGAGATTCTTAATTAATTATTATTTATTATTTAAACGGCATCAAATTGAGTGGGCTAATAATACGAAAACCGTTGCACTGACATAACACCAATTCGCCCGGAATTATTCGCAATAACACTTATAAATATAGTGGTTTTAGGTTAAGATAACTCCTATGAAATGGTGTGTAGTACGAGTTTTACGATAATTCAAATGTTTGTTGGTTGTTCATAACATACTGAAAAGTTAGTTTTTAATGTGTAAATTATTGTTCGTTAACTATTTTTTAAATTTACAAAATTTACATGTTTTCCATTAGTCAGAATCATCCGGCAGCTAAAAATACGGCTCTTTCTCGTTGCTATATTCCGATGAATATCACGGGTTTTAAAATAGCTCAGAAAGAGCATTGTTTCGTTTGTTAAACCAAATACATCCTTATTTTCACTTGGTTACACTAAGCGAAACTGAAGGGAGGCACATTACAAATGGAGTTGTTTGATTCTGAATGCACAGCATTAACCCGGTATGACCCGCGAGTAAGTGAAAAACTATGATAAATGCAAATCGTCCGATAATTAACCTCGACCTCGATCTGCTGAGAACCTTTGTTGCTGTTGCCGACCTAAATACCTTCGCGGCTGCGGCAGCTGCAGTATGTCGAACTCAGTCTGCGGTAAGTCAGCAAATGCAGCGCCTTGAGCAACTTGTGGGGAAAGAGTTGTTCGCGCGTCATGGACGCAACAAACTGCTGACCGAACATGGTATCCAACTGTTGGGTTACGCCAGGAAAATACTGCGATTTAATGATGAGGCATGCTCATCATTGATGTTTAACAATCTTCAGGGGGTGTTAACTATCGGTGCTTCTGATGAATCCGCCGACACCATACTCCCATTTCTGCTTAACCGCATTAGTTCGGTTTATCCGAAACTTGCCCTTGATGTAAGAGTGAAACGCAATGCTTACATGGTGGAGATGCTTAAGTCGCAAGAAGTGGATTTAGTGGTAACCACGAATCGCCCTGACGATTTTGAATGCCTGAATTTGCGGACTTCACCTACGCACTGGTATTGCGCAGCCGAATATATCCTGCAAAAAGGCGAACCGGTGCCGTTAGTTCTGCTGGACGATCCCAGCCCGTTTCGCGATATCGTGCTGGCGACGTTGAATGCCGCACAGATCCCGTGGCGTCTGGCTTATGTCGCTTCAACATTGCCTGCGGTCCGCGCGGCGGTAAAAGCAGGGCTTGGCGTTACTGCGCGTCCTGTAGAAATGATGAGCCCGGATTTACGCGTACTGGGTGCGGCGGACGGATTGCCACCTCTGCCTGATACCGAGTATCTGTTGTGCAGCGATCCGGCCACGCAAAATGAATTAGCTCAGGCTATCTTTAAGTCGATGCAGACATATCAAAATCCTTGGCAATACAATCAGTTTACCCCTGAAGGGGGAGATGACTCGCTGATTGTTGAAGGCGACTTTGAGTAAAGCGTCACAAAAAAACGTTTAAAAATGTAAGTGTAAAAAAGAGCCACTGATGATGAAAAAACATCCAGCGGCTCTTTTTTTATGCAAATATTACTGCTTTCTGTTCATTCATATACTAAAACTTAACAAAATCAGCAGGTAAAAAAACAGACTGACAATAGGGTGAAAAATAATCAGCCGCGTTGCTAAATGTTTCCATGTTAAAAAACTAGAGAAATTGTTGCTGTTTTTTATGGTGAATTAACAAAAGCGTGTCACAGATCAAGAAAATACTCCCATTTAGGGGGAGGCATCTGGGTGAATTCCTGTCAAAATAGACGTGTATTATCTTTTTTACTTCACTACGGACACGATTCAACAACATTAAAAATGACCGATGATGCAATCGAAATGGGTCTAAAGAGCACTTTATGTTAATGGAGTTGGAGTAGTGTAAAATAATGTGAGGAAACTTTTGTTAAAGTTGACAAAAGGTTATAGAAAGGAGTAAAAAAACCCATCAATTAGCTGTATAAAATGATTTTTCACAGTGATTGTAAGGTTTTTTTTATTCCTCCCCATGAATCGATGTGGCGTTCATCTGCCGAAAAGAGCAGAGAATTTGGCGCTACTTTTGATGAGTAAGCAATGAGTATGTCAACATCCACTGAAATCATCGCTCATCACTGGGCATTCGCTATCTTTCTTATCGTTGCCATTGGCCTGTGCTGCCTGATGCTCGTCGGCGGCTGGTTTTTAGGGGGTCGCGCACGCGCGAGATCTAAAAACGTGCCGTTTGAATCAGGTATCGACTCGGTCGGCACCGCCCGCCTGCGCCTGTCTGCCAAGTTTTATCTGGTAGCCATGTTCTTCGTTATCTTCGACGTTGAAGCGCTGTATCTGTTCGCATGGTCAACTTCTATCCGTGAAAGCGGTTGGATTGGCTTTGTGGAAGCTGCAATTTTTATTTTTGTGTTACTGGCAGGTCTGGTTTATCTGGTGCGTATTGGCGCGCTGGACTGGACGCCCGCGCGTTCACGCCGCGAGCGTATGAACCCGGAAACGAACAGTATCGCTAATCGTCAACGCTAACCGCGAGGCATTAAGATGGATTATACGCTCACCCGCATAGATCCTAACGGTGAGAACGACCGTTACCCCCTGCAAAAACAGGAGATCGTAACCGACCCCCTGGAACAAGAAGTTAACAAAAACGTGTTCATGGGCAAACTGCATGACATGGTTAACTGGGGCCGTAAAAACTCAATTTGGCCATATAACTTTGGCCTTTCCTGCTGCTACGTTGAGATGGTGACCTCGTTTACCGCCGTGCACGATGTGGCCCGTTTTGGTGCGGAAGTACTGCGTGCATCGCCGCGTCAGGCTGACCTGATGGTCGTAGCCGGAACCTGCTTTACCAAAATGGCGCCAGTTATTCAGCGCCTCTACGATCAGATGCTGGAACCGAAATGGGTTATTTCCATGGGCGCATGCGCCAACTCCGGCGGGATGTACGACATCTATTCTGTAGTGCAGGGCGTTGATAAATTTATTCCGGTCGATGTGTACATCCCGGGATGTCCGCCGCGCCCAGAAGCGTATATGCAGGCTCTGATGCTGCTGCAAGATTCCATTGGCAAAGAACGCCGTCCGCTCTCCTGGGTGGTTGGCGATCAGGGCGTTTATCGCGCCAATATGCAATCAGAACGCGAGCGTAAACGCGGCGAACGTATTGCTGTAACGAATCTTCGTACACCAGACGAGATTTAATTTGCGCCTGTCGGCAGCAGCACTTCCTTCGCTTATCACTACATAAATAGCGCGAAGCACTGCCGACCACCACGGACCATTTGCAATGGTGAACAATATGACCGACTTAACCGCGCAAGACGCTGCATGGCAAACACGGGATCACCTTGATGACCCGGTCATTGGCGAACTGCGCAACCGTTTTGGGCCGGATGCCTTTACCGTTCAGGCGACTCGCACCGGGGTACCCGTTGTTTGGGTCAAGCGTGAACAATTACTGGAAGTTGGCGATTTCTTAAAGAGACTGCCGAAACCTTACGTCATGCTGTTTGACTTACACGGCATGGACGAACGTCTGCGTACGCACCGCGAAGGGTTACCCGCCGCGGATTTTTCCGTTTTCTATCACCTGATCTCCATTGAACGCAATCGCGATATCATGCTCAAGGTGGCTTTGTCTGAAAACGATCTGCGCGTACCGACTTTCACCAAACTGTTCCCGAACGCCAACTGGTATGAGCGTGAAACCTGGGAAATGTTTGGCATCGATATCGAAGGTCACCCGCACCTGACGCGTCTGCTGATGCCGCATACCTGGGAAGGCCATCCGCTGCGTAAAGACTACCCGGCGCGTGCGACTGAATTCGACCCGTTTGAGCTGACTAAAGCCAAACAGGATCTGGAAATGGAAGCGCTGACCTTCAAACCTGAAGATTGGGGCATGAAGCGTAGCACCGAAAATGAGGACTTCATGTTCCTCAACCTCGGTCCTAACCACCCGTCTTCCCACGGTGCGTTCCGTATTGTGCTGCAGCTTGATGGCGAAGAAATCGTCGACTGCGTACCTGACATCGGCTACCACCACCGTGGCGCTGAAAAGATGGGCGAACGTCAGTCCTGGCACAGCTACATTCCGTACACCGACCGTATCGAGTACCTCGGCGGCTGCGTTAACGAAATGCCTTACGTACTGGCGGTTGAGAAACTGGCAGGCATCACCACGCCGGATCGCGTCAACGTGATTCGCGTCATGCTGTCTGAACTATTCCGTATCAACAGTCATCTGCTGTACATCTCCACGTTCATTCAGGACGTCGGCGCGATGACCCCGGTATTCTTCGCCTTTACCGATCGTCAGAAAATCTACGACGTCGTGGAAGCGATCACCGGTTTCCGTATGCACCCGGCCTGGTTCCGTATCGGCGGTGTGGCACACGATCTGCCGCGCGGTTGGGACAAACTGCTGCGTGATTTCCTCGACTGGATGCCAAAACGTCTGGATTCTTACGAGAAAGCCGCGCTGCGTAACACCATCCTGAAAGGCCGTTCGCAGGGTGTTGCCGCTTACGGTAAGAAAGAAGCGCTGGACTGGGGTTGTACCGGTGCTGCGCTGCGTGCGACCGGTATTGATTTCGACGTGCGTAAAGCGCGTCCGTACTCTGGCTATGAAAACTTTGACTTTGAGGTCCCGGTTGGCGGCGGTGTGTCCGACTGCTATACCCGCGTGATGCTGAAAGTTGAAGAGCTGCGCCAGAGTCTGCGCATCCTTGAGCAGTGCCTCAATAACATGCCGGAAGGCCCGTTCAAAGCGGATCACCCGCTGACGACGCCGCCACCGAAAGAGCGCACGCTGCAACATATCGAAACCCTTATCACCCACTTCCTGCAGGTTTCGTGGGGTCCGGTTATGCCGGCAAACGAGTCCTTCCAGATGGTAGAAGCGACCAAGGGTATCAACAGTTACTACCTGACCAGCGATGGCAGCACCATGAGTTACCGTACCCGTATCCGTACCCCGAGCTATGCGCACCTGCAGCAGATCCCGGTAGCGGTACGTGGCAGCCTGGTGTCCGACCTAATCGTCCATCTGGGTAGTATCGATTTTGTTATGTCAGATGTGGACCGCTAATTATGCACGAGAATCAACAACCACAAACCGAGGCTTTTGAGCTGAGTGCGGCTGAGCGTGAAGCGATTGAGCACGAGAAGCACCACTACGAAGACCCGCGTGCGGCGTCCATTGAAGCGCTGAAAATCGTTCAGAAACAGCGTGGCTGGGTGCCGGATGGGGCGATCTATGCGATCGCTGATGTGCTGGGTATTCCGGCAAGCGACGTAGAAGGTGTTGCTACGTTTTATAGCCAGATCTTCCGCCAGCCGGTAGGTCGCCACGTGATCCGCTATTGCGACAGCGTGGTGTGCCATATCAACGGCTACCAGGGGATCCAGGCCGCGCTTGAGAAAAAACTCAACATCAAGCCGGGGCAGACGACTTTTGATGGTCGCTTTACGCTGCTGCCGACCTGTTGCCTGGGGAACTGCGACAAAGGGCCAAACATGATGATCGATGAGGATACTCACGCTCATCTGACCCCGGAAGGCATTCCCGAACTGCTGGAGCGGTATAAATGAAAGACATTATCCGTACTCCCGAAACCCATCCGCTGACCTGGCGTCTGCGTGATGACAAACAGCCGGTCTGGCTGGATGAATACCGTAGCAAGAACGGCTACGAAGGTGCGCGTAAGGCCCTGACCGGGCTGTCACCGGATGAAATCGTTAATCAGGTAAAAGACGCTGGCCTGAAAGGGCGCGGCGGCGCGGGCTTTTCCACTGGTCTGAAGTGGAGCCTGATGCCGAAAGACGAATCCATGAACATCCGTTACCTGCTGTGTAACGCCGATGAAATGGAGCCGGGCACCTATAAAGACCGTCTGCTGATGGAACAGCTGCCGCACCTGCTGGTGGAAGGCATGCTGATTTCCGCGTTTGCGCTGAAAGCGTACCGTGGTTACATCTTCCTGCGCGGTGAATATATCGAAGCAGCCGTGCATCTGCGTCGCGCTATCGCCGAAGCGACCGAAGCCGGTCTGCTAGGCAAAAACATTATGGGCACCGGTTTCGACTTCGAACTGTTTGTCCACACTGGGGCAGGGCGTTACATCTGCGGTGAAGAAACCGCGCTGATCAACTCCCTCGAAGGTCGCCGTGCTAACCCACGCTCCAAGCCGCCGTTCCCGGCAAGCTCTGGCGCATGGGGTAAGCCGACCTGCGTAAACAACGTCGAAACCCTGTGTAACGTACCGGCTATCCTCGCGAACGGCGTGGAGTGGTACCAGAACATTTCGAAGAGCAAAGACGCGGGCACCAAGCTGATGGGCTTCTCCGGTCGTGTGAAGAACCCAGGCCTGTGGGAACTGCCTTTCGGTACTACCGCGCGTGAGATCCTCGAAGATTACGCGGGCGGCATGCGCGATGGCCTGAAGTTCAAAGCCTGGCAACCTGGCGGCGCGGGGACTGACTTCCTGACCGAAGCACACCTCGATCTGCCGATGGAATTCGAAAGCATTGGTAAAGCAGGTAGCCGTTTGGGCACCGCGCTGGCAATGGCTGTCGATCACGAGATTGGCATGGTTCCTCTGGTGCGTAACCTCGAAGAGTTCTTTGCCCGCGAGTCCTGTGGCTGGTGTACGCCGTGCCGTGATGGTCTGCCGTGGAGTGTGAAAATTCTGCGCGCGCTTGAGCGTGGCGAAGGCCAGCCTGGGGATATCGAGACACTTGAGCAACTGTGTCGTTTCCTCGGCCCGGGTAAAACCTTCTGTGCACACGCACCGGGTGCAGTGGAACCGCTGCAGAGCGCCATTAAATATTTCCGCGAAGAATTCGAAGCTGGCATCAAGCAGACCTTCAGCAATACCCACGCTATTGGTGGTATTCAGCCGAACCTGCTGAAAGAGCGCTGGTGATCACAGGGTTAGCCCTGTGTCGCGATAAGAAATTCGATTAACGCTCGGTTACGACCGAGCCAACTGGAAGCATGCTGACTATGGCTACGATTCATGTAGACGGCAAAGAATATGAGGTCAACGGAGCGGACAACCTGCTGGAAGCTTGTCTGTCTCTTGGCCTTGATATTCCGTACTTTTGCTGGCACCCGGCGCTGGGAAGCGTCGGTGCTTGCCGCCAGTGTGCGGTGAAGCAATATCAGAACGCGGAAGACACGCGTGGTCGCCTGGTGATGTCTTGTATGACACCGGCCACCGAAGGCACCTTTATTTCTATTGATGACGAAGAAGCGAAGCAGTTCCGCGAAAGCGTCGTGGAGTGGTTGATGACTAACCACCCGCACGACTGTCCGGTCTGTGAAGAGGGCGGCAACTGCCACCTGCAGGATATGACCGTCATGACCGGTCACAGCTTCCGTCGATACCGCTTCACGAAGCGTACTCACCGTAACCAGGACCTGGGGCCGTTCATCTCTCACGAAATGAACCGCTGCATCGCCTGCTATCGCTGTGTACGTTACTACAAAGATTACGCCGATGGTGCGGATCTGGGCGTGTATGGCGCACATGACAACGTCTACTTCGGTCGTCCGGAAGACGGTACGCTCGAAAGCGAATTCTCTGGCAACCTGGTCGAAATTTGTCCAACCGGCGTCTTCACCGATAAAACGCACTCCGAGCGTTATAACCGTAAATGGGACATGCAGTTTGCGCCGAGCATCTGCCAGCAGTGTTCCATCGGCTGTAACACCAGCCCGGGCGAGCGCTACGGTGAACTGCGTCGTATCGAAAACCGTTATAACGGTACCGTTAACCACTACTTCCTCTGCGACCGTGGTCGTTTCGGCTATGGTTACGTGAACCTGAAAGACCGTCCGCGTCAGCCGGTACAGCGTCGTGGCGATGACCTGATCACGCTGAACGCCGAGCAGGCGATGCAGGGCGCGGCAGATATTCTGCGTCAGTCGAAGAAAGTGATTGGTATCGGCTCCCCGCGCGCCAGCGTTGAAAGTAACTTCGCGCTGCGTGAACTGGTCGGTGCGGATAACTTCTATACCGGTATCGCTCAGGGCGAACTGGATCGTCTGCAACTGGCGTTGAGCGTACTGCGTGACGGCGGGATTCATACTCCGGCTCTGCGCGAAATCGAATCTTATGATGCGGTTCTGGTGCTGGGCGAAGATGTCACCCAGACCGGCGCACGCGTTGCGCTGGCGGTGCGTCAGGCGGTGAAAGGTAAAGCGCGTGAAATGGCGGCGGCACAGAAAGTGGCTGACTGGCAGATCGCAGCAATCCTTAATATCGGCCAGCGTGCTAAGCATCCGCTGTTCGTTACCAACGTCGATAACACCCGTCTGGACGATATCGCCGCTTGGACCTATCGCGCACCGGTTGAAGATCAGGCGCGTTTAGGTTTCGCTATCGCCCACGCGCTGGATAACAACGCGCCGGCGGTTGACGGTATTGACCGTGACCTGCAGAACAAAATTGACGTTATCGTTCAGGCACTAGCCGGGGCGAAGAAACCACTGATTATTTCCGGCACCAACGCCGGTAGCGCCGAAGTGATTCAGGCGGCTGCCAACGTGGCGAAGGCGCTGAAAGGCCGTGGCGCAGACGTTGGCATCACCATGATTGCTCGCTCGGTTAACAGCATGGGCCTCGGCATGATTGGCGGTGGTTCCCTTGACGATGCGCTGACCGAGCTGGAAACAGGCCGCGCTGACGCTGTTGTGGTGCTGGAAAATGACCTGCATCGCCATGCTTCAGCCGCTCGCGTTGATGCCGCGCTGGCGAAAGCGCCGCTGGTACTGGTCGTTGACCATCAGCGTACGGCAATTATGGAAAACGCCCATCTGGTGCTTTCCGCTGCAAGCTTCGCCGAAAGCGATGGTACGGTGATTAACAACGAAGGCCGCGCCCAGCGTTTCTTCCAGGTCTATGACCCATCCTACTACGACAGCAACACCGTAATGCTGGAAAGCTGGCGCTGGCTGCACTCGCTGCACAGCACCGTGCAGAGCCGTGAAGTGGACTGGACGCAGCTCGACCACGTTATCGACGCAGTCGTTGAGAAGTTGCCGCAGCTGGCGGGCATTAAAGATGCCGCGCCGGACGCAAGCTTCCGTATCCGTGGACAGAAGCTGGCGCGTGAACCGCACCGCTACAGTGGGCGTACCGCAATGCGCGCCAACATCAGCGTACACGAACCGCGTCAACCGCAGGACAAAGACACTATGTTCGCTTTCTCTATGGAAGGGAACAACCAGCCGTCTGCACCGCGTTCACAAATTCCGTTTGCCTGGGCTCCGGGCTGGAACTCCCCACAGGCGTGGAACAAGTTCCAGGATGAAGTGGGCGGTAAACTGCGTCATGGCGATCCGGGCGTGCGCCTGATCGAAGCTTCTGCGGATGGTATGGATTACTTCACTACCGTTCCGGCGAGCTTCCAGGCTCAGGATGGTCAGTGGCGTATCGCGCCTTACTATCACCTGTTTGGCAGTGACGAAATGTCCCAGCGTGCGCCGGTCTTCCAGACCCGTATGCCGCAGCCGTACATCAAACTCAACCCGGCTGATGCCGCGAAGTTGGGTGTTAATGCCGGTACGCGCGTTTCTTTCAGCTACGATGGCAACACGGTTACGCTGCCGGTTGAAATCGCTGAAGGATTAACGGCAGGGCAGGTTGGTTTACCGATGGGCATGCCTGGCATCGCGCCGGTTCTGGCAGGTGCGCGTCTTGAGGATCTGCAGGAGGCACAACAATGAGTTGGATTACACCCGATCTGATTGAGATCCTGCTGAGCATTCTCAAAGCGGTGGTGATCCTGCTGGTGGTGGTCACCTGCGGGGCATTCATGAGCTTTGGCGAACGTCGTCTGCTGGGTCTGTTCCAGAACCGTTACGGACCGAACCGTGTTGGCTGGGGCGGTTCGCTCCAGCTGGTTGCGGACATGATCAAGATGTTCTTTAAAGAAGACTGGATCCCGAAATTCTCGGATCGCGTCATCTTTACCCTGGCACCGATGATCGCCTTCACCTCGCTGCTGCTGGCTTTCGCCATCGTGCCGGTGAGTCCGAACTGGGTGGTTGCTGACCTGAACATCGGGATCCTGTTCTTCCTGATGATGGCGGGCCTCGCGGTATACGCAGTGCTGTTCGCCGGCTGGTCCAGTAACAACAAATACTCCCTGCTCGGTGCGATGCGTGCGTCTGCGCAGACCCTAAGCTACGAAGTGTTCCTCGGACTTTCCCTGATGGGCGTGGTGGCGCAGGCCGGTTCATTTAACATGACCGACATCGTCAACAACCAGGCTGATATCTGGAACGTTATTCCGCAGTTCTTTGGTTTTGTCACCTTTGCCATCGCGGGCGTGGCGGTGTGTCACCGTCACCCGTTTGACCAGCCAGAAGCCGAGCAGGAACTGGCCGACGGTTACCACATTGAATATTCCGGTATGAAATTCGGTCTGTTCTTCGTGGGTGAATACATCGGTATCGTCACCATTTCTGCACTGATGGTTACCCTGTTCTTCGGTGGCTGGCATGGCCCGTTCTTACCGCCATTCGTCTGGTTCGCGCTGAAAACCGCGTTCTTCATGATGATGTTCATTTTGATTCGTGCGTCGTTACCGCGTCCTCGTTATGACCAGGTAATGTCCTTCGGCTGGAAAGTCTGTCTGCCGCTGACGCTCGTCAACTTGCTGGTAACTGCGGCTGTCATTCTCTGGCAGGCGCAATAAGGGACACAAAGACCATGACCTTAAAAGAATTGTTCGTAGGTTTCGGCACCCAGGTACGCAGTATCTGGATGATCGGCCTGCATGCGTTCGCGAAACGCGAAACGCAGATGTACCCGGAAGAGCCGGTCTATCTACCGCCCCGTTTTCGTGGTCGTATCGTTCTGACTCGTGATCCAGACGGTGAAGAGCGCTGCGTTGCCTGTAACCTGTGTGCGGTAGCGTGTCCGGTAGGCTGTATCTCTTTGCAAAAAGCAGAGACCAAAGATGGCCGCTGGTATCCGGAGTTTTTCCGCATTAACTTCTCACGCTGCATTTTCTGCGGCCTGTGCGAAGAAGCCTGTCCGACAACGGCTATTCAGCTGACTCCAGATTTCGAGCTGGGTGAGTACAAGCGCCAGGACCTGGTTTACGAGAAAGAGGATCTGCTGATCTCCGGTCCGGGCAAATACCCGGAATATAACTTCTACCGGATGGCAGGTATGGCAATCGACGGCAAAGATAAGGGCGAAGCAGAGAACGAAGCCAAGCCTATCGACGTCAAGAGCCTGTTACCGTAAGGAGAGGGGCAATGGAGTTCGCTTTTTATATCTGTGGCCTGATAGCCATTCTCGCAACCTTGCGGGTGATCACCCACACCAATCCGGTACACGCACTGCTGTATCTGATTATTTCGCTGCTGGCGATTTCTGGGGTGTTCTTCTCGTTAGGCGCTTACTTCGCCGGTGCGCTGGAAATTATCGTCTACGCGGGCGCTATCATGGTGCTGTTCGTATTCGTGGTAATGATGCTCAACCTCGGTGGTTCTGAAATTGAACAGGAACGCCAGTGGCTGAAACCTCAGGTGTGGATTGGTCCGGCGATTCTGTCGGCCATCATGCTGGTGGTCATTGTTTACGCCATTCTGGGCGTAAACGATCAGGGCATCGACGGGACGCCAATTAGCGCGAAAGCAGTCGGTATTTCCCTGTTCGGACCGTATGTACTGGCGGTCGAACTGGCTTCGATGCTGCTGCTGGCGGGCCTGGTTGTGGCCTTCCACGTGGGGCGCGAAGAGCGTTCAGGTGAAGTGCTGAGCAATCGCACTGATGACCGCGCGAAAAGAAAAACGGAGGAGCACGCATGATCCCCTTACAACATGGACTGATCCTCGCTGCGATTTTATTCGTCCTGGGTTTGACCGGTCTGGTTATCCGCCGCAATCTGCTGTTTATGCTGATCGGACTGGAAATCATGATTAACGCCTCCGCGCTGGCCTTTGTGGTCGCCGGAAGCTACTGGGGCCAGACCGATGGTCAGGTGATGTACATTCTCGCTATCAGCCTTGCGGCTGCGGAAGCGAGCATTGGACTTGCGCTGTTGCTGCAACTTCATCGCCGCCGCCAGAACCTGAACATCGATTCAGTAAGTGAGATGCGTGGATGAACATGCTTGCCTTAACCATTATTCTGCCATTTATTGGCTTTGTATTACTGGCGTTTTCTCGTGGTCGTTGGTCAGAAAATCTGTCCGCTACCGTGGGTATCGGGTCGATTGGTCTGGCCGCGCTGGTGACTGCGTTTGTTGGCGTTGATTTCTTTGCCAATGGCCAGCAGGCTTACAGCCAGCCGCTGTGGACCTGGATGTCAGTCGGCGACTTCAACATCGGTTTTAACCTGGTGCTGGACGGCCTGTCGCTGACCATGCTCTCCGTGGTGACCGGCGTCGGTTTCCTGATCCACATGTTCGCCTCCTGGTATATGCGCGGAGAAGAGGGCTATTCTCGTTTCTTCGCCTACACCAACCTGTTTATCGCCAGCATGGTGGTTCTGGTGCTGGCGGATAACCTGCTGCTGATGTACCTCGGCTGGGAAGGTGTGGGCCTGTGCTCCTATCTGCTGATTGGTTTCTACTATACCGATCCGAAGAATGGCGCTGCGGCAATGAAAGCCTTTGTGGTAACCCGTGTTGGTGACGTATTCCTGGCGTTCGCGCTGTTCATCCTCTACAACGAGCTGGGCACGCTGAACTTCCGCGAAATGGTGGAACTGGCGCCTGCGCACTTTGCAGATGGTAACAACATGCTGATGTGGGCAACCCTGATGCTGCTGGGCGGTGCGGTCGGTAAATCTGCGCAGTTGCCGTTGCAAACATGGCTTGCTGATGCGATGGCCGGCCCGACGCCTGTCTCTGCGCTTATCCACGCTGCGACGATGGTTACCGCCGGTGTCTACCTGATTGCACGTACGCACGGCCTGTTCCTGATGACCCCAGAAATCCTGCACCTGGTGGGGATTATCGGTGCCATCACTCTGGTGCTGGCGGGTTTTGCTGCGCTGGTACAGACCGACATCAAACGCGTTCTTGCGTACTCCACCATGAGCCAGATTGGTTATATGTTCCTGGCTCTCGGTGTACAGGCGTGGGATGCGGCGATTTTCCACCTGATGACGCACGCCTTCTTTAAAGCGCTGCTGTTCCTGGCATCCGGCTCGGTTATCCTGGCTTGCCACCACGAACAGAACATCTTCAAGATGGGCGGACTGCGTAAGTCAATTCCGCTGGTGTATCTCTGCTTCCTGATCGGTGGCGCGGCGCTGTCGGCTCTGCCGCTGATTACCGCTGGCTTCTTCAGTAAGGATGAGATTCTGGCCGGTGCAATGGCGAATGGTCATATTAATCTGATGGTTGCAGGTCTGGTCGGTGCGTTCATGACCTCTCTGTACACCTTCCGTATGATTTTCATCGTGTTCCACGGTAAAGAACAAATTCACGCTCATGCAGGGAAGGGGATTACCCATCATCTGCCGCTGATTGTGCTGATGATCCTGTCCACCTTCGTTGGCGCGCTGATTGTGCCGCCGCTGCAGGGTGTACTGCCTGCGACGACCGAGCTTGAGCATGGTCGCGTCATGACGCTGGAAATTACCTCCGGTATCGTAGCGATTGCGGGCATCCTGATTGCAGCATGGCTGTGGCTGGGTAAACGCCAGCTTGTGACATCGATTGCCAACAGTGCGCCGGGCCGCCTGCTGGGTACCTGGTGGTATAACGCCTGGGGCTTCGACTGGCTGTATGACAAAGTGTTCGTCAAGCCGTTCCTGGGTGTTGCCTGGTTGCTGAAACGCGATCCGCTCAACTCAATGATGAACATTCCGGCGATCCTTTCCCGCTTTGCAGGTAAAGGCCTGTTGTTGAGCGAGAACGGTTATCTGCGCTGGTATGTCGCATCAATGAGCATCGGCGCCGTCGTTGTGCTGGCACTGTTGATGGTACTGCGTTGAGTTTGAGGATTGTGGGGTTGATGTCGGATGGCGCTCGCGCTTATCCGACCTACGGGAATCTGTAGGCCCGGTAAGCGTTCGCGCCGCCGGGCAAAAAAAGCCGCAATCCGAAGTGAATTTTCTGTTTGAGAATTCGTTGAAAATCAGGTCCTGATGGGACTTTAACAAGGAATAAAGATCGCCATGTTACTACCCTGGCTAATATTAATTCCCTTTATTGGTGGCTTCCTGTGCTGGCAGACCGAACGCTTTGGCGTGAAGGTGCCGCGCTGGATCGCGCTGATTACCATGGGATTGACGCTGGCGCTTGGCCTGCAACTGTGGTTGCAGGGCGGCTATTCACTGACGCAATCCGCTGGCATTCCGCAGTGGCAGTCTGAGTTTGTCCTGCCGTGGATCCCACGTTTTGGCATCTCTATTCATCTGGCTATCGACGGTCTGTCGCTGCTGATGGTAGTGCTGACCGGTCTGCTCGGTGTTCTGGCGGTACTTTGCTCCTGGAATGAAATCGAAAAATACCAGGGCTTCTTCCATCTGAACCTGATGTGGATCTTAGGCGGCGTGATCGGCGTGTTCCTTGCCATCGACATGTTCCTGTTCTTCTTCTTCTGGGAAATGATGCTGGTGCCGATGTACTTCCTGATCGCGTTGTGGGGGCATAAAGCCTCTGACGGTAAAACGCGTATCACGGCGGCGACCAAGTTCTTCATTTATACCCAGGCGAGTGGTCTGGTGATGTTGATTGCCATCCTGGCGCTGGTGTTTGTGCACTATAAAGCGACCGGTGTGTGGACCTTCAACTATGAAGAGTTGCTGAATACCCCGATGTCCCACGGTGTGGAATATCTGCTGATGCTGGGCTTCTTCATCGCCTTCGCGGTGAAAATGCCGGTGGTTCCGCTGCACGGCTGGTTGCCGGATGCACACTCCCAGGCGCCGACGGCAGGTTCCGTTGACCTGGCGGGGATCTTGCTGAAAACCGCGGCTTATGGTCTGCTGCGCTTCTCTCTGCCGCTGTTCCCGAACGCGTCGGCGGAGTTTGCACCTATCGCAATGTGGCTGGGCGTTATCGGTATCTTCTACGGCGCGTGGATGGCCTTTAATCAGTACGATATCAAACGCCTGATCGCTTACACCTCCGTATCGCACATGGGCTTCGTACTGATTGCTATCTACACCGGCAGCCAGCTGGCGTACCAGGGTGCTGTTATCCAGATGATTGCGCACGGTCTGTCCGCAGCCGGTCTGTTCATTCTGTGTGGTCAGCTGTACGAACGTCTGCACACGCGTGATATGCGTATGATGGGCGGCCTGTGGGGCAAAATGAAATGGTTGCCTGCGCTGTCGATGTTCTTCGCCGTGTGTACGCTGGGTATGCCGGGTACAGGTAACTTCGTTGGCGAATTTATGATTCTGTTCGGCAGCTACCAGGTAGTTCCGGTCATTACCGTGATCTCGACCTTTGGTCTGGTGTTTGCCTCTGTTTACTCGCTGGCGATGTTGCATCGCGCTTACTTCGGTAAAGCGAAGAGCCAGATTGCCAGTGTTGAACTGCCAGGGATGTCGCTGCGTGAGCTGTTTATCATCCTGTTGCTGGTCGTGCTTCTGGTACTGCTTGGCTTCTATCCGCAGCCGATTCTGGATACCTCGCATTCTGCGATGAGCAACATCCAGCAGTGGTTTGTTAATTCCGTTACTACTACAAGGCCGTAAATCGCCATGACAATAACTCCACAACACCTGATTGCGCTGCTACCGCTGCTGATCGTCGGCTTGACGGTGGTGGTTGTGATGCTCTCCATTGCGTGGCGACGCAATCACTTCCTCAATGCCACGTTATCGGTCATTGGGCTTAACGCCGCGCTGGTTTCGCTCTGGTTTGTTGGCCAGGCGGGCGCCATGGACGTCACCCCGCTGATGCGGGTTGACGGTTTCGCCATGCTCTACACCGGACTGGTGCTGCTGGCGAGTCTTGCCACCTGTACCTTTGCTTACCCGTGGCTGGAAGGCTACGACGACAACCGGGAAGAGTTCTACCTGTTGGTGCTGATTGCCGCACTCGGCGGTATTCTGCTGGCTAACGCTAACCATCTGGCGGCGCTGTTCCTTGGTATTGAGCTGATCTCTCTGCCGCTGTTTGGTCTGGTTGGCTATGCGTTCCGTCAGAAACGTTCGCTGGAAGCCAGTATCAAATACACCATTCTGTCTGCCGCAGCGTCTTCCTTCCTGCTGTTCGGTATGGCGCTGGTGTACGCGCAGTCTGGCAATCTGTCGTTTGTTGCGCTCGGTAAGAGCCTCGGCGACGGCATGCTGCACGAACCGCTGCTGCTGGCGGGCTTCGGTCTGATGATTGTTGGCCTCGGCTTTAAACTTTCGCTGGTTCCGTTCCACCTGTGGACGCCAGACGTTTACCAGGGCGCTCCGGCTCCGGTTTCCACCTTCCTGGCGACGGCGAGCAAAATCGCTATCTTCGGCGTGGTGATGCGTCTGTTCCTGTACGCACCGGTAGGGGATAGCGAAGCGGTACGTATTGTACTGGGCGTGATTGCCTTTGCTTCCATCATCTTCGGTAACCTGATGGCGCTGAGCCAGACCAATATTAAACGTCTGCTCGGTTACTCTTCTATCTCTCATCTCGGCTACCTGCTGGTGGCGCTGATTGCTCTGCAGAGCGGCGAGATGTCGATGGAAGCGGTTGGCGTTTACCTGGCCGGTTACCTGTTCAGCAGCCTCGGCGCGTTCGGTGTGGTCAGCCTGATGTCCAGCCCGTACCGTGGCCCGGATGCGGACTCTCTGTTCTCCTACCGTGGTCTGTTCTGGCATCGTCCGATCCTCGCGGCAGTGATGACGGTAATGATGCTGTCTCTGGCCGGTATCCCGATGACGCTGGGCTTTATCGGTAAGTTCTACGTACTGGCAGTCGGTGTGCAGGCTAACCTGTGGTGGCTGGTTGCCGCTGTGGTGGTCGGTTCGGCGATTGGTTTGTACTACTACCTGCGTGTTGCCGTGAGCCTGTACCTGAGCGCACCGCAACAGCTGAACCGCGATGCGCCATCCAACTGGCAGTACAGCGCGGGCGGTATCGTGGTGCTGATTTCTGCCCTGCTGGTACTGGTGCTGGGTATTTACCCGCAACCGCTGATCAGCATTGTGCAGTTAGCGACTCCGCTGATGTAAGGCTACATGCAGTAACGAAAAAACCCGCCTCGGCGGGTTTTTTTATGCGTGAAATACGGTCAGTTCAATAGCTGACGGCTCACCAGCGGACCGCTGATGCCTTTTGCTGTGCGATCCATCACTTCCTGGATCACTGAAGAAAGCTCATTGACTTCGAATTTGGCCACGTAGCCATCCGCTTTTACTCGGCGAACATGATCTTCGTTCGCACTACCGGAAAGCGAAGAGTGGATAACGACCGGGATCTTCTTCAGGCGTTCGTCGGTTTTTATTTTGCGGGTAAGCGTAAAACCGTCCATCTCCGGCATTTCGAGATCGGTGAGTACCAGGGCGATCTTCTCGCTAATAGGCTTGCCCTCCGCCAGTGCTTCTGCGGAAAGCTGCTGTATTTTTTCCCACGCATCCTGGCCCGTTACATGCATCAGATGCGGGATTTCCATGGCGTTAAGCCCTTTTTCCAGCATTGCGCGGGCCACCTTTGAATCATCTGCCACAATCGCCACCGCACCCGGCGTGATGTTGAATTTATTGGTTTTCAGATCGGTTGCGCGCAGGTCGTGGTTCGCCGGTACTATGTCATACAAGATCTGCTCAACGTCGAGCACCAGCGCCAGGTTGTTGGTCTCTTTGTTGTCGTCCAGGCAAGCGATACTGGTGATATAGCGACCATTGACGGCTTTCTCGGCGGTATGCACCTGTTGCCAGTCCAGGCGCATAATGTTTTCCACTGACTCCACCGCAAATGCCTGGACGCTGCGGGCATATTCTGTGATCAACAGGATGTTGAGTCCGGTCTCTGGTTTACAGCCCGCGACGGCGGGCAGGTCAATCACCGGGATCACCTGATCGCGAATATTAACCATACCCAGCAGCGGGGCCTTCATACCAGCCGGACGCGTAAAGGTCGGCATCGGCACGATTTCACGCAGCTTGAATACGTTGATGCCAAATAGCTCTGATTTCTGCTCCTCAACAGATTTGCCGAGGCGAAATAGCAGCAGTTCAAAACGGTTAGACAGGGTTAGGTTTGTCCTGTCATCAATATCTTTCTGGAAATTGTTCATCCTGTCCTCAGTGTGAAAGCCAGCCTTTCCACTGTTATCGGCACTGAGGCGGAAAAATAAAGCGTTAAACGCTGAAAATGGCGAAATCGTGTGCCAGTTCCGTGTCTGGAAAAATCGCTTTGCACTCTTCAAGCAAACGCTGACAGCCTTTTTCATCATAGCGTGAGCTAACGTGGGTCATGATCAGGCGTCCCACTCCGGCATCCAGCGCCAGCTGTGCGGCTTGTCGGGTTGAGCTGTGCCCGCGACTGTTCGCTTTCTCCTCCATTGAGGCATCCAGCGTGGTTTCGTGTACCATGACATCTACACCTCGAGCCAGTTCAATGGCGGACGCGCAGGGTCCTGTGTCACCGAAAATAGCGACTGATTTTCCCCTGGTGGCCGGGGAGAGGAAGTCGGCGCCGTGGATCGTACGTCCATCCTCCAGCACGATAGTTTTCCCGGCTTTCAAATCCTGAAACCACGGGCCCGCTTTAACACCTGCCGCCTTCAGGGCGTTAGCGTCAAGCGCACCGGGTTTGTCATGCTCTTGAATGCGAAAACCGTAGCACTCCAGCGGATGCGCCAGCGGGTACGCCGTGACTTTACGCAGGCCGTCATCGACAATCTCACCTGCGGTGATTTCCACAATTTCCATCGGATAATCGGTCCAGGAGCCGCTCAGACGTAATGCGGTTTCGGTAAACTCTCGCAACCCTTTTGGCCCGTAAAGCGTCAGAGGCTGGACATTGCCGGCCATTGAGCGACTGCACAGTAGTCCCGGTAAACCAAACAGGTGATCGCCGTGCAGATGGCTGATAAAAATACGATCGAGTTTTCCTGGATTGAAAGGGGTGGTCAGCATCTGATGCTGCGTCCCTTCACCGCAATCAAAAAGCCACAGCCCCGCCTGAGTCGGGTGTTGCAGATTCAGTAAAATTGCCGTTACATTGCGTGAGCGAGTGGGGACTCCCGCTGACGTGCCTAAAAATAGTAATTCCATCTTCGCGTTACACTTTTCGCCATCAATAAGGCAGGGTGTTCAGGTTATCACAACATAGGGGCAGACAATGATTCACTGGCAAGATCTCCACCATGCAAAGCTGAGTACCCAACAACTGTACGCACTACTTCAGTTGCGATGCGCGGTGTTTGTAGTTGAGCAACAGTGTCCGTACCAGGATGTGGATGGCGATGACCTGGTTGGAGAGAATCGCCATATTCTGGGCTGGCATAACGATGAGCTGGTGGCGTATGCGAGGATTCTGAAAAGCGATGACGAGCTGGAGCCGGTGGTGATTGGTCGGGTGATTGTAAGCGAAGTGCTGCGTGGTGAAAAACTGGGGCAACAGCTGATGGCCCAGACGCTGGCATCCTGCGCGCAACACTGGCCACACAAGGCGTTATATCTGGGCGCGCAGGCGCATCTGCAATCGTTCTATGCGCGCTTTGGCTTTGTTCCGGTAACGGATATCTATGACGAAGACGGTATTCCACACGTCGGAATGGCGCGGGAAGCACATCAGGCGTAAACAGGCACAAACAGTCCAGGTTGTCTATAGTTAGCGGGTACGTCAATTGAAAGGGAGAATATAATGTCTTTTCATTCTTATGAATCACGTATCGATGATGATCTGGAATTATTGAGTGAAACGCTGGAAGAGGTGCTGCGTTCTTCTGGCGACCCAGCAGATCAAAAATACCTTGAGTTAAAAGCGCGGGCAGAACGGGCGTTAGAAGAGGTGAGAAATCGCGTCAGCCATGCTTCTGACAGCTACTATTACCGTGCGAAAAAAGCTGTTTGTCGGGCGGATGATTATGTGCACGAAAAACCCTGGCGCGGGATTGGCGTTGGCGCCACAGTCGGTTTAGTGATGGGATTATTGTTAGCACGGCGATAAATTCCGTTCTGTCATCGCATTTGTACGTACTCCCTAACTGGGGGTACTGCTTTTTCTGCTCAGTACCCCGTATAATGTGAGGTTTTTAACAGGGAGAGGTCCGCGTGCATTCAATCACTACTGCGCTGGAAAGTCTGATGCGTCATTTATCGCAAGAGATGCCAGCAGCACCTGGAATTCGTATTTACGATATACCTTTCCCACTGAATGATGCGTTTGACGCTTTAGGATGGCTGGCCAGTCAACCCGTCTGGCCCCAATTTTACTGGCAGCAGCGTAACGGCGACGAAGAGGCCGCCGTATTAGGGGCCGTCGCCGCATTTTCCTCGCTGGAATCGGCCCAGCAATTTTTACACCAGCATGATAATCATCCCGACCTGCGCATCTGGGGCCTGAATGCCTTTGAGCCACAGCGTGGCAATTTGCTGCTGCCGCGGCTGGAGTGGCGACGTTGCGCCGGAGTGGCGAGCTTACGCTTACATCTCTACAGCGACGTATCGTTACGTGACGACGCCGCGCAGGCGGTGGCGTTTATCTCATCGCTCGCCAATGTTAAGCCGCTACCCGCGTTGCGTCTCAGTTTGACGGGAGAACAGAACTGGCCAGATAAAGCGGGCTGGACAAATCTGATAAAACTCGCCACCCAAACGATCGCAGGAGAAGACCTCGATAAGGTCGTGCTGGCGCGGGCGACCGATTTACAGTTTTCTCAGCCGGTTAATGCCGCGGCCGTGATGGCATCCAGCCGTCGCTTAAACCTGAACTGCTACCATTTCTTTATGGCATTCTCTGCCGACTCCGCTTTTCTTGGCTCTTCCCCTGAGCGTCTGTATCGGCGGCGAGACACGGCGCTGCGCACCGAGGCGCTGGCCGGAACCGTTGCTAACCACCCTGAGGATCATCGCGCCTGGCAGTTGGGTGAATGGCTAATGAAAGATGATAAAAACCAGCGTGAGAATATGCTGGTGGTTGAAGATATTTGCCAGCGCCTGCAAGGCTGTACGCAAACTCTCGACGTGCTGCCGCCACAGGTGCTCAGGCTGCGTAAAGTGCAGCACCTGCGCCGTTGCATCTGGACGGAACTGAATCAGGCCGACGATACGCTTTGCCTGATGCAACTCCAGCCCACGGCGGCTGTCGCCGGTATTCCGCGAGAGCTGGCGCGTGAATTCATCCAACAAAATGAACCCTTTGAACGTGAGTGGTATGCCGGTTCTGCGGGTTATCTTTCACGGCGCCAAAGTGAGTTTTGCGTGTCACTACGTTCGGCGAAAATTAGCGCAAACGTGGTGCGCCTGTATGCCGGGGCAGGGATCGTACGTGGTTCAGATCCTGAGCAGGAATGGCAAGAAATAGACAACAAAGCGGCGGGTTTACGTACTTTATTACAGATGGAAGCCTAATGAGTCACACATTACCGACTCATATCAAAAATCCATTTATTCGATTCTTTATACTGTGTCGCAATATTGATACCGGACAATCTCATGTCAGTAAGCGCATTTAACCGACGCTGGGCGGCGGTCATTCTGGAAGCACTCACTCGCCACGGCGTCAGGCATGTCTGCATTGCCCCTGGCTCTCGTTCTACACCGTTGACGCTGGCGGCAGCGGAAAACCCCGCATTCATCCATCACACCCATTTTGACGAGCGTGGTCTTGGGCATCTGGCCTTAGGTCTGGCAAAAGTTAGCCGTCAGCCTGTCGCCGTGATTGTGACGTCCGGTACCGCGGTGGCGAATTTATATCCCGCGTTGATTGAAGCGGGCCTGACCGGTGAAAAACTAATTTTACTTACGGCAGACCGACCGCCAGAGCTTATCGACTGTGGTGCGAACCAGGCGATTCGTCAGGCCGGAATGTTTGCCTCGCATCCATCGCAAACGCTCTCTTTACCGCGTCCCACTCAGGACATTCCGGCAAGCTGGCTGGTGTCCACTATTGATAATGCGTTAGCAACCCTGCATAGCGGGGCGGTTCATATCAATTGCCCGTTTGCGGAACCGCTGTATGGCGATATGGACGAAACGGGGATTGCCTGGCAGCAGCGCCTCGGCGACTGGTGGCAGGACGATAAACCCTGGCTGCGAGAAGCGCGTCGGCTGGAAAGCGACAAACAGCGCGACTGGTTTTTCTGGCGACAAAAACGCGGCGTAGTCATTGCGGGCCGCATGAGCGCTGAAGAAGGTAAGAAAGTTGCGCAGTGGGCGCAGACGTTAGGCTGGCCGCTGATTGGTGATGTTCTGTCGCAAACCGGACAACCGCTGCCGTGCGCCGACCTGTGGCTGGGAAATGCGAAAGCGGTAGCTGAGTTACAGCAGGCGCAGATTGTGGTGCAGCTTGGCAGCAGCCTGACCGGAAAACGACTCCTGCAATGGCAGGCCAGTTGCGATCCGCAGGAATACTGGATTGTCGATAATATCGAAGGCCGCCTCGATCCGGCTCACCATCGTGGCCGCAGGCTGGTGGCGAAAGTTGGCGACTGGCTGGAGCTGCATCCGGCGGAGAAACGTCAGCCCTGGTACGTGGAAATCCCTCGCCTGGCACAACTGGCCTGGCAGGCGGTAGAAGCCCGTCGTGAGGCGTTCGGTGAAGCGCAATTAGCCCACCGTATTCACGAATACTTGCCGGAGCAGGGGCAGCTGTTCGTGGGTAACAGTCTGGTGGTACGCCTGATTGATGCGCTGTCGCAGCTTCCGGCTGGTTACCCGGTCTATAGCAACCGTGGCGCGAGCGGTATTGACGGTCTGCTGTCAACGGCAGCAGGTGTACAGCGTGCCAGCGCGAAATCGACGCTGGCGATTGTTGGCGATTTATCTGCATTGTATGACCTGAATGCGCTGGCGTTATTGCGCCAGGTTTCTGCACCGTTTGTCCTGATAGTGGTCAACAATAACGGCGGACAGATTTTTTCTCTGCTGCCGACGCCAGCCAGCGAACGCGAACGGTTCTATCTGATGCCGCAGAACGTACATTTCGAGCATGCTGCCGCCATGTTTAACCTTAAATACGAGCGCCCGGAAAACTGGGAGCAGCTGGAGAGCGCGTTGACTAACGCCTGGCGTACTCCTGCGGCCACGGTGATTGAGCTGGTGGTGAATGAAACTGACGGGGCGCAAACCTTGCAGCAACTGCTGGCGAAGGTAAGTCATCTATGATCCTGCATGCGCAGGCGAAAGAGGGCCAGACGGGATTTCCCTGGCTGGTTTTCCTGCACGGTTTCTCTGGCGATTGTCGGGAATGGCAGACGGTCGGCGAAGCGTTTCAGGATTATTCGCGGCTATACATCGATCTGCCGGGACACGGTGGCTCTGCTGACATCAGCGTGAGCGGATTCGATGACGTAAACGTTTTGCTGCGTAACACTCTGCTTAGTTACAACATACACAACTACTGGCTGGTGGGATACTCTCTTGGTGGCAGAGTCGCGATGATGGCGGCCTGTCAGGAGATGCCTGGGCTTTGTGGTCTGGTGGTTGAAGGTGGACATCCAGGCTTGCAAGGCGAAGAGGCGCGCGTTCAGCGTCGTCTCTCGGATGGCCGCTGGGCTGCGCGTTTTCGCGCAGAGCCGCTACGTGAGGTGTTTAATGACTGGTATCAACAGCCCGTTTTTTCCTCGCTGAACACGGCACAAAGAGAGGCGCTGGTCGCTCTGCGTAGCCAGAATAATGGGCAAACGCTGGCGGCAATGCTGGAGGCCACCTCGCTTGCCGTACAACCTGATTTACTTGCGCAACTCACGACGCGCACATTTCCGTTTTATTATTTATGTGGTGAACGTGACGATAAATTCCGCGCTCTGGCGGCGGAAATATCAGTACCAAACCATGTGATTCGTAATGCCGGACACAACGCGCATCGGGACAACCCCGCGGGTGTAGTGGACTGTCTGGCTCAGATTCTGCGTCGCTGACTATAGGACATTTTATGATCTATCCTGATGAAACAATGCTTTACGCACCGGTAGAATGGCACGATTGCTCTGAAGGCTATACCGACATTCTTTACGAGAAATCCACCGACGGTATCGCAAAAATCACCATTAATCGTCCGCAGGTACGCAATGCCTTCCGTCCGGTCACCGTGAAAGAGATGATCCAGGCGCTGGCGGATGCTCGCTATGATGACAACATCGGCGTAATTATTCTGACCGGTGCGGGCGATAAAGCGTTCTGTGCAGGCGGCGATCAGAAGGTACGTGGCGACTACGGCGGATACCAGGATGACTCCGGTGTGCATCACCTGAACGTACTGGACTTCCAGCGTCAGATTCGTACCTGTCCGAAACCGGTAGTAGCGATGGTTGCAGGTTTCTCCATTGGCGGCGGACATGTGCTGCACATGATGTGTGACCTGACCATTGCGGCTGAAAACGCCATCTTCGGTCAGACCGGTCCGAAAGTCGGTTCCTTCGACGGCGGTTGGGGCGCTTCCTATATGGCGCGTATCGTCGGTCAGAAAAAGGCGCGTGAAATCTGGTTCCTGTGCCGTCAGTACGATGCGAAACAGGCGCTGGATATGGGGCTGGTCAACACCGTGGTTCCGCTGGCGGATCTGGAAAAAGAGACAGTACGCTGGTGTCGCGAAATGCTGCAAAACAGCCCAATGGCGCTGCGCTGCCTGAAAGCTGCACTGAACGCCGACTGTGATGGTCAGGCAGGTCTGCAGGAGCTGGCAGGTAACGCCACTATGCTGTTCTACATGACGGAAGAAGGTCAGGAAGGCCGTAACGCCTTTAACCAGAAACGTCAGCCTGATTTCAGCAAATTCAAACGGAATCCGTAATGCGTAGCGCGCAGGTATACCGCTGGCAGATCCCCATGGACGCGGGGGTGATTCTGCGCGACAGGCGGTTAAAAACGCGTGACGGGTTATACGTATGTCTTCGTGACGGTGAGCGTGAAGGGTGGGGAGAAATCTCCCCGCTGCCGGGCTTCAGTCAGGAAAGCTGGGAAGAAGCGCAAACCGAGTTGCTGGCTTGGGTGAAAGGCTGGCTGCAAGGGGATGCCTCCTTACCGCAACTGCCTTCAGTCGCCTTTGGCGTAAGCTGTGCGCTGGCCGAACTGGCTGGCGTATTGCCACAGGACGCAGACTATCGTGCTGCACCGCTGTGTACGGGCGATCCTGACGATCTGGTACTGCAACTGGCGGACATGCCGGGCGAAAAAGTGGCGAAGATTAAGGTCGGTCTGTATGAAGCGGTTCGCGACGGCATGGTAGCCAATCTGTTACTTGAGGCGATCCCGGAGCTGCATTTGCGACTTGACGCCAACCGGGCCTGGACGCCGTTGAAAGCTCAGCAGTTCGCGAAATACGTTAATCCGGAGTATCGCGGACGCATTGCCTTCCTCGAAGAACCGTGCAAAACCCGTGATGATTCTCGTGCCTTCGCGCGTGAAACCGGCATTGCCATCGCCTGGGATGAAAGTCTGCGTGAAGCGGATTTCACCTTCGAAGCCGAAGAGGGCGTCAAGGCTGTGGTTATCAAACCTACGCTGACCGGCAGTCTCGATAAAGTCCGTGAACAGGTGGCAGCGGCGCATGCGCTTGGTCTTACTGCCGTTATCAGTTCGTCAATCGAGTCGAGTCTGGGCTTAACCCAGCTGGCGCGAATTGCCGCCTGGTTGACGCCGCAAACCATCCCGGGTCTGGATACCCTGAGCCTGATGCAGTGCCAGCAGGTACGCACCTGGCCCGGTAGCGCGTTGCCGTGTATCGACGTTGATGCGCTGGAACGTCTGCTATGACCCAGCAGGAAAGGCCCGATAGCGTGAGCTTATCGGGCCTGATACAACCCAGTGACTGGCCGTGGCGTCACTGGCGACAGGTTCGTGCGAAGGCGCCAGCCTTACGCCTCAACGATGAGGCATTAAGCTGGAGCGAGCTCTGCGCGCGCATCGACCATCTGGCCAGCGGTTTTGCCGCTCAGGGCGTGGAAGAAGGCGATGGCGTCCTGCTTCGCGCCTGGAATCATCCGCGCGCTTTGCTGGCCTGGCTCGCGCTGCTGCAGTGTGGGGCGCGGGTTTTACCTGTGAACCCACAGTTGCCTCAGTCGCTGCTTGATGCGCTGGTCCCGGACTTAACGCTACGTTTTGCGCTGGATCTGGAGGCTGCTATCGCACTCCCGGAACTCAGTCCGTTACAGATGAAGTCGTTGCCAGGCGATCACGCCGCTGCATGGTTGCCCGAGCGTTTGAGCACGATGACGTTAACCTCAGGTTCTACCGGATTACCAAAGGCGGCGGTGCATACATGTCAGGCGCATCTGGCAAGCGCGCAGGGCGTACTGTCATTAATGCCGTTTGGTGCTGAGGATGACTGGCTGCTCTCACTGCCGCTGTTTCATGTTTCCGGGCAGGGCATTTTGTGGCGATGGTTGTTCGCCGGGGCGCGAATGACCGTGCGCGACAAACAGCCGCTGGATCAAATGCTGGCTGGATGCACTCACGCTTCACTGGTGCCCACGCAACTGTGGCGCTTACTTGTTAATAACACGCCAGTCACGCTAAAAGCGGTGCTGTTGGGCGGTGCGGCAATTCCTGTTGAGTTGACGGAACAGGCGCGTGAACAGGGGATTCGTTGCTGGTGCGGTTACGGATTGACGGAGTTTGCTTCTACGGTTTGTGCGAAAGAGGCAGATGGCCTGGCGGATGTGGGCTCTGCTTTACCGGGGCGGGAAGTCAGGATCGTTAATGACGAAGTTTGGCTACGAGCCGCCAGCATGGCGCAAGGTTACTGGCGTAACGGACAGCTTATGCCTTTAGTGAACGCGGAAGGCTGGTTTGCAACCCGCGATCGCGGCGTGTTGAAGGACGGCAAGTTAACCATTGTCGGTCGTATGGACAATCTGTTCTTTAGCGGCGGGGAAGGCATACAGCCGGAAGAGGTGGAACGCGTGATTGCCGCACATCCACATGTTCTGCAGGCCTTTATTGTGCCGATAGAAGACAAAGAATTTGGCCATCGCCCGGTGGCGGTCGTTGAGTATGACGCTAATGCTGGAGAAACTAATCTGGCAGAGTGGGTAAAAGATAAGCTGGCACGCTTTCAGCAACCGGTATGTTGGTTGACATTGCCACCCGAGCTTAAAGCCGGAGGGATAAAAATCTCGCGTCGTGCGTTGTCGGATTGGGTAAGTGCTTCATCATTAACATTAAGAAAGCATTAATTACATTTCTCATTTTTGTCATTCCGCAGCTATTGTCCTTTTGTTTATCTGCTGAAGTGTAACCTATTGTGAAATTTTTTAACAAAAGGTGCGCTATGGAATGGCATGTGAAGAAGTCTTGCTGTCACAAGAAAGCAGAGAGGCTCTATATCGTACTTTGCGATAGTGGTGGTTCGCTTAAGATGCTCGCTGAGGCGCAATCTTTCGAGCGGGTTAAACCTGGCGATCTTCTTTCACCGCTGAAAGATGCGCAGTATTGTGTTAATCGCGATGTATCCCGCGTGATTAAAATAATCGATGCCAGACAGTACATATGTGACGAATGGGAGCGCCTGTTACGACTGTCGGCAGATAAATGAGCTCAGCGCCGGTGCTTGTCTGCAGGCAGAAAAATCGTCATTAAACCCGCCATGATGCACAGTACCCCAACCAGCGCCTTTACTGAAAATGTTCCCTGCCAGCCGGGCAGAATCATTGATGCAACCCAAACCAGCACATAGCTCAGGCTGAGCAGGGCATAAGCTTTGCTCAGCGCGAGCTGGTGCAGGGCTTTATGCCAGCAAATAACCGACAGCAAATAGCCTGCCAGCCCGGCAGATAAAGCAAACGCTCCAATACTGAGAGAGAATACGGCGGAGATGAACTCCAGCGGCTGCATCATTGGCGGCAGATTATCCATTGCGAAGCCGAGGCTCAACTGGGCTGCGGAGGTGATAATAACGCTACATAATCCCCAAAAGATGCCCATTACACTGCGCTCCCAAGAATAAAGATGCCGGTAATGATCAGCCCAACCCCCAGCCAGTGGCGTGTAGTGACGGGTTCGCGCCAGATTTTCCACGCGGCCAGCGTCACCCATACAAAGTTAAGACTCAGCATGGGGTAGGCGATGCCGACAGGAATGTTCTGCAGTACCGCCAGCCATAGCAGCATGGCCAGACCGAGGCTTGTCAGAGCAAGCCCAATCCATTGCGTGACGTGGCGTTTTCGCGCACGAACGGACACCGGTCGGGTCGCCTGCTTCTGGCATAGCTGGCCGCAGACGCTGAGCAGGCTGGCGAGAACTAAGGCTATCCAGATCATTTTGGCCGATACTGAATCAGGACCAGTCGCCCCTGATTATCAATGTAATCAGCGGGAGGGAGAGCGAGATGATTAATATCTTCATCCTTATCAATCGTGAGCACGAGCGTAATAGTTCCTTGCTGACGATGTTGCGCTAACCAGTCGGCAAAGTCTTCCCGACTAACAAAGCGCCCCTGAGCATCCGGGTAGTTGAGGCCATATTTTAACTCTCCCGTTTGGCCGTACATCATGATGTCGTCACGCTTCAGGCTCCAGGCCAGCCCTGCGGCAACGCCAACGTTGTCGGTGAGAATGTAACGGCTCGACTCCAGCGACTCTTTAGTCATCTCGACAAAAAACTGCGGCTGTTTAGACTCCATCACCCGGTCAGGGACTGAGAAACCAAACAACAGCGCGAGTCCCAGCGGACACAGCGCGGCGAATTTCCAGTTCTTCTCGCGGTTATTTAGCGTATACCAGCCGAACAGTGCCCAGGTGATAAAAATACCCCACGCGCAAAACACCTTATACGTTTCGATATGCGACCAGACCGGCGTCTTTAACGGACCCAATGTGGAAACAATAAATGTGGCGACAATGCCGGTCACGCCGAACAGCACGTTGATCCAGCCATTCACGCGCAGTGCGGCGGAGCCTTTTTCCGCGGCCTGCAGGCCGAAACGCGCCGTTAATATCGCCAGCGGGGCGAAGCAAGAAAGAATATAGGTCGGCAGTTTTCCTTTGGCGATGCTGAAAAACAGGATTGGCATGACAATCCAGCTTAACAGGTACAGTGCGCTGCGCGGAACATCCCGCTCACGCCAGCCCGTACGCAGCGCGCCAGGAAGCAGCCCGAGCCATGGTAATGCGCCAGCCACGAATACCGGAATGTAGTACCAGATGGGAGCCTTGTGTTGGGCATCATCCTGTGCGAAGCGTTGAATATGTTCAACCCAGAAGAAGTAATGCCAGAAATCCGGCTCACGCTGGGCAATCGCTATTCCCCACGGCAGCACAATCACGACGCAGCCGATAACCGCCAGCAGACCGTAGAGTATGAGATCTTTCCAGCGCTTTTGCGCGAAAACCCACGGCAGTACGCTGAGCACAGGAACGGCAAGCGCCAGGAAGCCCTTGGTCATCACGCCCATGCCGCAGGTTAACCCTAACAGCAAAAAAGCGATGATTTTACGCGTTCTGGTGGTGGCCTGCATGCCTTCCCAAAAGCAGCACATGCCCGCCATCAGCCAAAGCGCAATTATGGGATCAAGTACCGCGTAGGTGCCGATGCTGTAAACCGAGAAAAACGTTAAAAAGATAGCAGAAGAGAGTACGGCGGTACGCTTATCCTGCCATAACCGCATGGCAAGCCAGGCTACCAGTAGCGCCGTCAGCAAGGTGGCAAATATAGCCCCTGCTCTGACGCCAAAATTATTAGCGCCAAATAACCATTGCCCGATGCTGTTTAACCAGTATCCGGCAATCGGTTTTTCAAAGTAACGAAGCCCTAAAAAGTGCGGCACGATCCAGTCGCCGGACGTCAGCATTTCCCGACTGATTTCGGCATAGCGTGTTTCATCAGGCTGCCAGAGCAGGCGACTGTTGATGGGGAGAATAAAATACAGCGCAATAAACGCGATACAGGCCAGAGTGTAGCGGGCAGCAGGTTTCATTGTGTCGCACTCACCGGTTGTTGGCAGCCGAGCCATCCCTCTCTGCCCGGTATTTTTCCCCGCACGATCTGCCCTGTTGGCAGGGTGCTGATATCGTCTGGTAACAGCTCGCCAAGCGGGCAAAATGTCATCCCCATGTCCGCGGCGCGAGTAAGCAGCTCGTCAAAATTCTGATGAAAGGCGATGCCTTCAACTTCCGCATGAATGGTGTACACCGGTGTTCCTCTGCTCATCTGGATGTGGGAGAGAATATAAGCGTTGAAGTCCACCGCCTGGACCTCCTGACCAACCACTTCATCCCATGTTGGTAACGTGACGGGAATTTGCGGCGTACCTGTTTTCCCGGACGCCAGTACAGGGCGAAATAGCGACGTTCCCCGACAGTCGCTGTTATAGCGTAAATGGAACGTTTCTTTTGCCTCGACGACGCGGTTGTCGGCACGCCATCCGGCAACCGCAGAACAGGTAACCGGTTGTCCGATGATGGCTTCAAGGGCGGTAATGCCTCGTGAAATATCATCAATCAGCTGTTTATCATTCCAGTTTCCGCTTCGCGCTTGCCAGGCATGGTGATCCCAGGCATGCAAACCGGTTTCATGAATCAGGGCGGTTTGCGCAATGATCGCCGCATTGGCCTGCCCAATCTCTTTTCCCGGCCACGCGGTTCCCGCGAGCAATATATCCCATCCGTAGAGCGATGCTGCGTTTGAACGCAGCATCTTCCACAGAAATTGTGGCTTCACAAGACGCCAGAGATGGCGCCCCATGTTGTCAGGTCCAACGCTAAAGAAAAAACTTGCCCGAACGTTATGCCGGTTCAATGTCTCCAACAGGCGGGGCACACCTTCGCGCGTCCCCCGGAAAGTATCGACATCAATGCGCAAGCCTACTTTGGTCATGATGTGTGTTCCGTGATATCCACACTGCGTAAGAAGAAGTCCAGCGTCTCTTCTACCGTTTCCTGCATCTCAATGGTGGGCTCCCAGTTCAGGCAGCGTTTTGCATTACGAATGTTGGGCTTACGATGCTCAACGTCCTGATAACCTTTACCATAGTAGCTACTACTTTCGACGTCACGGAAACCGGCAAACGGCGGGAAGTGGTTGCGTAATGGGTGTTTTTCAAAGCAGGTAAGCAGCATTTCTGCCAGTTCCTGAATACTGGCCTCATTCTCCGGGTTACCGATGTTGATAATTTCGCCATCGCAGCGTCCGCCTTCGTTTTCAATGATGCGGTACAGGGCTTCGATACCATCGCGAATATCAGTAAAGCAGCGTTTTTGCTTACCGCCTTCAATCAGCTTAATCGGTGAACCTTCCACCAGATTGAGGATCAGTTGGGTAATGGCGCGTGAGCTGCCGATACGCGCGGCGTTAAGGCTGTCCAGACGCGGTCCCATCCAGTTAAACGGACGGAACAGGGTGAAGCGCAATCCCTCTTTTTCGCCGTATGCCCAGATTACGCGGTCCAGCAACTGCTTGGAAACGGAGTAGATCCAGCGTGGTTTATTGACCGGACCGACGATCAGGTTCGAGCTGTCTTCATCAAAAACTTTGTCGGTACACATGCCGTAGACTTCGGAGGTTGACGGGAAAATGATGCGCTTACGGTATTTCACGCAGTAGCGAATGATTTTCAGGTTCTCTTCAAAATCGAGCTCAAACACGCGCAGCGGGTTGCGGGTATATTCGATTGGCGTGGCGATCGCTACCAGCGGCAGCACGACGTCGCATTTTTTCACATGATATTCAATCCATTCGGAGTGAATGCTGATATCGCCTTCGACGAAATGGAATCGTGGATGCTGCAGAAAACGACTAATGGCGTCGCTGCCAATGTCGAGTCCATACACTTCGTAATTGTCTTCTTGCAACAGGCGTTCGGTCAGATGGTTACCAATGAAGCCATTGACGCCAAGGATCAGCACGCGAGTACGGCGTTTAGCGGTAGTAACTGACTGGCTGTTCAGGCGAGAACCTGGTACCAGGCCCAGAACCTGCGCCAGCTGTGACCCCTGCATGGCAATACCATCGCCAGCTTGCCCGGTAATAATCTCCAGTGCGCCATCAGCGCATGCGATCAGCAAAGGAGAAACGGAGATGACGGTTCCTGGCCGGGCTGCGCGGTCATTTTTGCAAACACGTGACGACCAGACGGTGAATTTTTGCGTACCAACATAGCTAAATGCGCCCGGCCATGGATCGCTGACGGCGCGTACCTGGTTATGCAACTCTGCGGCTGGTTTGTTCCAGTCGAGGAAGCTATCTTCCGGCGTACGGCGACCAAAACAGGTCGCCTCTGCTTCCTGTTGGGGGTGTTCTGCATAATCTCCCGTTTTAATCGCGGGCAGCGCCTCTTCCAGTAACTGACGCGCTGCCTGGCACAATTTATGGTGCAGCGTTAACGCCACATCATCGGGCGAAATAGCAACCCGCTGCTGGGCAACAATGGCACCGGCATCCGCGCGTTTGACCATCCGGTGAAGCGTGACGCCGGTTTCGGTTTCACCATTGACCAGTACCCAGTTCAGCGGCGCGCGGCCACGGTATTTCGGCAGCAGCGAGCCGTGCAGATTAAATGCACCCTTAGGGGCAAGGCTGAGGATCTCATCACTCAGTAAATGGCGATAGTAGAACGAGAAGATAACATCAGGTGCCAGTTGGCTAATGCGCTCAATCCACAGGGGATGATTAACCTCGTCCGGGGCGTAAACCGGAATACCGGCGCTGGCCGCGAGGCGAGAAACAGATCCAAAGAACGCTTTTTCACCCGGATTGTCGGTGTGCGTAAAAATTGCAGCGATTTCATAACCTGCATCCAACAAGGCCTGGACACCCTGACATCCCATATCGTGATAGGCAAATACGACGGCTTTCATGCGCGGTTTTCCTCGGTTGACTGCGTGGTTTGTGGGCGGATAACGTGTTGAACAAAATAGCGGGGGCGGGCGCGGACATCGTTATAGATGCGACCGATATATTCGCCGAGTAAACCCATGCCAATAAACTGTGCGCCGATAAAGGTAAACAGGACGGCAAACAGCATGAATACCCCTTCCGCGGCCCACTGTGGGCCGAGCGTCAGGCGCAGAACAACAAGCAAGACTGATAAGGTAAAGCCCGTGGCGGCGATCACGCTGCCCAACAGACTCAGCATGCGAAGCGGTGTTGTGGTAAGGCAAGTCACCAGGTCATACATCAGGTTGATCAGACGCATGAAGCTGTATTTGGAGTCACCAAATTCGCGCTCTGCATGATGTACCGGGATCTCCGTAGCGCGACGGGCAAAAATGTTGGCCAGAATAGGGATAAAGGTGCTGCGCTCCTGGCAATGCAGCATGGCATCGACGATGTGACGGCGATAGGCGCGTAGCATGCAGCCGTAGTCGCCCATCGCTTTTCCGGTGGTGCGCTGAATCAGATGGTTGATCATGCGTGAGGCGGTCTTACGAAATACGCTGTCCTGACGATTCTGACGTACCGTTCCCACCACATCGAAGCCTTCATCTGCGGTGGCGACCAACCGAGGGATCTCCTCCGGCGGGTTCTGCAAATCGGCATCCAGTGTGATGATCAAGTCGCCAGTGACATGGCTGAAACCGGCCATAATCGCCGAGTGTTGTCCGTAATTGCGATTCAGCAAAATAGAAACAATATGGCTGTTTGGTGCCTGGGAGGCGTTCATCATCAACTGAGCGGAATTGTCACTGCTGCCGTCGTCGATTAGCAGAATTTCATAGTCTTTACCCAATTTCTCGCAGGCGGCGCTGGTGCGTCTGATTAACTCTGGCAGGCTTTCCTGTTCATTAAAAACGGGAATGACCACCGAGACTTTTTTGATTGGTGCTGCTTCAAACATGATTATTGTCCTGCAATCTCGCGAAGTGCCGTAATGACCCGCTGGGTATCCGCTTCGGTCATGTCTGGGAATAACGGCAGCGAGCAGATGCGCGCGCTGTTCCATTCAGTATTTGGGAGCGAAAGGGTAGTGAAGCGTTCGCGATAATATTTTTGCGTATGGGCTGCACGAAAATGCAGACCGGTGCCGATATCTTTAGTCTTCAGCGCTTCCATCAGGGCATCTCTGCTCAGCCCGCAGCGGGTTTCGTCAACACGAATGATGAATAAGTGCCAGGCATGAACGTGCGGCCACCGGGGCAGGTCCAGCGGTTGAAATGGCGTATCAGCCAGCGCCTGCTGATATTGCTGGGCAATTTGCGCCCGGCGTGAATTCAGTTGCTCCAGCTTATTCAGCTGTACCAACGCAATAGCGGCATTGATATCCGTCAGGTTGTATTTGTATCCTGGCGCAAGCACTTCGGCCTGCGGTGCCCGGCCATAGGTTTGTCGATCAAAAGCATCAACGCCCAGACCGTGAAACTTCAGGCTGCGAAGCCGCTGGGCAAGCTGGCTGTCGTCGGTAACGATCAGTCCACCTTCCGCACAGGTGACATTTTTAATGGCGTGAAACGAGAAGATTGCCGTACCGCGCGCACCGACATGACGGCCCTTATACAATGTCCCTACGGCATGGGCAGCATCTTCTATTACCGGGATGCCATAACGCTCGCCAATGGCATAAATCGCGTCAAGATCGGCGGGGGCGCCTGCGTAATGTACTGGAACAATGGCTTTGGTTCGAGGGGTAATAGCGGCTTCAATTTGCTCAGGTGTGACCATAAGCGTATCGCGGTCGACGTCGACCATGACTGGCGTCGCACCCAGCAAGACAATCATGTTGAGGGTGGAAACCCACGTCATTGACGGCGTAATGACCTCATCGCCTGCACCTATGCCCAACGCCATCAGTGTGATGTGCATACCCGCCGTGGCAGAGCAGACGGCGACGGCGTGTTGATTTCCTGTGAGCTGGCAGAAGGCTTCTTCCAACTGTTGGTTCTTCGGGCCAGTGGTTATCCATCCAGAGTCCAGCACCGCTTTTACAGCGGCAAGCTCTTCAGCACCCATTGCCGGGCGAGAGAAAGGCAAAAAGTCAGACATCATTATTCCTTCAAGCCATTTAACGCTACCGAAGTTTTATTTTTAGGACTAAACAGGGGCGTCGTTAATTATTTCATCAGGCTACAAAGGTTAATGGCCGAAGGTTAATTTATCCTTAAGGGTTTAAGGTTTGGGAGATAATAACAAAGACAGTGGGGAGTGGTTTATTTGTTTGAATATAAAGAGTTTTTAGTCATTATGGCGGTATTGTTCTCTGTTGCTGAATGCTGAGAGCAATACCGCTAATGTGATCATTGTTTATATTACGTTTAAACTCGGGGGACTTACAGTAACCCTTTCAAGGTTAACGTTTTACGTGTGGCGATATTTAAGTCGTAGGTGCCAAGATCTTCCGCTTTAACCCAAGCGAACGCCTGGAACTCTTCGTTAATGTTCACTTCACGATTAGCTGCCACACAATCGAAGATGAGATAAATCATATAAATCTCTTCCTGGCTGCCATCCGCGTACGTTTTAGTACGAATATCGTCACTGAAAGTCCATGGCGTAATTTCTGATAACACCAGCTGCTCGCCCAGCTCCTCTCTCACTTCCCGGCGCAAAGCTTCTTCGATGCGCTCACCCGGCTCAACGCCACCGCCAGACAGCGCCCACTGACCGGGAAACACACCGCGGTCGTCAGCCATTTTGCAGAGTAAATAGCAGCCATCGTTTTGAATTAATGGGCAAACAATTGTTCTTTGGCGCATAGGTCAAGTCCTTGCAGGGGCGGGTATTAAGAATTCCATCATCCACCTATCTTACCTTTTGCTGGCTGGAGAAAAAACGCTTCATCGACGATTAAGTCCGTACGGGCGAGGAAAAATTGATTGTTGTTGAAAATGGCGTTCAGGGATGCGAATGATAGATTACATACAAAAATTTAACCTTATCTAATCTCATTAAGTAGTATTTAGTTACAATATGGTCTTGCATCGCTTTTTTAGCTCATTGATTCCTCGTCATCTGACAGTACAATTCACCGGTTTTGGGGCTATGTTTTGATTCTTGCAGGAAAGGATAGAAAATGAAAAAAAGTTTACTGTTGGGTTTTGCCGGAATGCTGTTTGTTTCTGCTTCGGCAAACGCGATTAGCATCAACGGTCAGGCTGGCGAAGACTACACCAACCTTGGATTCGGTATGGGTACTGAGACCACCGGTCTGGCCGTCAGCGGCAACTGGATGCATAATGATGACGACGGCGATGTTGCTGGGCTGGGCCTGGGGCTGAATATCCCGCTGGGTCCACTGTTGGCGACCGTTGGTGGTAAAGGTGTTTATACCAATCCAAACGATGGCGATGAAGGTTATGCTGCGGCTGTCGGTGGTGGTTTACAGTGGCCGATCGGCGACAGCATTCGTCTGTTTGGTGAGTACTATTACTCTCCTGATTCGCTTTCCAGCGGTATCGACAGCTATGAAGAAGCAAATGCCGGTGCGCGTTTGACCATTATGCGTCCGCTGAGTATCGAAGCCGGTTATCGTTACCTGAACCTGGCAGGTAAAGATGGTAACCGTGATAACGCAATTGCTGATGGCCCGTACGTTGGGGTTAACGCCAGCTTCTAACATTTCTGGCGCGGCGTTCAGTCGCGCCTTCCCCCCTCCATGCGTTATAGTGTTTTCATCATAAAAGCAGGAGAACACGATGTTAAACGTGGAGATGCTATCCACCGGGGATGAAGTGTTGCACGGACAAATCGTCGACACCAATGCCGCCTGGCTGGCCGATTTTTTCTTTAATCAGGGTTTACCGCTAACACGCCGCAACACGGTAGGTGACAATCTTAACGATTTAGTCGCCGTTTTGCGTGAGCGTAGCGAACACGCCGATGTACTGATCGTTAATGGCGGTTTGGGGCCAACCAGCGATGATTTGAGCGCGCTGGCAGCGGCAACGGCAAAAGGAGAAGGGTTGGTGTTGCATGAAGCATGGCTCGCCGAGATGGAACGATATTTTCGCGATCGTGGCCGCGTGATGGCGCCAAGTAACCGCAAACAGGCTGAACTTCCCGCCAGCGCGGAGTTTATCAATAATCCGGTGGGTACCGCGTGCGGGTTCGCCCTGAAGCTTAACCGCTGCCTGATGTTCTTTACACCGGGTGTACCGTCAGAATTTAAAGTCATGGTTGAGCATGAGATCCTGCCGCGTTTGCGTGAGCGTTTCTCTTTGGCTCAGCCCCCGTTATGCCTGCGATTAACCACCTTTGGCCGTTCTGAAAGTGAGCTGGCACAAAGCCTGGATCCGCTGACTTTGCCACCGGGCGTAACAATGGGATATCGCTCCTCAATGCCGATTATTGAGCTGAAGCTGACCGGGCCGGATTCCCAACGTAAAGCGATGCTGGCGCTGTGGCCAGAAGTTAAGCGAGTTGCCGGACAGAATATGATTTTCGAAGGTACGGAAGGCTTGCCCGCACAAATTGCCCGCACGTTACAGGAACGGCAATACAGCCTGACGCTGAGCGAACAATTTACCGGTGGTCTGGTCGCGTTGCAGCTTTCTCGCGCTAATGCTCCGTTGTTGGCGAGTGAAGTGGTTCCGCCCCAGGAAGAAACGCTGGCGCAAACGGCGCATTGGGTAACAGAGCGACGTAGCAAACATTATGCCGGGCTGGCTTTGGCGATATCAGCTTTCGAAAACGAACATATTAACTTTGCGCTGGCCACCCCCAATGGGACATATGGTTTGCGCGTTCGGCTGAACGCTAATCGCTACAGCTTGTCGATTCGTCAGGAAGTGTGCGCAATGATGGCGCTAAATATGCTGCGCCGTTGGCTTAACGGACAGGATATTGCCAGTGAGCACGGCTGGATCGAAGTGGTGGAATCTTTGATGCTACCTGCCTGATTTATTCTCTCTCTACTTCTCGTAACGGGAAGGCATGCAGGCCTTCCCATTTTCAGTCCAACCTATTGTACTCCCTGTAAAAAAATCTGTGCATTAGTTCACAATTGCACTCGTTTTTTCTCCAGCCTACTGGAAGAGCGGGATGGTTTGATGCACTTCACAATTTTAACCACCTTAACCCACCACACTGATTCCAGTATCTCAGACTGGAGTCCAGTATGTTGGAATCAAGTAAAGTTCCCGCTCTCACCAGGGCGATTGAAATACTCAATCTCATTGCGCGTATCGGCCCATGCAGTGCCGCCACCATCATAGAAACGCTGGGTATTCCAAAAAGTACCGCGTATCTGTTACTGAACGAACTGAAACGTCAACGCTTCATCAGCATTGATCATCAGGAGAATTACTGCCTGTGGACCAAGCTGGTTGAACTGTCGGGACATGCCCTGAGCAAGATGGATTTACGTGAACTGGCCCGTCCACGGTTGACACAACTGATGGATGAGACCGGACTGCTTTGCCATCTGGGGATCATCGACCACGAAAGCGCGTATTACATCCTGAAAGTAGAGTCATCATCGACTATCAGCGTGCGCTCCCACGAAGGGAAAAGTCTTTCGCTCTATCGCTCGGGTATCGGCAAATGTCTGCTGGCCTGGCAACCTGCCGCCGTACGTAAAGCCATTATTGAACAACTGATATGGGAACAGGCAACGCCGACCACTATCACCAAACCACAGCAGTTGAAGGACGAGCTTGAGCGTATTCGTCAGCGTGGATGGAGCTTTGATAATGGCGAAGATTATCCCGATGTTCGCTGCGTCGCAGCGCCAGTTTTTAACGCTAGCAATGAGCTGACCGCCGCGATTTCAGTGGTTGGCACGTGTCTGCAAATTAACGAAGAGAACCGTGATTATCTGGCTGGTAAAGCGATTTCCTGCGCCAAAGATATTTCACGCCTGCTGGGATGGAAAAGTCCCTTCGACTCACTTGCTTCATAAAAAGGAGAACATCATGACCCTACCTAAAATTAAACACGTCCGCGCCTGGTTTACCGGTGGTGCCACGGCGGAAAAAGGCGCTGGCGGTGGTGACTATCACGATCAGAGCGCTAACCATTGGATTGACGATCATATCGCCACGCCAATGAGTAAATACCATGAATACGAGCAATCGCGTCAGTCTTTTGGTATCAACGTGTTAGGAACGCTGATTGTTGAGGTAGAAGCTGAGAACGGGCAGACCGGTTTTGCCGTGTCGACGGCAGGGGAGATGGGTTGCTTTATTGTAGAAAAGCATCTCAATCGTTTTATTGAAGGGAAATGCGTTAGCGATATCAAACTCATTCATGACCAGATGCTCGGCGCAACAATGTATTACTCCGGTTCTGGCGGTCTGGTGATGAACACCATCTCGTGCGTAGATCTGGCACTGTGGGATCTGTTCGGCAAAGTGGTGGGTTTACCGGTCTACAAGCTGTTGGGTGGCGCGGTACGAGACGAAATTCAATTCTACGCGACGGGCGCGCGTCCGGATCTGGCAAAGGAGATGGGCTTTATTGGCGGCAAAATGCCAACTCACTGGGGGCCGCAAGATGGGGATGCCGGGATCCGCAAAGATGCAGCAATGGTCGCTGATATGCGCGAAAAATGTGGCCCTGATTTTTGGCTGATGCTCGACTGTTGGATGAGTCAGGATGTGAACTATGCCACCAAACTGGCTCATGCCTGCGCGCCGTATAATCTGAAGTGGATCGAAGAGTGTCTGCCACCGCAGCAGTATGAAGGCTATCGCGAACTGAAACGCAACGCCCCTGCAGGGATGATGGTCACCAGCGGTGAACACCATGGAACGCTACAATCTTTCCGCACCCTATCTGAAACCGGCATCGACATAATGCAGCCGGATGTAGGCTGGTGCGGTGGGTTAACCACGTTAGTAGAAATTGCCGCTATTGCGAAATCACGCGGACAGCTGGTGGTGCCGCATGGCTCATCGGTCTACTCGCATCATGCGGTGATTACGTTCACCAACACCCCATTCAGTGAGTTTTTGATGACCAGCCCGGATTGCTCAACGATGCGCCCACAGTTTGATCCGATCCTTCTGGACGAACCCGTACCCGTCAATGGCCGCATTCATAAGTCGGTGCTCGACAAACCGGGATTTGGCGTCGAACTTAACCGCGACTGCAATCTGAAGCGCCCTTATAGCCACTAATGACCTGTGCGTTGCCATTGCCACGGCAACGCCCTCATTTCTTTGAGGATCTTGCGATGAGTACCACGTTACTTGACGGTGTGGTGAAGAAAAACCGCGCCCGTTTGATTCCCTTTATGCTGGCGCTGTATGTGCTGGCGTTTCTTGACCGCTCGAACATCGGTTTTGCCAAAGAGACCTATCAGATTGATACCGGCCTGAGCAATGAGGCTTATGCGTTGGGGGCGGGGATTTTCTTTGTGGTTTACGCCTTTCTGGGCGTTCCTGCCAACCTGTTGATGCGTAAATTTGGCGCCAGAACCTGGATTGGCACCACCACGTTACTGTGGGGATTTCTCTCCGCGGCGATGGCATGGGCGGACACAGAAGCAAAGTTTCTGGTCATCCGTACTCTGCTGGGTGCGGCAGAAGCAGGCTTCTTCCCCGGTATGATATACCTGACGTCGCAGTGGTTCCCCCAGCGTAATCGCGCCAGCATCATGGGGCTATTCTACATGGGTGCGCCGCTGGCATTAACCCTGGGATCGCCGCTTTCAGGTGCACTGTTGGAGATGCACGGTTTTATGGGACATCCGGGGTGGTTCTGGATGTTCGTTATCGAAGGTTTACTGGCTGTAGGTGCAGGCGTTTTTACCTTCTTCTGGCTTGACGACACGCCACAGCAAGCGCGTTTCCTTAGCGCCGAGGAAAAGGCTGCACTCATTAGCCAACTGGCGAGTGAAGAGGAGAAAAAGGTCACTTCGCGCCTGTCGGACGCGTTGCGTAATGGCCGCGTCTGGCAACTGGCGATCATCTATCTGACGATTCAGGTCGCGGTGTATGGCTTGATCTTCTTCCTGCCCACTCAGGTTGCCGCATTGCTGGGAACAAAGGTCGGCTTTACGGCTTCAGTCGTGACGGCGATACCGTGGGTAGCGGCGTTGTTTGGCACCTGGCTTATTCCGCGTTATTCCGATCGCACTGGCGATCGACGTAACGTTGCTGCGCTGACACTGCTGGCGGCCGGGATTGGCATTGGCTTGTCCGGGCTGGTTTCACCGGTACTGGCGATCGTGGCGCTTTGCGTCGCTGCGGTTGGTTTCATCGCCGTACAGCCGGTGTTCTGGACGATGCCAACGCAGCTTCTTTCCGGGACAGCTCTGGCGGCGGGGATCGGCTTCGTCAACCTGTTTGGTGCCGTAGGCGGCTTTATTGCCCCCATTCTGCGCGTCAAAGCTGAAACGTTGTTTGCCAGCGATGCGGCAGGTCTGCTGGTCCTGGCGGGCGTCGCGATGATTGGCTCGCTTATCATCTTTACGCTGAGTGTGAACCGTTCGGTTTCACAAGCAGGTACTGTGCATCATTAATTGTAAGGATCGTTATGAACGCATTGTTATCAAACCCCTTCAAAGAAGGATTGCGGAAAGGGGAAGTCCAGGTTGGCCTGTGGCTCAGTTCGACCACCTCCTACATGGCGGAGATTGCCGCGACGTCGGGCTACGACTGGCTGTTGATTGATGGTGAACATGCGCCGAATACGGTGCAGGATCTCTACCACCAGCTCCAGGCGATTGCGCCTTATGCCAGTCAGCCGGTAGTCCGTCCCGTTGAGGGCAGTAAAGCGTTGATCAAGCAGGTGTTGGATATTGGTGCGCAGACGTTGCTGATTCCTATGGTCGACAGTGCGGAGCAGGCGCGTCAGGTGGTTTCTGCGACTCGTTATCCACCACTCGGGGAGCGTGGCGTTGGTGCCAGCGTGGCGCGGGCGGCGCGCTGGGGACGTATCGACAATTATATGGAACGGGTCAATGAATCACTGTGCCTGCTTGTGCAGGTCGAGAGTAAAGCCGCACTGGATAATCTGGATGCGATTCTGGACGTTGAAGGTATTGACGGTGTCTTTATCGGCCCGGCGGATCTTTCTGCATCACTGGGCTATCCGGATAACGCCGGACACCCGGAAGTACAACAGATCATCGAACAAAGCATTCGCCGTATCCGCGCAGCCGGAAAAGCCGCCGGTTTCCTCGCAGTCGATCCGGCAATGGCGCAAAAATGTTTGCAGTGGGGCGCGAATTTTGTCGCTGTAGGCGTCGATACCATGCTTTATACCGAAGCGCTGGATCGCCGGTTGGCAATGTTTAAGCCGGAGAAATCAGCACAAACGTTAAAAAGCAGTTACTAATATCAGGCCCGATGGTATAAGGCTATCGGGCCTGAGATCTGTGCTAATGGTTGCTAGCCGCCCCGTCGTCAGCAGAAAAACCGGTAATGCCCAGTACGATTTCACGATCAATACCATGTTCCAGCATCATGCGAGCAATCCGTGTTGCTTCTTCTTGCGTACCTTTTTGTACTCCTTGTTCTAATCCTTGTTCTAATCCTTGTTGTAACCCTTGTTGCAGCCCATCGTGGTGACCTTCTTGTCTGAGCCTCTCTGCGATTGTCATCAGCCTCTCCTTGTTATGAGGGGAACGTTCGGCAACTTTATGGATAAATTCGTTGACGTGAGAAACGTCGCCGTACCGTAGCAGGTAATTTAATAGCGTTTGTAGCTGGCTGTCATTAGCGGTGCTTGTAACTAATAACGAGACCAGTCGGTCCACTAATCCCATCAAATCACGATCGCGGATATGTTTTTGCATCAACTCAAGCAGCGCAACACGCCGATGTTGCACGATTTCATCGTCAGGTGTCACGGTAATATCGACCAGCGGAAAGGCTTCTGAATAAAGCTGTCGTGCCAGCTGTGGATTGTCAAATTCATCCAGCCAGTTGAGTGACCAGGGATAGGGGCTTTGTTGACCGTGATAAAACAACATTGGGATCACCAGCGGCAGCGTTTTATTCCCGGCATCAAGATGATGCTGCATCGCAGCGGTGGCATAGCGCATCAGGCGGAATGCCATGTGCTGCACGGCTGTACTCTGATGTTCGATGACACAATAGATATAGCCGTCACCTTCGTGGGTTTTTAGCGACCACAATACGTCGGAGTAGTACGCGCGGAGATCCTGTTCGATAAAACTGGTGGACTCCAGCTTCAGCGTTTGCAAATTGCATATCTCACGTAATGTCGCGGGGAGGTGAATCTCCATAAAATCCCGGGCCATCTCAGGATAAGAAATGATCTTTTTAAAAACCGCATCATGCGGTGTGGATGTAGTGGATTTAGCCATGGTAGTCCGTCACCAGAAAGAGAAGATGGCGTGACGGTATCCACTTTTAACAAGCGCAGCATATGAGAAATTGATTTTTTGCGTGGGTGAATCAGAGATAAATACGCCCGACTGCAACGTATTCAAATAAGCGGAACTGGATGCGCAAAAATGCCCGGTAGCAAACACCACCGGGCAACTGAGTTACCCCAACGCTTTGGCAAGCAGGGTGATGGGATGTTCGCAACGCTTACTGGTAGACATCTCAATCTGCCATTTACAGGTTTCGCAGTCGGTGACGACGATATCAGCGCCGCTTTCTTCAATTTGGCGGAATAACGGTGCGCCAATAGACTGTGAAGTCGGATAGTTTTCCTTTTTAAAGCCGTAAGTCCCGGCAATCCCACAACACTGAGAATCCAGCACCGTCAGCTCCAGCCCCGGAATTTGTCGCAGTAGCTCCAGCGTGTAGAGCGTCCAGCCCATTTTCTCCATATGGCATGGCGTGTGATAGACCACCTTCAGCGGCAGCGTTTTCAGCGGCAGCGTTTTACCTTCATCCAGCTTGCGCCACAGCCAGCGGGTTGCCAGTTCAATGTGTTCTCGCAGGCCTGAGTTGTCGACATCCAGCACTTCTGGATATTCATCACGTAGCGCAAAGGTACAGGTTGATGAGGTGGCGATCACCGGAATGCCTTTGCCATCAATCGCTTCCCGGAGTGAGGCCACGTTGCTGACCGCCTGCTTACGCGCTTTATCTGTAAATCCGTTAGCAATCAGCGGCACGCCACAGCATTTCTCTTTACTCAGCAGTTGCACGCCGGTTCCCATCGCATTCAACACCTTGATCAGGTCTTTGCCAAGCTGGGGATGGTTGTAATTCACAAAACAGCCGTGGAAAAAGGCGACCTGATCCTGATACTGCGCCTGCTGTGCGGCAATGCTGCGATACCAGCGGCGGAAGGTACCAAAGGAGTACTTCGGCAGCGTACGGCGATGATCGATTTTTAGCGCGTAATCCAGCAACTGACGTACCGGTTTTAGTGAGGTGGCGGTATTCACTATTGGGGCGAAGGGGGTGGAAACGCTACCCATTAAATCGGTATGGCTTAAGACGAAGTTACGCAGCGATGGGCGCGTCGTGTCGTATTTGGCGCGCGCGCGCTGGATGATATCGCCGATTTTCACGTCTGACGGACAGGCCACTTCGCAGCGTTTACAGTTGATGCAGTATTTCAGCGCATCGTCATATAGCGCGCCATCTTTCAGGCGCAGACGTTCACCGTCCGGGCCGGCCTGCTTAGGGCCCGGGTAGCTAGGGTTGACGCGGCTTACCGGGCAGGCGGTGGTGCACACCGTACATTTGATACAACTTTCAAAACGTGTGTCGCTCATTGCTGTCCTCCTGCACGTTTCGCAATATGATGTGCGGCATGTAAGGCGCTGACTGCGCACACGCCGCCTCCGCAACCCTGGGCGATAGGGTCGAATCCGCCGAGGACAGAACCGATGGCGTACATGTTCTCTATCGTTTTTCCCGCCAGTGATGGGCGCAATGTGGCATCGGTTGTGACGCCAAACAGTTGCCACGGTTGTGGGTCGAAAACGTCACGCTGATACCACTCGGCGCGGGTAGCTGTTTGCTGTACATCCAGTCCCAGGATTGGTTCGTGGATTGCCTCACGCGTGGCGACCAGCCCGCTGCTGAAAAAACTGCCGCTGGCGAGCACGGCGAAACGTGGCCGCAACGGGATATCGGCATGATTTCGGGTCCAGATTTCGCTGACCACGCCATCCTGACAGGTGATTTTCTTCACTTCATCACCCGGCATCCACACACCGCCCTGGCGCACAAACTGGCGCTGCAATTTGTTGTGTAAACGCATGCCCAGTACCGAAGGAGGTAGGGTCGGTAACAGTGTCAGCGAGCAGGGGAGGCGCTCGTTAAGCCACTGCCAGAGCCGCTCATCTGCCAGACCAAAGCAGGCCGGCATGATTATCATGTCGCAGGTTTTTGCCATTGGCAGCAATGCGTCATAGAGCAGCGACCATTTATCTTCGTTATCCAGCAGGCGCGCAATATTAACGGCGCGAAACTCGGTTGGGTTATCACGCAGGACATCCAGTTCCGGCAGTTCGATTTCTGCCGTCTCGACGCTGAGATTACGTTGGCGTAATGACGCCGCGGCGAGATGCGCCTGAAAATCCAGTAACCCGCTAATCCCTACAACGCATATACGCTGCGCGGACAGCGGCCAGACCGGCACTTCCGGGGAACTTAACCAGGTTGAGCGCAGGGTGCCCAGCGGGGTAACACGTTGATGTGCCTGATGCACGTTGCCTTGCAAATGCGTTCCGCATTCTTCCAGTAAATTTTGCGCCTGCTGGGCCAGTTCCAGAACGTTCTGCGTTCCGATGGTGCTATACGGATGTGCGGGTGCCTGAGTGTGCAGTGCATTCAAACCCGCTTCTATATCCGTCACCGGTTGACCATCGGGTAAGCTGCTGAGCAAATCCAGTGAGCCGGAGGAAAAATGCAGGGCGCTTTGGCCGCGGGTAACAATCGTGCAGCGCAGTCCGCTTTTTTGCAGTTGCAGGCCACATAGCAGTCCAGCGAGGCCGCCGCCGATAATGACGGTATCAAATTTCATCCTGGTGCTCCTTCTCCAGACCACACAACCCTTGATAAACCCAGCGAGTGAATTCGCTTTCGCGCAGTGCATCTCCCCAGGCGATAGGCTGCACACCTTTCCAGCGTTCGTTGAGGAAGTCGGAAAGCTGAGTAATGGATTGTGCTGCGGTAGTGACATTAAAACGTTGCAGCAAACCTGCGGCGCGACAGGCACACAATTCGCCCTGGCAGGTTCCCATTCCGACGCGGGTACGGCGACGTAAATCGAGCAGACTGTTGACGGTTAAATTCTCGACGGCGTATTGCACTTCGCCTGCGGTGACCGCTTCGCATTCACAGACCAGGCTGCGATGTTGACGGCCTTCGCTCAGCCACGCTGGGGTACGATCGCCGTGACGGTAGACCGCCGAACCGCGTAGCGGCGCAGGTAACGAAATAACGCGTTTAAGCGTATGCTCGGTAGATTCCTGTGAGCCAGGCAACGCGGTGTCTGCGGTTGTGCAAGGCTGGGTATTGCCCAGCTTGCGGCAAACGGCATCGGTAGCCCACTCCGCCATCAGGCGGTAGGTCATCAGTTTGCCGCCGGTAATGGTGATAAACCCTTCCAGTCCGTCACGCTGGGCGTGATCGAACAGCACAATCCCACGGCTGACGTTACGCCCGGTGGGATCGTCGTCGCTGGCTACCAGCGGACGCACGCCGGAGTAGGCGCGTAAAATGCGCGTTTTCGCCATAATCGGCGCCAGTTTCTCGCCCTCACGCAGCAGAATGTCAACTTCTTCTGCGGTGACGCGGTTGCTGTCGATATCATCGTAATCAATGTGCTGCGAGGTGGTACCGATCAATGAGATGGTATCGCCTGGCACCAGAATATCGGCGTCAGACGGTTTACGGCAGCGGTTGATGACATGCTGGTTAATCCGATGATCCATAATCAGCAACGAACCTTTGGCCGGGAACATACGGATGCTCAGATCGGCATATTCCGCAATGCGTTGACCCCAGATCCCGGCAGCGTTGACCACAACCGGTGCATGCAGGGACTGCATTTCGCCCGTCAGATGATTGCGCACGTTAACGCCGCAAACCGTTGCCCCTTCACGGAGAAGTCCCGTGACTTCATGCGCCGTTAAGATAACCGCGCCATGCTCACGCGCATCCAGCATGTTGGCGGCGGTTAAGCGGAAAGGATCAACCGTGCCGTCAGGCACTTTTACCGCACCAATCAGCTGTGGATTCACGGAAGGTTCGATAATACGTGCCTGCTGAGGGTCAATCGCTTCTGCGCGAATCCCTGCTTCTTCACAGGCGCGAATAAAGGTCGCCTGAAAGGAGAGCTCATCCTCCGGCAGGGTAATAAACAGACCGTCCGTTGGCTCAACGCAATGGCGGGCGATACGTTTCAGAATTTGGTTTTCGCTGATGCACTCACGGGCAGATTCAGCATCGGTGACGGCGTAGCGTGCACCGCTGTGCAGCAGGCCGTGGTTGCGCCCGGTCGCACCTGTGGCGATATCGTGGCGTTCCACTAAGATGACGCGCAACCCGCGCAGCGCACAATCGCGTGCGATCCCTGCACCTGTTGCTCCTCCACCAATGATAATCACGTCACTTGTTTGCGAGTCGCGAGTTTTCATTGTTTTTCCTCACAGTTCGTTTTTTATCATTTAGCCACATAAAAAACATGGATTGTTTGATTTCGCGCATAATCGCTCATTATTCGAAAATGAAACGTGATTTCGTGCGCCTTTATGAACATTTGTCATAAATCTGTAACAATATGTGCTGCGTTTCACATTTTTGTTATGTATCTTTCCTTAACATCGCGGCCACACTGGGAGCGGTAGGGTAGTAATGACGAACTGCAGTGTTTACTTCGAATGAAAGACGGCCACGGAGGCTACACTATGTTGAGCATTTTTAAACCAGCGTTACACACGGCGCGTTTGCCTGCAGCGGAGATCGACCCGACATATCGTCGATTACGTTGGCAGATTTTTCTGGGGATTTTCTTTGGTTATGCCGCGTACTATCTGGTACGTAAGAACTTTGCCCTTGCGATGCCGTATCTGGTTGAGCAGGGGTTCTCGCGTGGCGATCTGGGTTTTGCGTTGTCCGGTATCTCCATTGCTTACGGATTTTCGAAATTCATCATGGGGTCCGTTTCGGATCGCTCGAATCCGCGCGTTTTCCTGCCAGCGGGTCTGATACTGGCTGCGGCAGTGATGTTGTTTATGGGCTTTGTGCCGTGGGCGACATCGAGCATCGCGGTAATGTTTGTGCTGCTGTTCCTCTGCGGATGGTTCCAGGGGATGGGCTGGCCGCCGTGTGGTCGTACCATGGTGCACTGGTGGTCGCAGAAAGAGCGTGGCGGCATCGTTTCCGTTTGGAACTGTGCGCATAACGTGGGTGGCGGTCTGCCTCCTCTGTTATTCCTGCTGGGTATGGCCTGGTTCAATGACTGGAAAGCGGCGCTGTACATGCCTGCTTTCGGTGCGATCGTCGTCGCGCTGTTTGCTTTTGCTCTGATGCGTGACACTCCGCAGTCCTGTGGTCTGCCGCCAATCGAAGAGTACAAGAACGATTATCCGGACGATTACAACGAGAAAGCGGAAGAAGAGCTGACTGCGAAGCAGATCTTCATGCAGTACGTACTGCCGAACAAACTGTTGTGGTACATCGCTATCGCCAACGTGTTTGTTTATCTGCTGCGCTACGGCATCCTGGACTGGTCGCCGACTTACCTGAAAGAAGTGAAGCATTTTGCACTGGATAAATCATCCTGGGCCTACTTCCTGTATGAATATGCGGGTATTCCGGGCACGCTGCTGTGTGGCTGGATGTCGGATAAAGTCTTCCGTGGAAACCGTGGCGCGACCGGCGTATTCTTTATGACGCTGGTGACGATTGCGACCATCGTTTACTGGATGAACCCGGCAGGCAACCCGAACGTAGATATGGCTTGTATGATTATCATCGGCTTCCTGATCTACGGCCCGGTCATGTTGATTGGTCTGCATGCGCTGGAACTGGCACCGAAAAAAGCGGCAGGTACGGCGGCTGGCTTTACTGGTCTGTTCGGTTATCTCGGCGGTTCTGTGGCTGCGAGCGCCATTGTCGGCTACACCGTTGACTTCTTCGGTTGGGACGGCGGCTTTATGGTGATGATTGGCGGTAGTGTGCTGGCGGTTATTCTGCTGGTAGTCGTCATGATTGGCGAAAAACGCCATCACGAAGAGATCCAGCTCAAGCGTAACGGGGGCTAATAGATGAAAACCACATTGAAAAGTCTCAGCGTGGCGCTGATGCTGGCAGGTATGGTTGTGAGCAGCGCGGCGGTTGCCGCAGATAAAGTCGTGATTGCGCACCGTGGCGCCAGCGGTTATCTACCGGAGCATACGTTACCTGCGAAAGCGATGGCCTATGCTCAGGGAGCGGATTACCTGGAACAGGATTTGGTGATGACTAAGGACGACCATCTGGTAGTCCTGCATGACCACTATCTTGACCGCGTCACCGATGTTGCCGAACGTTTCCCGGATCGCGCGCGTAAAGATGGGCGTTACTACGCTATCGACTTTACGCTGGATGAGATCAAGTCGCTGAAGTTTACTGAAGGCTTTGATATCGAAAATGGCAAAAAGGTCCAGACCTACCCGGGGCGTTTCCCGATGGGTAAATCTGATTTCCGTGTGCACACTTTCGAAGAAGAAATTGAGTTCGTTCAGGGATTAAATCATTCAACCGGTAAAAACATCGGCATTTACCCGGAAATGAAAGCGCCGTGGTTCCATCATCAGGAAGGGAAGGACATTGCGGCTAAGACGCTGGAAGTACTGAAAAAGTACGGGTACACCGACAAGAACGACAAGGTCTATCTGCAGTGTTTTGATGTCGCAGAGTTAAAGCGCATTAAGAATGAACTGGAACCGAAGATGGGGATGGATCTCAATCTGGTACAGTTGATTGCATATACAGACTGGAATGAAACTCAGGAGAAAAAGCCAGACGGCAGTTGGGTTAATTACAACTACGACTGGATGTTTAAACCGGGTGCCATGAAGCAGGTTGCGCAGTATGCGGACGGCATTGGGCCGGACTACCACATGCTGATTGATGAGAAGTCGAAGAAGGGCAATATCTCGTTAACTGGCATGGTGCAGGACGCACATCAGAATAAGATGGTGGTGCATCCTTATACCGTTCGCGCCGATCAACTGCCGGATTACACCACTGACGTAAACCAGCTGTATGACATTCTTTATAACAAAGCGGGTGTTGACGGGCTGTTCACCGACTTCCCCGACAAAGCAGTGAAATTCCTGAATAAAGAGTAATGGCATAAGGCCTGTGATGCACCTCCGGTCACAGGCCTTATTGGACGAAACGTGATTAACTGCTAGATAAGGCCGTCTGCTGTTAACGTTTTCCTACATGCCTGCAGGAGAAATAAAGGGCTGCCGTTCATCGGCGGCTCTTTTGCCAGTAACAATTTTTATCCCGCCTTGCGTTACAGCTCTATTTCAATATCGCCTTTTGCCCGGCAACAGCAGGGCAATATTTCACCCGGTTGAATGAAGGCCAGAGGTTCGGCAATCCAGTCAACCTGTCCCGCCACCAGGCGGGTACGACAGGAGCCGCAGTAGCCTTCACGACACTGATATTCGACTTCAACATCGTGCGACTCGAGTGCGGCAAGTAGGGAAGGATGTTCATCCTGGCACAGCAGTTGTGTGCCAGAGATGCGCAAAGTCACTCGGCCCATCAGAGCTGGAAGTTACTCAGGTCGTCGGTATCAACTTCCGAATCGATCTGGCCGACCAGATAAGAGCTGACTTCCACTTCCTGCGGTGCGACCTGGACGTTATCAGACACCAGCCAGGTGTTGATCCACGGGATCGGGTTAGAGCGGGTCTGGAAAGGCAGATCGAGTCCGACAGCCTGCATACGGATGTTGGTGATGTACTCAACGTACTGGCACAGAATGTCTTTGTTCAGGCCAATCATTGAGCCATCACGGAACAGATAGTCCGCCCACTCTTTTTCCTGCAGCGCGGCCTGTACGAACAGGTCGTAGCATTCTTGTTTGCACTCTTCGGCAATTTCCGCCATCTCCGGATCGTCTACACCGCTGCGCAGAAGGTTCAGCATATGCTGAGTACCGGTCAGATGCAGGGCTTCGTCGCGGGCGATCAGACGAATAATTTTCGCGTTGCCTTCCATTAGTTCACGTTCGGCGAATGCGAAGGAGCAGGCGAAGCTGACATAAAAGCGGATCGCTTCCAGCGCGTTGACGCTCATCAGGCACAGATACAGCTTCTTCTTCAGCTCACGCAGGTTTACGACAACCGTTTTGCCATTAACGGTATGCGTACCTTCACCGAGCAAATGCCAGTAGCTGGTCATCTCGATCAATTCGTCGTAGTAGCTGGAAATACCTTCTGCGCGTTTCTGGATTTGCTCATTAGTGACGATATCGTCAAACACCACCGCCGGATCGTTAACGATATTGCGAATAATATGGGTGTAGGAGCGGGAATGGATTGTTTCAGAAAACGCCCACGTTTCCACCCAGGTTTCCAGTTCAGGGATCGAGATTAACGGCAGCAGCGCGACGTTTGGACTACGTCCCTGAATGGAGTCCAGCAGCGTCTGATACTTCAGGTTGCTGATGAAGATATGTTTTTCATGTTCCGGCAATGCCTGGAAATCGATACGATCGCGAGAAACATCGACCTCTTCCGGACGCCAGAAGAAAGAGAGCTGCTTTTCGATCAGTTTTTCAAAGATGTCATATTTTTGCTGATCGTAGCGGGCGACGTTCACCGGCTGGCCGAAGAACATCGGTTCCAGAAGCTGATCATTTTTCGTCTGTGAAAAAGTGGTGTATGCCATTGATGAGAATCCTGTCTGGAATGTACTGCCGGATGCGCTTTGCTTATCCGGCCTACAATACCGCGAATTAATTTGTAGGCCGGGTAAGCGCTACGCCACCCGGCAAAAGATTAAATCTTACATGCGCCGCTTTCGCAGCCATCGTCCTGAATGGACGGTACCAGATCGTCCTGAGAGTCTTCCGCACCGTCACGGGTGTTCTGATAATACAGCGTTTTGACACCAAATTTGTAGGCGGTGAGCAGGTCTTTCAGCAACTGCTGCATCGGTACTTTTCCGGACGGGAAGCGCGACGGATCGTAGTTGGTGTTGGCAGAAATCGACTGATCGATAAATTTCTGCATGATACCTACCAGCTGCAGGTAGCCGTCGTTGTTCGGCATTTCCCACAGCAGTTCATATGCGTCGTGCAGGTGTTCGTAGTCCGGCACGACCTGACGCAGAATTCCATCTTTCGATGCTTTGATGCTCACGTAACCGCGTGGTGGTTCAATACCGTTGGTGGCGTTGGAGATCTGCGAAGAGGTCTCGGACGGCATCAGAGCGGAGAGCGTGGAGTTACGCAGACCGTGAGTTTTAATTGATTCGCGCAGGCTTTCCCAGTTGTAATGCAGGGATTCGCTGACGATAGCATCCAGGTCTTTTTTATAGGTATCGATCGGCAGAATGCCTTTCGCATAGGTGGTTTCGTTAAACCACGGGCATGCGCCTTGCTCTTTCGCCAGCTCGTTAGACGCTTTCAGCAGGTAATACTGAATCGCTTCAAAGGTTTTGTGAGTCAGGTTATTGGCGCTGCCGTCAGAGTAGCGTTTACCGTTTTTCGCCAGCCAGTAGGCATAGTTGATAACGCCAATACCCAGCGTACGACGCCCCATCGCACCGCGTTTGGCGGCCGGAATCGGATAATCCTGGTAATCGAGCAGCGCATCCAACGCACGTACCGCCAGTACGGCCAGCTCTTCCAGTTCGTCCAGACTTTCGATAGCGCCCAGGTTAAATGCGGACAGCGTACACAGCGCAATTTCGCCGTTTTCATCGTTAACGTCGGTCAGCGGTTTGGTCGGCAGGGCGATTTCCAGGCACAGGTTGGACTGGCGTACCGGCGCGACAACCGGATCAAACGGGCTATGGGTGTTGCAGTGGTCAACGTTCTGAATATAGATACGACCAGTAGAGGCACGTTCCTGCATCATCAGTGAGAACAGCTCAACCGCTTTCACGCGCTGTTTGCGGATGCTGTCGTCGTTTTCATATTGGGTGTACAGACGTTCGAACTCATCCTGATCGGCGAAGAACGCGTCATACAGACCCGGGACGTCGGACGGGCTAAACAGGGTGATGTCGCCGCCTTTCAGCAAACGGGTGTACATCAGTTTGTTGATCTGTACGCCGTAGTCCATGTGACGAACGCGGTTGCCTTCGACGCCACGGTTGTTTTTCAGGACCAGCAAGCTTTCAACTTCCAGGTGCCACATTGGGTAGAACAGCGTGGCTGCACCGCCGCGTACGCCACCCTGAGAGCAGGATTTAACCGCAGTCTGGAAATGCTTGTAGAACGGAATACAACCGGTGTGGAACGCTTCACCGCCGCGAATCGGGCTACCCAGCGCACGGATGCGACCGGCGTTAATGCCGATACCGGCACGCTGAGAAACGTATTTTACAATCGCGCTGGAGGTTGCGTTGATGGAGTCAAGGCTGTCGCCGCACTCGATCAGAACGCAGGAGCTGAACTGACGCGTTGGGGTACGCACGCCGGACATAATCGGCGTCGGCAGCGAGATTTTGAACGTAGAAACGGCGTCGTAGAAACGTTTTACATATTGCAGACGTGTTTCACGCGGATAGTTAGAAAACAGGCAGGCTGCTACCAGAATGTAGAGGAACTGTGCGCTTTCATAGATCTCACCGGTAACACGGTTTTGCACTAGATATTTGCCTTCTAACTGCTTCACCGCAGCGTAGGAGAAGGTCATATCACGATCGTGTACGATGAACGAGTCCATCTGCTTGAACTCTTCTTCCGTGTAGTCTTCCAGCAGATGATTGTCGTATTTGCCCATTTCAACCATTTTCACGACATGGTCAAAAAGTTTTGGTGGTTCAAACTCGCCGTAGGCTTTTTTGCGCAGATGGAAAATCGCCAGACGGGCGGCCAGATACTGATAATCCGGCGCTTCGCGGGAGATCAGGTCGGCGGCAGCTTTGATGATTGTTTCATGGATATCGGAGGTCTTGATACCGTCATAAAACTGAATGTGGGAGCGCAGCTCGACCTGAGAGATCGATACGTTATTCAGTCCTTCTGCCGCCCAATCCAGAACTCGGTGGATTTTGTCGAGATTGATGCGCTCTGTACTACCATCACGCTTTGTCACCAGCAGACTCTGATTCATGTGGTTTTTTACCTGTCCGTGAAAGAAAAAATATCCCCCATATTATCCACAGAGTCATGTTGTGACTAAGTCTGTGGATAAATACTATATGTAGGGGTTGTTTGATAAAATAGACGCTATATGGTGAGTATTCTAGTAGGGATTCTTTTCAGCACAAGAGTTGATTTTGAGGTTAAATTGAGGTTGCAAAAGGGTGAGAATCGCTAAGTGCGCGTCTTATAAGGCCTGGCGGGGATGTCAATAATTGAGAAAAAAAATAGAAATTTTGATCGAGTGCTGATTTCTTCATCTAAGGTAAGGAAAGTTCTTATGATCTGGCGCAAAAATTGCTGTACCGGTACTACTCAGGATTGGTAGGCGATGCGTAATAACGTAGGCCTGATAAGCGAAGCGCCATCAGGCGTTAAAGCCCGGAGTCGTGCCGGATGGCGGCGCTGGCGCGCTTTATCCGGCCTACAATCCAGCGTCATAAGGCCATGAACGCTGGTTTATTCGCTTTTGGCGGTGGTATGCACCATATAGTTCACATCAACGCCCGGACCGAGTTTGAAGGTGTTGGTGATGGGGTTGTAGTGCAGGCCGGTCATATGACGCTCTTTCAGCACGGTCTGATCTACCCACTGTAATAACTCTGCCGGCTTAATAAATTTTTTCACATCATGCGTGCCTTTCGGCACCATCCGCAGAATATATTCTGCTCCGACCACCGCCATCAGCCAGGATTTGCCGTTGCGGTTAAGCGTGGAAAAAAAGACTTCGCCGCCCGGTTTAACCAGCCTGGCGCAGGCCCTGACCACCGACTGCGGATCTGGTACGTGCTCCAGCATTTCCATGCAGGTCACAACGTCATACTGATGCGCATGCTTATCCGCATGTTCTTCGACAGTTTCTTGTACGTACTCCACCTGGATGCCGCTCTCCAGCGCATGCAGTTTTGCGACCTGTAACGGTTCAAAGCCCATGTCCAGCCCGGTGACGGTTGCGCCTTCGCGCGCCATGCTTTCCGCCAGAATGCCGCCGCCGCAGCCGACGTCGAGAACCTTTTTACCAAACAGGCCGCCTGAGCGTTCAGTAATGTAGCCCAGACGCAGCGGGTTAATACGGTGCAGTGGCTTAAATTCACCCTCAAGATCCCACCAGCGTGACGCGACTGCTTCAAACTTGGCAATTTCTTCATGGTCAACGTTGTGAGTAACCGGGGGTTTTTCGGCATTCATTGGGGCTTCTACTCCTAAATTTGCGATGCAAATGAGTATATCAGCCTGACGGGATGAATAAAGCCTCTGTCAGGGGGAATCCATTTACCTGAATCTTCACGTATGTGTTATAATTTGCGACCTTTGAATCCGGGATACAGTAGAGGGATAGCGGTTAGATGAGCGACCTTGCGAGAGAAATTACACCGGTCAACATTGAGGAAGAGCTGAAGAGCTCCTATCTGGATTATGCGATGTCGGTCATTGTTGGCCGTGCGCTGCCAGACGTCCGAGATGGCCTGAAGCCGGTTCACCGTCGCGTACTTTACGCCATGAACGTATTGGGCAACGACTGGAATAAAGCCTATAAAAAATCTGCCCGTGTCGTTGGTGACGTAATCGGTAAATACCACCCTCATGGTGATACCGCCGTTTACGACACCATTGTTCGTATGGCGCAGCCATTCTCCTTGCGTTACATGCTGGTAGATGGTCAGGGTAACTTTGGTTCTGTCGATGGCGACTCCGCAGCGGCGATGCGTTATACGGAAATCCGTATGTCGAAAATCGCCCATGAGCTGATGGCTGACCTGGAAAAAGAAACGGTTGATTTCGTCGATAACTACGACGGCACCGAACAAATTCCTGACGTCATGCCGACCAAAATTCCTAACCTGCTGGTGAACGGTTCGTCCGGTATCGCGGTAGGTATGGCGACCAACATTCCGCCGCACAACCTGACTGAAGTGATCAACGGCTGTCTGGCATATATTGACGATGAAGACATCAGCATTGAAGGGCTGATGGAACATATTCCGGGTCCGGACTTCCCGACTGCAGCGATCATCAACGGTCGTCGTGGTATCGAAGAAGCCTACCGTACCGGCCGTGGCAAAGTGTACATTCGCGCACGCGCGGAAGTCGAAGCGGATGCCAAAACGGGTCGTGAAACCATCATCGTCCACGAAATTCCGTATCAGGTAAACAAAGCGCGCCTGATTGAGAAAATCGCCGAACTGGTAAAAGACAAACGCGTAGAAGGCATCAGCGCGCTGCGTGACGAGTCTGACAAAGACGGTATGCGCATCGTGATTGAAGTGAAACGCGATGCGGTCGGGGAAGTGGTTCTGAACAACCTTTACTCCCAGACCCAATTGCAGGTTTCCTTCGGTATCAACATGGTTGCATTGCACCATGGCCAGCCGAAGATCATGAACCTGAAAGATATTATTGCCGCGTTCGTACGTCACCGCCGTGAAGTCGTAACTCGTCGTACTATCTTTGAACTGCGTAAAGCCCGCGACCGTGCGCACATCCTTGAAGCGCTGGCGATTGCGCTGGCGAACATCGATCCGATCATCGAACTGATCCGCCGTGCGCCGACCCCGGCAGAAGCGAAAGCCGCGCTGGTTGCGCGTTCGTGGGAACTGGGCAACGTTTCCGCCATGCTGGAACGTGCTGGTGATGACGCCGCGCGCCCTGAGTGGCTGGAGCCGGAATTTGGCGTGCGTGACGGTCAGTACTACCTGACTGAACAGCAGGCTCAGGCTATTCTGGATCTGCGTTTGCAGAAACTGACCGGCCTTGAGCACGAAAAACTGCTCGACGAATACAAAGAGCTGCTGGAACAGATCGCTGAACTGCTGCACATTCTGGGCAGCGCAGATCGTCTGATGGAAGTTATCCGTGAAGAGATGGAGCTGATTCGTGAACAGTTCGGCGACGCGCGTCGGACCGAAATTACCGCGAACAGCGCTGACATCAACATCGAAGATCTGATTAACCAGGAAGATGTTGTCGTGACCTTGTCTCATCAGGGCTACGTGAAATATCAGCCGTTAACCGATTACGAAGCGCAGCGTCGTGGCGGTAAAGGCAAATCTGCAGCACGCATTAAAGAAGAAGACTTTATCGACCGCCTGCTGGTGGCCAACACCCATGACACGATCCTCTGCTTCTCCAGCCGTGGTCGTCTGTACTGGATGAAGGTTTATCAACTGCCGGAAGCGAGCCGTGGTGCGCGTGGACGTCCAATCGTTAACCTGCTGCCGCTGGAAGCTAACGAACGTATCACCGCAATTCTGCCGGTACGCGAGTACGAAGAGGGCGTCAACGTCTTCATGGCAACCGCCAGCGGTACCGTGAAGAAAACGGCATTGACCGAATTCAGCCGTCCGCGTTCTGCCGGTATTATCGCCGTCAACCTGAACGAAGGCGACGAACTGATTGGCGTTGATCTGACGTCCGGTAATGACGAAGTTATGCTGTTCTCTGCTGCCGGTAAAGTGGTGCGTTTTAAAGAGAACGCAGTTCGCGCGATGGGTCGTACGGCGACCGGTGTTCGCGGGATCAAACTGGCAGGTGAAGACTCCGTTGTTTCCCTGATCGTTCCACGCGGTGAAGGGGCAATCCTGACCGTCACGCAGAACGGTTACGGTAAGCGTACAGCGGAAAGCGAATACCCAACCAAGTCTCGTGGTACGCAGGGTGTTATCTCCATCAAAGTCACCGAGCGTAATGGCTCCGTTGTTGGCGCAGTACAGGTTGAAGATACCGACCAGATTATGATGATCACCGATGCAGGTACGCTGGTACGTACTCGCGTGTCGGAAATCAGCGTGGTAGGGCGTAATACCCAGGGTGTTATCCTTATCCGTACTGCGGAAGACGAAAACGTTGTGGGTCTGCAACGCGTTGCTGAACCGGTTGATGATGAAGAGCTCGACTCCATCGACGGAAGTGCAGCTGAAGGTGACGAGGATATCGCGCCTGAAGCGGAAAGCGATGATGATGCAGCGGATGACGCTGAAGAGTAATTAAATCGTAATAAGAAGGGCCGGAGAACTCCGGCCCTTTTTTTAATGGCATTGCGACAAAAGACATTTACCGCTACCTTAACCACACTCTATTAATGCCCTGAGGCGGAGCTTCGCCCCTTTGAAATACCTTGCTTCCGTTCATTCAACCCTAAAAGTCTCACGCTACCTGTTCAGAGCGCTGGCGCTCGTTATCTGGTGTCTGATTGCGTTTGCCTCCGTGTTCTACATTGTGAATGCGCTGCACCAGCGAGAGTCTGAAATCCATCAGGAGCTTAATCTCAGCTCCGATCAGGCCCAACGTTACATTCAGCGCACCTCTGATGTGATTAAAGAGCTGAAATATATTGCCGAAAATCGCTTAACAGCGGAAAACGGCGTGATGTCGTTGCGGGCGCGAGATGATAAAACCGTCGTGCCTAATTTTGAGCCGCTGTTTGCCGACTCCGATTGTTCCGTAATGGGCAACGCCTGGCGAGGTTCCCTGGAATCACTGGCATGGTTTATGCGCTACTGGCGCGACAACTTTTCCGCCGCTTATGATTTAAATCGAGTGTTCCTGATCGGCAGCGACAACCTCTGTATGGCCAATTTCGGTTTGCGTGATATGCCCGTCGAACGAGACGAGGCCCTGAAGGCTCTGCATGAGCGCATTATTAAGTATCGCAATGCTACGCAAGAAGAAAACGGCAACAACTTGTTCTGGATTAGCCAGGGGCCGCGTCCGGGAGTAGGGTATTTCTATGCACTGACGCCGGTTTACCTCGCCAATCGTCTCCAGGCGCTGTTGGGCGTAGAGCAGCCTATTCGCATGGAGAATTTCTTCACACCGGGTAGTTTACCGATGGGCGTGACCATCCTCGACGAAAATGGCCATGCGCTAATTTCTCTCACCGGCCCTGAAGGGAATATTAAGGCTGAGCCCCACTGGATGCAGGAGCGCTCCTGGTTTGGTTACACGCCAGGTTTCCGCGAGCTGGTACTGAAGAAAAATCTGCCTCCGTCCTCCCTGAGCATCGTGTACTCCGTTCCTGTCGACCTGGTGCTGGAGCGGATCCGCATGATGATCCTGAACGCTATATTGCTGAACGTGCTGGTCGGGGCGGCATTGTTTATGCTCACGCGCATGTATGAACGGCGCATTTTTATTCCAGCGGAAAGTGATGCTCAGCGGCTGGAAGAACATGAGCAGTTTAACCGTAAAATCGTGGCTTCTGCGCCGGTAGGTATTTGTATTCTACGCACGATGGATGGCATTAATATCCTGAGTAACGAACTGGCGCACACCTATCTGAACATGCTGACGCATGAAGACCGTCAGCGGTTAACGCAAATTATTTGCGGCCAACAGGTCAATTTTGTTGATGTGCTGACCAGCAACAATACCAATCTGCAAATCAGCTTTGTACACTCGCGCTATCGTAATGAAAACGTGGCAATTTGTGTCCTTGTTGATGTCAGTGCGCGCGTTAAAATGGAAGAGTCGTTGCAGGAGATGGCACAGGCGGCGGAACAGGCTAGCCAGTCAAAATCAATGTTCCTTGCGACGGTGAGCCATGAGCTACGTACACCGCTGTATGGCATTATCGGTAACCTTGATTTGTTGCAAACCAAAGAGTTACCGAGTGGGGTGGATCGTCTGGTAACGGCGATGAATAACTCTTCCAGCCTGCTGCTGAAAATTATCAGCGATATTCTCGACTTCTCAAAGATTGAATCTGAACAGCTGAAGATTGAACCGCGAGAGTTTTCACCGCGTGAAGTCATGAACCATATTACGGCTAACTATTTGCCGCTGGTGGTCCGCAAGCAGTTGGGGTTGTACTGCTTTATCGATCCGGATGTGCCTGTGGCGCTGAATGGCGATCCGATGCGTTTACAACAGGTGATTTCTAATCTACTGAGTAACGCAATCAAGTTTACCGATACCGGTTGTATTGTGTTGCACGTGCAGTGCAGCGGCGACTACCTGAGCATTCGAGTGCGTGATACTGGTGTAGGGATCCCTGCCAAAGAGGTGGTTCGGTTGTTCGATCCTTTCTTCCAAGTGGGGACTGGCGTACAGCGTAATTTCCAGGGAACGGGACTTGGTTTGGCGATCTGTGAAAAACTGATCAGCATGATGGATGGGGATATTTCCGTCGATTCCGAGCCGGGAATGGGGAGCCAGTTTACGCTGCGTATTCCGCTTTATGGCGCACAGTATCCGCTGAAAAAGGGTGTTGAAGGATTGGCTGGCACGCGTTGCTGGCTGGCAGTACGTAATGCGTCACTGTACCACTTTCTCGAATCCAGCCTGACGCGTACTGGGATGACGGTGTTGCGGTATGAGGGACAACAGCCCGATGCGGATGACCTGTTGGTGGCCGACGATGTGCTGGAACAGGCCTGGCAGGGGCGAGCAGCGGTGATTTTCTGCCGCCGACATATTGGCATTCCGCTGGAAAGAGAGCCTGGAGAATGGGTACACAGCGTGGCGTCACCGCACGAACTGCCTGCGCTGTTGGCACATATCTACAGTGTAGAGTTGGGGGGGGAAGAGCTCTCCACGGCGCTGCCAACCCCGGATAAAGCCGGTGCGACGAACGATGACATGATGATCCTGGTTGTTGACGATCATCCTATAAACCGGCGCTTACTGGCCGATCAATTGGGATCGTTGGGATATCAGTGTAAAACCGCGAATGACGGTGTGGATGCGCTCAATGTGCTCAGCAAAAATCATATCGACATTGTGCTGAGTGACGTCAACATGCCAAACATGGATGGTTATCGCCTGACCCAGCGTATCCGCCAGTTAGGGTTAACGCTGCCGGTTGTCGGCGTGACGGCCAACGCGCTGGCCGAAGAGAAGCAGCGTTGCCTGGAATCGGGTATGGATAGCTGTCTGTCTAAGCCGGTGACGTTGGATGTATTGAAGCAAACGCTGACGGTCTATGCGGAAAGGGTGAGGAAGGCGCGGGAATAACAGATGCCGGATGGCGGCGCTTGCCTTATCCGGCCTACGGAACACGCACCAAGCAGTGTCATTCGTAGGCCTGATAAACGGCGTGCCATCAGGCACTTTGGTGTTAAAAGAATTACTCTTTGTCTGAGGGACTCAGCGTTACGGAAGAGAGGTAATTCAACAGGGCGATATCGTTTTCCACACCGAGTTTCATCATTGCCGACTTTTTCTGGCTGCTGATGGTTTTAATACTGCGGTTGAGTTTTTTCGCGATTTCAGTAACCAGGAAACCTTCGGCAAACAGACGCAGAACTTCACTCTCTTTCGGTGACAGACGTTTGTCGCCATAGCCGCTGGCGCTGATTTTTTCCAGCAGACGAGACACGCTTTCCGGGGTGAATTTCTTACCTTTCTGCAGTGCGGCAAGCGCTTTCGGCAGATCGGTTGGCGCACCTTGCTTCAGTACGATCCCTTCAATATCGAGATCCAGTACCGCGCTCAGAATAGCCGGATTGTTGTTCATGGTCAGAACGATAATCGACAGGCTCGGGAAATGACGCTTGATGTATTTAATTAACGTGATCCCATCACCGTATTTATCTCCCGGCATGGAGAGGTCGGTAATCAACACATGCGCATCCAACTTAGGCAAATTGTTGATCAGTGCAGTGGAGTCTTCAAATTCGCCGACAACATTTACCCACTCGATTTGCTCAAGTGATTTACGAATACCGAACAGTACAATCGGGTGGTCATCGGCAATAATTACGTTCATAGTGTTCATGTATTGGGCTACCTTGCTACAGCAAGCTCTTGACGTAAACGTCAATGTCGCTGATGTATTTTTCTATACCTGGAGCATCTTTCTCTTGAATAAGATGTTCCAGCGCTTCACATAACTGCTTGCCGGGTACCAGATTAAGCATGGCAAACACGCCTTTCAGGCGATGGGCCGTTTGGGCTAACGCAGCGAAATCGCTGATAGCCGCCTCAGTATACAACCTCTTAACATCATCCGGTACTGTGTCTACAAAGAGAGCGTAGTAACCACTGGCATGAAGTTCGGCGTTTTCATCTCCGCCGAGGGGGAGTTCCTGGAACCCTTCTTGCGCCAGTTGCTCTTCAATCAGCTCAAGGACAGCTTCCTGCATAGCATTGCTCATATTAAAGTTAACGCGCAGTTGGCCAGGGCCAATTTTCCGCACGCCAGACTCATCATCGCTTAAAAGTAGGCCTGAAGCAGTAAGATTAGACGGATTATCCGTTAAAAAGAGATCATATTCTTGACTATTCAACCGTTCATCGGGCGTGATGCAGGTTGCCCCCCAGTTTTCCAGCTGACGTAATACAATGCTACGTACGTCATTTGAGGTGACATCAACCATTACGCAGACGTCATCCAACAGGCGCTCTTCACTATCAGCATGTTGATCGTGCAGCGGCATTTTAACATGGACTATATAACGTGTTCCAAGTTCTTCCCGCGCTTTGATATTCAGGTGTCCGCCAAGCTTACGGGCTAACTGATCGCACAACCAGAACGTCAGAGGGTTGGCTTTGCCATACCGATCGCCCTGCGTGTCATTGATGAACGGGAAATGGAGATTATCAACTTCATTCAATGTGACGCCTTGCCCGGTATCCAGAATGCGGAAGGTCAGGCGTTCAGCCTCTGACTCATCCTGGTCGACTTCCAGCGTGATTTTACCAATCTGCGTGGTGGTTACCGCATATTGGATCAATAGCAGCAAAATACGGCGCAAGGCATCGCGATCGCCACGGCGTTCATCATGGGCGCTAAGGTGATTTTTAATCAGTAGCTGCAGCCCCTTACGCTTAATGGCTGGCAGAACCTCCGGAACTACGTCGTCAATTAATGCCTGCACGGAAAACAGTGTGGATTCACCTTTCCAGGCATCGTTCTCCAGCAGGTTGGCTAGCTGGATTTCGTCCACCATTCGCACCAGAACGTCGGCCTGATTTGCCAGTTTCTGGCTGTCCGGTGTATTGAGCGCGGCGGCATTGGCAGCCAACGTTTTCGCGGGGTCTTTCAGCGCGCTGCCAATATTCTGCATAAAGGCCGCGCGGGCCTGCTGATTTTTCTCATACAGCCGCTGCGCTTGTTTCAGCTTCTTATTGACCAGCACTTCGCGGTCCTGGTCACGAATGATAAAGATCTGCGTTCTCGGGGAGATCTGGCTGCGAAACAGTCTGATTTCATACAGTTCATTATTGATGGTGGCCTGAATGATTCCCTGATGCTGCTCTGCCATGTTGGTAATGTTTTGCAGATTTAAATGCGGCAGCAGGTGATCGGCAATTTTGTTGCTGATAACCGTACGATTTGCTTCCTGATCGTGTACCAGTAATCCCAGCGGCAGAAGGGAAACAATCTCTTCGTTGATTGCGCGAAGAACGCGCAGTTCATTATTTGCCGCAAGGTTTGGCGCCACTTGGGTGGAACGGACTGGGAAGTGGCGAAAAGTGGTATAGCCAAATAGCGCCAGGGCCAGCAACGCAATGTTCAGCAAAAGCGGTAGCAGAATGCTTTGCAATGTGTCGAGCAGCAATGAGCCAAACGGAACCTGCCATACCAGCCGCATATCCGTTGAGTTTAGCGCCGAAGAGATCTCAATTTTACTGTTGTTGAAATTAATGCTGACGCTGTCAGGCGACTCTTTTTCATTCAGGTGCTCGGTCGTTGAGGTGGCATCTGGTTCCAGATAGAAACTGTCCAGCGGCATACCGGGCGGGATCAAGTCATTAATCGGCAGGTCAAAGGCGACAACCGTTGCCAGATGTCCTGGCTGATTAAAGGTCGTGCGTAGCGTGAAGTAATGCCCGTTCTGCCAGGCCAGACGGCGCAGTGAAGAGAAGCTTTCACGTTCATCTAGCGCATTAGCCTGTTGCAGCATCTCAGCGCGCCGGGAATCGACAATATTCCCAATCGTCGATTCTTTAAAACCGGAGGTAAGATCTTTCAGCGGTAACGTCGAGATTAGGATCAGACTGTTGTCCTGACCATTCAGGTAATACATTGACCATGGGACATTCTCTGCGCCCCACAACGTATCCAGATATGTTGAAATGCGCTGGGTCATTTCCAATGTAGAACTGTCATGCGAGCCGAAAATCAGCGCCTCGGTCTTTCTGCGCGGCTTCTCAAGATAATAGACGTCTTGTTTCAGACGCGTTTCCTGCAGCCCTTCTGCACCCGGCGAACTGGTTGAGGCGGCAATGTTGTCATAGATTTGCCAGGTCACGTATCGCCAGGTATCGACCCTTTTATGAATGGCATGGGTAATATCGACGATCTGATAGCTCTTATCTTTTAACCAGGTGTTGACGGCGCTCTGGACCATAACACCCATCATCACCAACAGCACAACGATCAGTAATAAGAAGAAACGGGTAATACTTCCTGGCAACAGGGAGAATCGGGTGGAAACCGTTGTGTCAGACTGACTCATTCGTGTTTATGACCTGTTAAACGACGCGAAAGATGAAGGGGCAGTATAAAGGGTAATGTATGAATTACCACACTTACACCGCGCGGCAGAGGTTGCATTTTTTACGCCTCATTTGGTTGCACCCGTGACGGTGCAAAGGTGTACAGTGGATAACGGCGGGGACAAATATTCGTACGGAAAGTATACATTTAGCATTAAATAACAATCAATTATTTGTCAGGCTTATATCTGAGCGCAGTGCTATGAGATAGTTAATAGTCGTTATAGTTTTGCATCGGTAGCACAGAAAGGTAAGTTTTGTGTAAAGAAGGGTAAAAAAAACCGAACGCTGAGCATTCGGCTGAAATAGGGGTAAACAGACATTCATAAATGAATGACGGTAATAAATAAAGTTAATGATGATAGCGGGTCTATTTTAGTTGCGAGTGAAGATTTTTTTTTGTCATTCAGTGCTATAAGAATTTTTCGTGTAATCTGTTGATTTTAAATATTATTGATATGATTCTTGATTATTTGTGCTTATTTTGCCTATTTTTTGATTTTAAAAAAGTTCCCTTGTATTAATATTTTGAAACATCTATGCAGATAAATGAAACACCTTAAAAGTTTTAGTATCATATTCGTGTTGGATTATTCTGTGTTTTTGCGGAGAATGAAGTTGCCGACTGGTTAATGACCTTAATCAGTATGCAGTGGCATAAAAAAGCAATAAAGGCATATAACAGAGGGTTAATAACATGAAAGTTAAAGTACTGTCCCTCCTGGTACCAGCACTGCTGGTAGCAGGCGCAGCGAATGCGGCTGAAATTTATAACAAAGACGGCAACAAATTAGACCTGTACGGCAAAGTCGACGGTCTGCACTATTTCTCCGATGACAAAAGCGCTGATGGTGACCAAACCTATATGCGTATCGGCTTCAAAGGCGAAACTCAGGTTAATGACCAACTGACCGGTTACGGCCAGTGGGAATACCAGATTCAGGGTAACGCGCCTGAATCTCAGAACAACTCCTGGACGCGTGTGGCGTTTGCGGGTCTGAAATTCGCTGATGTTGGTTCTTTCGACTACGGTCGTAACTACGGCGTAGTTTACGATGTAACGTCCTGGACCGACGTTCTGCCGGAATTCGGCGGCGACACCTACGGTTCTGACAACTTCATGCAGCAGCGTGGTAACGGTTTCGCGACCTACCGTAACACCGACTTCTTCGGCCTGGTTGATGGCCTGAACTTTGCCCTGCAGTATCAGGGTAAAAACGGTAGCCCGGAAGGCGAAGGCATGACCGGCGTGACCAACAACGGTCGTGAAGCACTGCGTCAGAATGGCGACGGCGTTGGCGGATCTATCACTTATGATATCGGCGAAGGCTTCTCTCTGGGTACTGCAGTCACCAGTTCAAAACGTACCGACGAACAGAACCGTTTGAACTTCGGTACCGGCGACCGTGCTGAAACCTATACCGGTGGTATTAAATACGACGCGAACAACTTCTACTTTGCAACTCAGTACACTCAGACCTACAACGCAACGCGTGCAGGCTCCCTGGGTTGGGCTAACAAAGCACAGAACTTCGAAGCGGTTGCTCAGTACCAGTTCGACTTCGGTCTGCGTCCGTCCGTGGCTTACCTGCAGTCTAAAGGTAAAGACCTGGGCCGTGGCTATGGCGACGAAGACATCGTGAAATATGTTGATGTTGGTGCGACTTACTACTTCAACAAAAACATGTCCACCTATGTTGATTACAAAATCAACCTGCTGGATGACAATCAGTTCACCCGTGACGCAGGTATCGGTACCGATGATATCGTAGCGCTGGGTCTGGTTTACCAGTTCTAATCTACATTTATTGTTATCAAAGGCCCTGCGGGGCCTTTTTTAATGCTGTTTTTCCGCCGTACAAACAACGATTTTTGGTGTACTCTTGCGCGCGTTCGCATGAGGATAATTACGTATGGAAATGAAATTCTATCGCGCAGCGCTGCTGGCGGTGACGATTTTTTTTGTCGGGTGCGATGAAGCCCCGAAACCTGCTCAGACCACAACGCCAGCCACCGTTCTGGAAGGTAAAACCATGGGCACTTTCTGGCGGGTCAGTGTCGTGGGCGTCGATGCAAAACGCGCCGCAGAACTACAGGTGAAGATCCAGACTCAGCTTGATGCCGATGATCAACTGCTCTCCACCTATAAAAATGACTCTGCATTGATGCGCTTTAACTTATCGAATAGTTTGTCACCATGGCCGGTTAGCGACGCCATGGCGGATATCGTGACCTCGGCGCTACGCATTGGCGCAAAAACCGATGGGGCTATGGATATCACCGTGGGGCCGTTAGTCAATCTGTGGGGCTTTGGCCCGGATCAGCAACCGTTGCATATTCCCACCCAAGAGCAAATTGACGCTGCAAAAGCGAAAACCGGACTTTCACATCTAAAGGTCGTGAATGAAGCGCATCGGAATTACCTGCAAAAAGACTTGCCGGATCTGTATGTGGATCTCTCTACCGTTGGCGAAGGGTACGCCGCCGATCATCTGGCACGATTAATGGAGCAGGAAGGGATCGCCCGTTATCTGGTTTCCGTTGGTGGTGCGCTAAACAGCCGCGGTATGAATGCTGAAGGGCATCCGTGGCGAGTCGCAATTCAGAAACCGACCGATCGTGAAAACGCGGTGCAGGCGATTGTAGACATTAACGGGCATGGCATTAGCACCTCCGGCAGCTACCGTAACTATTATGAGCTGGATGGCAAGCGTCTTTCCCATGTTATCGATCCGCAAACCGGTCGTCCGATTGAACACAACCTGGTGTCCGTAACGGTGATTGCCCCAACGGCGCTGGAGGCCGATGGCTGGGATACAGGATTGATGGTGCTCGGCCCGGAAAAGGCCAAAGAAGTTGTGCGTCGTGAAGGGCTGGCGGTCTATATGATTATGAAAGAGGGCGAGGGGTTTAACACCTGGATGTCGCCGCAGTTCAAAAGCTTTCTGGTCAGCGAAAAAAATTAAAAAGCAAGATTGCGGGTTTTTGTATCCGGCTATGGGGACACACTGACGCTAAGCGCTATGCTTAACAAAGGAGTCCGAAATGAAAAATCGTTTACGCATCACTGACGATGACCGTTGGCAGTCCGTTTTGGCTCGTGACGCCGACGCCGACGGTCATTTTGTTTTTGCCGTCCAGACCACCGGTATTTTCTGCCGTCCGTCCTGTCGGGCAAAACATGCGCTGCGCAAAAATGTCTGCTTTTTCTCTGATGCTCAGCAGGCGCAGGCTGCCGGGTTTCGCCCCTGTAAGCGCTGCCAGCCGGATAAAGACAGCGCGCAACAGCATCGACTGGACAAAATTGCCCGCGCCTGCCAGTTGTTGGAGCAAGAGTCACCTCTTACGCTGGACGAGTTGGCACAACAGGTGGCAATGAGCCCGTATCACTTACATCGCTTGTTCAAAGCTACGACAGGCATGACCCCGAAAGCGTGGCAGCAGTCCTGGCGTGCCCGCCGTCTGCGCGATGCTCTGGCGAAAGGTGTTCCGGTTACGCAGGCGATTCTCAACGCCGGATTCCCCGACAGCAGCAGCTATTACCGCAAAGCGGATCAGACATTAGGCATGACCGCGAAGCAATTTCGTAAAGGTGGCGACAACGTTTCTGTACGCTATACCCTCGCAGATTGCGCTCTGGGTCGTTGTCTGGTGGCAGAAAGCGAGCGGGGTATCTGTGCGATCTTACTTGGTGATGATGACGCCACGTTAGTTGCGGAATTGCATGAGCTGTTTCCCGCCGCGCAGGATGTTCCTGCAGATGCCGATTTTCAGCAGAGCGTGCGCGAAGTGATCGCCGCGATCAACTCGCGTGACGCGTCGCTATCGCTACCCCTGGATATCCGGGGCACCGCATTTCAGCAGCAGGTGTGGCAGGCGCTGCGCGCAATTCCGTGCGGCGAAACAATGAGCTACCAACAGCTGGCCAGCGCCATCGGCAAACCGAAGGCGGTACGCGCGGTGGCCAGTGCCTGTGGGGCCAACAAACTGGCGATTGTTATACCGTGTCACCGGGTGATCCGTGGTGATGGCGCACTTTCGGGCTACCGATGGGGTATTGCGCGCAAGGCGCAGTTACTGCAACGGGAAACTACTGGCGAGGAAACATAATGCTCGATCTTTTTGCGGATGCTAAACCCTGGCAGGAGCCGCTGGCTTCAGGTGCGGTTATTCTGCGACGTTTCGCTTTTGACTCTGCACCTACTTTACTGCAGGCGATAGCGGCTGTCGCCAGACAGTCGCCATTTCGTCAGATGGTAACGCCCGGCGGCTATACGATGTCGGTGGCAATGACCAACTGCGGCCATCTGGGCTGGACGACGGATCAGCATGGCTATCTTTATTCTCCGTTTGATCCACTCACCGGCGTGCACTGGCCGCCGCTGCCGGATGCATTTGCTGACCTGTGTCAACAGGCGGCGACGGCGGCGGGCTATGCTGATTTTCAACCCGATGCCTGCCTGATTAACCGCTACACGCCAGGGGCAAAACTGTCCTTACATCAGGATAAAGACGAGCCCGACCTGCGGGCGCCGATTGTCTCTGTATCGCTGGGGCTACCGGCCATCTTTCAATTTGGCGGATTGCGCCGTAATGACCCTTTAAAGCGTTTGCTGCTGGAACATGGCGATGTCGTGGTGTGGGGCGGTAATTCGCGGCTGTTTTATCATGGGATCCAGCCGCTTAAAACGGGGTATCATCCGTTGACCGGAGACTGTCGTTACAATCTGACGTTTCGTCAGGCAGGTAAAAAAGAATAAAAATAAGAATTATTATTGCTGTCAGCGAAGAGATGTTTAAACTGCGGGCTGTTATTACTTGTCCGGGTTGTGTGCATGGAACTTTTACTTCTTGTCTGGCGGCAGTATCGCTGGCCATTTATCAGCGTGATGGCGCTCAGCCTCGCCAGCGCCGCGTTGGGGATTGGGCTGATTGCGTTTATCAACCAGCGTCTGATTGAAACGGTCGACACCACGCTGATGGTGCTACCGGAGTTTCTTGGCCTGCTGCTGTTATTGATGGCCGTCACCCTCGGTTCACAACTGGCGTTGACCACGCTGGGACACCACTTTGTCTACCGACTGCGTAGCGAATTTATCAAACGGATTCTGGACACCCACGTCGAGCGCATCGAACAGCTTGGCAGCGCCTCGTTGCTGGCGGGTTTAACCAGTGATATCCGCAACATCACCATCGCCTTTGTTCGTCTGCCTGAGCTGGTACAGGGGATTATCCTGACAGTCGGATCGGCGGCGTATCTGGCGATGCTGTCGACTAAAATGCTGCTGGTGACGGCAATCTGGATGGCAATCACCATCTGGGGCGGATTTGTGCTGGTGGCGCGGGTGTATAAACACATGGCCACCTTGCGCGAAACTGAAGATAAGTTGTACAACGATTATCAAACGGTGCTGGAAGGGCGCAAAGAGCTGACGCTCAACCGTGAACGTGCCGAGCATATCTTTAATCAGATGTACGTCCCGGATGCCAAAGAGTACCGTCACTATATTATTCGCGCCGATACTTTCCACCTGAGCGCAGTCAACTGGTCGAACATTATGATGCTGGGCGCCATTGGTTTGGTGTTCTGGATGGCCAACAGCCTGGGCTGGGCGGATACCGCCGTGGCGGCGACCTATTCGCTGACGCTGCTATTTCTGCGCACGCCGCTGCTCTCTGCCGTTGGCGCGCTACCGACGCTGCTCACCGCGCAGGTAGCGTTCAACAAGCTGAACAGGTTTGCCCTTGCGCCCTTTAAGGCCGAATTCCCACGTCCAAATGCGTTTCCGAACTGGCAGACGTTGGAGTTACGTAACGTGGTTTTCCACTATCAGGATAACGCCTTCTCCGTTGGACCAGTGAATCTGACGATTCATCGCGGTGAACTGATCTTTCTGATTGGCGGTAACGGTAGCGGGAAATCTACGCTGGCGATGTTACTGACCGGTCTATACCAGCCGCAGTCAGGCGAAATATTGCTTGATGGTAAGGCCGTTGCCGTTGAAAAACCGGAAGACTACCGCAAGCTATTCTCCGCCGTGTTTACTGACGTCTGGCTGTTCGACAAACTGCTGGGGCCGGAAGGTAAAGAGGCTAATCCGCAGCTGGTCGCGAAGTGGCTGGAACATCTGAAGATGGGGCACAAGCTGGAGCTGAGCGATGGCCGTATCCTCAATCTGAAACTGTCGAAAGGGCAGAAGAAACGCGTGGCGCTGCTGCTGGCTCTGGCGGAGGAGCGCGACATCATTCTGCTGGATGAATGGGCTGCCGATCAGGATCCCCATTTCCGCCGGGAGTTCTATCAGGTGCTATTGCCTTTGATGCAGGAAATGGGCAAAACCATTTTCGCCATTAGCCACGACGATCACTATTTTATTCATGCCGACAGGCTGCTGGAAATGCGTAACGGACAGTTGAGTGAACTGCTGGGCGATGAACGTGAAGCCGCCTCGCGTGACGCGGTGGCTCGCACAGCCTGATCCTACGTGCCGCCGGTTTTTTAGCCACCCGGCGGCACTGTTTATTGTTATTTACATAAATCAGCATCATGATTAATGATATTTCATATCATGGATTTATGATTAATGTCCGTAATAAACAAAAACAGCGCCAGGCTGCGTGATGAAGAGCGTGCGCGCCTTATCTGGCTGCTGACCACTGATAAAGCCATTATTTCAACACTGTTGGGCAAGCTTACCCTGGCTGAGCAATATGACGTCGGTACGTTAGCCGACGATATTGCTGAGGTAGGGGCGCTGGTCGCCCACCTGCCGCCTCCCGATTTAGCCGATACCCTCGAAGCATTACCTTCAGAAGAGCGTCACGCCCTGTGGCGACTGGTCGAAAGTGAAAAGCGTGGTAACGTCCTGCTTGAGGCGTCTGAAAACGTCTGGGACGACCTGATCGATGAGATGAGTGACCGCGAAATACTGGATGCGCTGCAATATCTCGATATCGATGAACAGATTTATCTGGTGCAGCATCTCCCGCGTAACCTCACTGGACGGTTGCTGGCGACGTTACCAGCCGAAGAGCGGGCGCGTGTCCGCCAGGTAATGCATTACGAGAAGAATCGCGTCGGCGCGATTATGGAGTTCGAAGTCATCACCGTGCGTCCGGACGTGACGCTGGAAGTGGTGCAACGCTACCTGCGACGGTTGGGCAAAATGCCGGAGAACACCGATAAACTCTTCGTGACCGATCGCAATAAAGTGCTGGTTGGAGAACTGACGCTAACCTGCATTCTGCTCAATGATGTGCAACGCAAAGTCAGCGAGGTGATGGAAGATGACCCGCTCACCTTTTCTCCGGACGATATCGCTGAAAACGCTGCACGTACCTTCGAACGTGACGACCTGGTCAGTGCTGCAGTCGTTGACCCTTCAGGCAAGCTGATGGGCCGCTTAACTATCGATGAGATCGTCGATGTGGTCTATGAAGAAACTGATACCGATTTGCGTCGAATGGGGGGCTTAAGCGCCGGAGAGGATGTGTTTGCGCCCGTTACCAAAGCGGTAAAAACCCGTTGGGCGTGGCTGGCCGTTAACCTCTGTACCGCCTTTATCGCCTCGCGGGTGATCGACGGTTTTGAACATACGATTTCGCAACTGGTGGCGCTGGCCTCGCTGATGCCAATTGTGGCGGGAATTGGCGGCAATACCGGGAATCAAACCATCACCATGATCGTCCGCGCGCTGGCGCTACAAAATATTCAGCCGGGGAACCTGACGTTTTTGATCCTGCGCGAAATGGGCGTTGCAGTGATTAATGGCCTCGTATGGGGCGGAATTATGGGCGGTATTACCTGGTGGTTGTACGATGACATGGCGCTCGGCGGAGTAATGACCCTGGCGATGATGCTTAATTTGTTGATGGCAGCATTAATGGGGGTCATCATTCCGATGACGATGGTGAAGCTCGGGCGCGACCCGGCGGTTGGCTCGAGCGTCATGATTACGGCTATCACCGATACCGGCGGTTTCTTTATTTTTCTCGGTCTGGCAACGCTGTTTCTGATGTAGCCGCGCGTTTGCTTCTGACGATACGTGGCAGAATGAGCATTGCCATCACCCCGGCAACCACGCCAATCGCCAGGTTGCCGGTGGATACTGTGGCAGCGACGGTCACCAGCATCACCAGCGTTTCAGTGACGGGGAGTTTCCTCAGCGTGGCGGGCTGGATGCTGTGCCAACTGAAGGTTTTTACCGCCACAATCACCATAATTCCCGCCAGCACCGACATGGGTATTTCTGCCATCACTTCGCTTAACCCAGTGACTAACAGTAGTAATATCAGTCCGGCGGCAACCGTCGAGACGCGGCTGCGTCCTTTGCCCATCTCGACGTTAACGATGGTTTGACCAATCATCGCGCACCCGGCGATGCCGCCATAAAACCCGGCCAGAATATTGGCTATCCCCAACCCGGCACTCTCGCGATTTTTATTCGACGGCGTCACCGTCAGGTCATCCACCAGACGGGCGGTTAACAGTGACTCCATCAAACCAACAAAAGCGATACTCAGCGCGCAGGGCCAGATAATCGCCAGCGTTTGCAGGTTGAGCGGAACCAACAACTGGGTGAAACCCGGCAGGCCGCCGCTCATCGAACCTTCGTCACCGACTGTCGGTAACAGTTGCCCACTGGTGACAGTGAACACGGTCAGCAGCACGATGGCGATAAGCGGTGCGGGGATGGCTTTAATAAACCGCGGAACCCACAGCACAATCAGCAGCGTCAGGACAAACAGCCCCCAGATGAGCGGGCTTTTCCCCCAGAAATGAGGGACCTGGGCAAAGAAAATCAAAATACCTAGTGCGTTGACAAATCCGGTCATCACGGCCGTAGGGATGAATCGCATCAGACGTGCCATTCCCAATACACCAAACAGGATCTGAATCAACCCGGCCAGCACCACTGCAGGCAGGATGTATTGCACGCCGTGTTGATGCACCATCGGACCAATCACCAGCGCAACCGATCCTGCAGCGGCGGTAACCATTGCGGGACGACCACCTAAAAAGGACATCGCCAGGCACAGTACGACGGAGGCGATCAGACTGACTTTAGGATCAACGCCTGCGATAACGGAAAACGAGATCACTTCCGGGATCAGCGCCAGGGCGGTTACCACACCGGCCAGTGTTTCGCGAACCAGCAGACGGGGTTGGCGCAGCACAGCACAGGTCGCGTTTTCCGCGACTGCGACAGAGGAATGTTGAGTTGCAGACATAGTTACACTCAGGTCAAAAATGGCCTGATACAGCAGACCGACAGGCATCCGTGCGGTGAATAGCAAAGCGCAGCATAGTACCCGTCTGACGGACTGGTTTCCAGAAATGATTGTCAATAACCGTATAAATTATCAACGTATTAATAACATTTTTAAAAATTAAATATAATTTATAAACAATATTTAATTATTTTTACTTAAGTGTTACCGTTGATGCCGCTCGATTTTCACCTGCATTAAAAGCAAAAAAGCGATACTAAAAGTAAGGCATTAACATTATGAAAAAAGTGACTGCCATGCTCTTCACCATGGCTGTAGGGCTGAATGTTGTCTCGATGGCGGCAAAAGCGAAAGCGGCGGAAGAGCAGGAAACGGATGTACTGTTGATTGGCGGCGGCATCATGAGCGCCACGCTGGGAACCTATTTACAGGAGCTGGAGCCGCAATGGTCAATGACCATGGTTGAGCGACTGGATGGTGTAGCGCAGGAAAGCTCAAATGGCTGGAATAACGCCGGAACGGGACACTCCGCACTGATGGAGCTGAACTACACGCCTAAAAAGGCCGACGGTAGCATCAGCATTGAAAAGGCAGTCGAAATTAACGAAGCCTTCCAGATTTCCCGCCAGTTTTGGGCCTGGCAGGTCAATAATGGCGTGATGCATGACCCGCGTTCATTTATCACCACCGTTCCGCACATGAGTTTTGTCTGGGGTGACGAGAACGTGAACTTCCTGCGTGCCCGTTATACAGCACTACAGCAGAGTACGCTGTTCCGAGGTATGCGTTATTCCGAAGACCATGCGCAGATTAAAGAGTGGGCGCCGCTGGTCATGGAAGGTCGCGATCCGCAGCAGAAAGTCGCAGCAACGCGTACCGAGATTGGTACTGACGTGAACTACGGCGAAATCACGCGCCAGTTGATTACTTCATTGCAGAAAAAGCCGAACTTTGCGCTGCAGTTGAGCACCGAAGTGCGTGGTTTTAAGCGTAATGCCGACAATAGCTGGACGGTCACGGTCGCCGATCTGAAAAATAACGAAGCGGAACATGATATCAAGGCGAAGTTTGTCTTTATCGGTGCCGGTGGCGCTGCGCTGAAGCTGTTGCAGGAAACCGACATTCCGGAAGCGAAAGGCTATGCCGGATTCCCGGTGGGCGGGCAGTTCCTGGTTGCGGACAATCCGGACGTAGTCAACCGCCACCTGGCGAAAGTGTACGGTCAGGCCTCCGTTGGCGCGCCGCCGATGTCCGTACCGCACATCGACACGCGTATCCTTGATGGCAAGCGCGTTGTGCTGTTTGGGCCATTCGCGACATTCTCCACCAAGTTCCTGAAAAACGGTTCATTGTGGGATCTGCTCAGCTCGACCACCACGTCGAACTTTATGCCGATGGTCAACGTGGGTCTGGATAACTTCGATCTGGTGAAATATCTGGTGAGCCAGGTGATGCTCAGCGACGACGACCGTTTTGCTGCGCTGCAAGAGTACTATCCGCAGGCGAAAAAAGAAGACTGGCGTTTATGGCAGGCGGGCCAGCGTGTGCAGATCATCAAAAGCGATGCGGAGAAGGGCGGCGTGTTGCGTCTGGGGACTGAAGTCGTCAGCGATAAAGAAGGCACGATTGCTGCGCTGCTGGGAGCTTCTCCGGGCGCATCAACCGCGGCACCGATCATGCTGCATCTGATGGAAAAAGTGTTTAAAGAGAAAGTGGCCAGCCCCGAGTGGCAGGCGAAGCTGAAAACCATCATTCCGTCTTATGGTACTAAGCTGAACGGTAACGTTGAGGCTACGGAACAAGAGTTGCAGTACACCAGTGAGGTTCTGGGTCTGAAATATGACAAGCCGCAGGTTGCTGATGAAGCACCGAAACCACAGCTGAAACCTCAGGCACAACCGCAGCCTGAACAGAAAGCTGTCGCGGATATCGCACTGTAAATACAATGCCGGATGGCGCTGCGCTTATCCGGCCTGTTTTATGCGTTTGTAGGCCGGATAAGGCGGTACGCCGCCATCCGGCACATCCTGACTTAGCGCGCGACTGCGTCCTGAATTTTATCTTCTGCTTTCCAGATACGGTATTTAACGTCCACGTTTTCCGGGGTGTAGACCACAATCGGCAGCTTGCTGTTGTAACGGAGCATGCCGTCATCACCCAGATACGCAGTAATGAATTTCTTCTCTTTCTTACCGTCCGGGCAGGCCATCATGGTTGAAACCGGAGATGTGACTTTGTCGAAGACGTAGTAGTCATATCCCCAACCTTCCAGCGTTTTGCTGTCCAGCTCGCCACCCAGGCGGTGTTGGTTGCAGTCAACTTCCAGCGTTTGTCCGATCAGCAGTTCTACTTTCAGAGTAGATTCATCTTTCTCTGGGGTAAGCTGGATAACCTGGCGCTTCATACCCTTTTCCGCCTTAGGATAAGGGGCGACTTTTTCCAGCGGCTGAGCGGCGCTATCGTTACTGGCAGCCAATGCAGAAGTGCTGGTAAAGGCGGCGAAAAGTACGGCAGGGACAATTGTCTTCATCTTATTGTTCACAGTGTTTCCTTTCTTCTGTCTTTTGAACGAGTCAGGGGCAGGTTAACATATTCGCATCATCAATTAATCTGTATTTACTTATATTTTAAGTGTATCCAGCAATGGTTTACGTTCAATGTAGCGATATATTCTAAGAATCATCTTAAACATGAGATTATTATCTTAATATTGAATCGCTATATACGTGGCTATATAACTCATTGAAATGTGAGCAAAAGCGCATTTTTTCCCGCCAACTCAACACTCCTTTGATCCGGCAACAGCATTTACCCCAATTGGGGTATGCACCTCTAACACATCCTGAAATATCTTACGGCTAAAAATAACTACTCATAAATAGTGCAGTTTTTTTATGTCGTTCAACCCGCCGAGGGAGGGCGTCATTATGGAAGGACAATGTCATGGTTGATTTATCCCGTCGAGGCATGTTGACAGGCAGTTGGCGAAACGCCAGTGCAGGGATCCGTCCGCCGTGGAGCAAGGAAGACTCTCACTTTCTGGCCCATTGCCTCCGTTGTGACGCCTGCATCCAGGCGTGCGAAACCGACATCCTGCAGCGAGGCCAGGGTGGTTACCCGAGCGTAAATTTCAAACACGGCGAGTGCAGCTTTTGCTATGCCTGCGCAGAAGCCTGTCCCGAATCACTTTTTCTTCCGCGCCACACCAGGGCATGGGATCTGAACTTTGCGATTGGGGAAAACTGTCTCGCACATCAGTCCGTTGAATGTCACCGCTGTCAGGATAGCTGTGAGCCCATGGCAATAACCTTTCGCCCCACGCTGTCCGGCATTTATCAGCCGCAGCTCGACAATCAGGACTGTAACGGATGTGGCGCCTGTGTCGCTATCTGCCCGGTATCAGCCATTAACGCGGAGTACAACCATGGACAATAACTGGCAGGTCTGCAGCCTGGTCGTTCAGGCCAAAAGCCAGCATATCAACGATATCGCCACGCAGTTGCGTTCCTTTCCCGGTTGCGAAGTTGCCCTCAGCGATGTGGAAAGTGGTCAGTTGATTGTGGTGGTGGAAGCTGAGCAAAGTGAAACGCTAATGAAAACAATTGAGTCAGTGCGCAACGTTGCGGGCGTGCTGGCGGTGTCGCTGGTTTATCACCAGCAGGATGAGCAAGGTGAGGAAACACCATGAAACTCAGTCGTCGTAGCTTTATGAAAGCTAACGCCGTTGCGGCCGCTGCGGCGGCTGCCGGGTTAAGCGTGCCGGGCGTTGCCCGCGCGGTAGTCGGTCAGCAAGAAGCCATCAAATGGGACAAAGCCCCGTGCCGTTTTTGCGGGACGGGCTGCGGCGTATTGGTCGGAACGCAGCAAGGGCGTGTTGTGGCATGCCAGGGCGATCCGGATGCGCCGGTTAACCGTGGGCTTAACTGCATCAAAGGTTACTTCCTGCCGAAAATCATGTACGGAAAAGACCGTTTAACGCAGCCGATGCTGCGCATGAAAGACGGCAAATATCACAAAGAAGGTGAGTTCACCCCGATTAGCTGGGACCAGGCTTTTGACGTGATGGAAGAGAAATTCAAAACGTCGATGAAAGAGAAAGGCCCGGAATCTATCGGCATGTTCGGCTCTGGCCAGTGGACGATTTGGGAAGGTTATGCCGCTGCCAAATTGTTTAAAGCGGGTTTCCGTTCCAATAACATCGACCCGAACGCACGTCACTGCATGGCCTCAGCGGTAGTCGGCTTTATGCGTACCTTCGGTATGGATGAACCGATGGGCTGCTATGACGATATCGAACATGCAGACGCCTTCGTCCTGTGGGGCGCGAATATGGCAGAGATGCACCCGATCCTGTGGTCGCGCATCACCAACCGTCGTCTGTCCGATCCTAACGTCAACGTCGCGGTTCTCTCCACTTTCCAGCACCGCAGCTTTGAGCTGGCGGATAACGGTATGGTCTTCACGCCGCAAACCGATCTGGTGATCCTCAACTACATCGCGAACTACATCATTCAAAACAATGCGATTAACCAGGATTTCTTTAGCAAGCACGTCAACCTGCGTAAAGGCGTGACGGACATCGGCTACGGTCTGCGTCCGACCCATCCGCTGGAAAAAACGGCGAAAAACCCGGGATCCGATGCCTCTGAACCGATGAGCTTTGAGGATTACAAAGCCTTCGTTGCTGAGTACACGCTGGATAAAACCGCCGAAATGACCGGCGTACCAAAAGATCAACTGGAACAACTGGCGCAGCTGTATGCCGATCCGAAGAAAAAAGTCATCTCCTACTGGACGATGGGCTTTAACCAGCACACCCGCGGTGTATGGGCCAACAACCTGGTCTATAACCTGCACTTGCTGACTGGCAAAATCTCCCAGCCAGGCTGCGGCCCGTTCTCTCTGACCGGCCAGCCTTCCGCCTGCGGCACCGCGCGTGAAGTCGGTACATTCTCCCATCGTCTGCCTGCGGACATGGTGGTGACAAACGAAAAACACCGCGATATCTGCGAGAAGCACTGGAATATTCCGTCAGGGACCATTCCGGCAAAAATCGGTCTGCACGCCGTGGCGCAAGACCGCGCGCTGAAAGATGGCAAGCTCAATGTCTACTGGGCGATGTGTACAAACAACATGCAGGCTGGTCCGAACATCAATGAGGAGCGTATGCCGGGCTGGCGCGATCCGCGTAACTTCATCATCGTCTCCGATCCGTACCCGACGGTCAGCGCCTTGTCTGCTGACCTGATCCTGCCGACTGCGATGTGGGTAGAGAAAGAGGGTGCCTACGGTAACGCTGAACGCCGTACACAGTTCTGGCGTCAGCAGATTAAAGCACCGGGCGAATCGAAGTCGGATCTGTGGCAACTGGTGCAGTTCTCTCGTCGCTTCAAAACAGAAGAAGTGTGGCCCGAAGAGCTGCTGGCACAAAAGCCGGAGCTGCGTGGCAAAACGCTGTATGACGTGCTGTTTGCCACGCCAGCAGTGACAAAATTCCCGGTGACTGAACTGGCTGAAGATCAACTGAATGATGAATCCCGCGAGCTGGGCTTCTATCTGCAAAAAGGGTTGTTCGAAGAGTACGCCTGGTTTGGTCGCGGCCACGGGCATGACCTTGCGCCATTTGACGATTACCACAAAGCCCGCGGTTTACGCTGGCCGGTCGTTGAAGGCAAAGAGACCCAGTGGCGCTACAGCGAAGGCAACGACCCTTACGTGAAAGCAGGTGAAAGCTACAAGTTCTACGGTAAACCGGACGGTAAAGCGGTTATCTTCGCGCTGCCGTTTGAGCCTGCTGCTGAAGCGCCGGATAAAGAATATGACCTGTGGCTATCCACCGGACGTGTTCTGGAACACTGGCATACCGGCAGTATGACGCGTCGTGTGCCTGAACTGCACCGCGCTTTCCCGGAAGCTGTGCTGTTCATCCACCCGCTGGATGCAAAAGCACGCGATCTGCGTCGTGGCGATAAGGTCAAAGTGATTTCCCGTCGTGGCGAAGTGATTTCGATTGTTGAAACACGCGGTCGTAACCGTCCGCCGCAGGGGCTGGTGTACATGCCGTTCTTCGACGCCGCACAGCTGGTGAACAACCTGACGCTGGATGCGACGGATCCGCTCTCAAAAGAGACGGATTTCAAGAAGTGCGCCGTGAAACTGGCGAAGGTGTAACGCGTTATGTCCCGGTCAGCAAAACCCCAAAATGGCCGCCGCCGCTTTCTGCGCGATATGGTTCGCGCAGCGGGCGGGCTGGCCGTCGTTGGCGTGGCGCTGGGGTTGCAACAACAAACCGCACGCGCAACCGGCGTGCGGTTGCGCCCGCCTGGTGCACTGAGCGAGGAGGCATTCGCCAGCGCCTGCGTACGTTGCGGTCAGTGCGTTCAGGCATGTCCGTATGACACGCTGAAGCTGGCGACGCTGGCCTCCGGGCTGGCGGCTGGTACGCCATATTTCATCGCCCGTGATATTCCCTGCGAAATGTGTGAGGACATTCCGTGCGCCAAAGTCTGCCCCAGCGGCGCGTTGGACAGAGAAATTGAATCCATTGACGATTCGCGTATGGGGCTGGCGGTACTGCTGGATCACGAAAACTGCCTCAACTATCAGGGATTACGCTGTGACGTTTGCTATCGCGAGTGCCCGAAAATCGATGAGGCGATCACCCTGGAGCTGGACCGTAACATGCGTACCGGCAAGCATGCGCGGTTTATTCCTACCGTGCACAGCGATGCCTGTACCGGCTGTGGGAAATGCGAAAAAGTCTGCGTACTGGAGCAGCCAGCAATAAAAGTGCTGCCGTTGTCGCTGGCGAAAGGGGAGTTAGGACACCATTACCGCTTCGGTTGGCTGGAGGGGAACAATGGCAAATCGTAAACGTGATGCCGGGCGTGAAGCGCAGGCAAAAAAAGGATGGTGGAGGAGTCATCGCTGGCTGCTGCTGCGTCGTCTGAGTCAGTTTCTGATACTGGCGATGTTCCTTAGCGGCCCGTGGCTAGGTGTTTGGATCCTGCATGGCAACTACAGTAGCAGCCTGTTGCTGGACGCTATCCCGTTCACCGATCCGCTGATTACTCTGCAAAGCCTGGCCAGTGGGCATCTGCCAGCGACGGTGGCATTAACGGGGGCAGCCATCATTACTGTGCTGTATGCCCTGGCCGGTAAGCGACTGTTTTGCAGTTGGGTTTGTCCCATGAACCCGGTCACCGATTTAGCCAGCTGGCTGCGCAGAAGGTTTGACCTGAATCAGTCCGCAACCCTGCCGCGCCATATACGGTACGTCCTGCTGGTAGTCATTCTGGTCGGTTCAGCGCTGACTGGTACGCTGCTGTGGGAGTGGATAAACCCGGTTTCTTTGCTGGGACGTAGCCTGGTAATGGGATTCGGTAGCGGAGCGTTGCTGATCCTCGCGCTGTTTTTATTTGATTTACTGGTCGTTGAGCATGGCTGGTGCGGGCATCTCTGCCCACTGGGTGCGCTGTATAGCGTGGTGGGAAGCAAAGGTGCATTAACCGTTTCGGCAAAAGAACGTAACAGATGTAACCGCTGTATGGATTGTTTTCATGTTTGCCCGGAACCGCATGTGCTACGTGCGCCGGTGCTGGATGAGCAAAGTCCGGTGCAGGTAACCAGTCGCGATTGCATGGCCTGCGGTCGCTGTGTGGATGTCTGTTCTGAGGATGTTTTTACAATAACAACACGATGGAGTTCGGGAGCGAAATCATGAAAAGCCATGACCTGATTAAAGCGCTGAGTCAATGGATGGCCGCGCTGGCCTTGCTAGTCAGTGGGGCAGTTTGGGCTGCAAACGGAGTGGATCTGAGCCAGTCACCGGAAGTCTCAGGAACACAGGAAGGGGCGATTCGCATGCCGAAAGAGCAAGTGCGTATGCCGCTGAACTATGTGAATCAGCCGCCGATGGTTCCGCACAGCGTTGAAGGATATCAGGTGACGACTAACACCAACCGCTGCCTGCAATGCCACGGTGTGGAAAGCTATCGTACCACCGGTGCGCCGCGCATCAGTCCGACGCACTTTATGGATAGCGACGGCAAGGTATTGGCTGAGGTTGCGCCGCGTCGTTATTTCTGTCTGCAATGTCACGTTCCGCAGGCTGACGCCGCGCCGATTGTTGAAAATACCTTCACCCCCTCGAAAGGTTACGGGAAATAAGAGGTCATTATGGAAAATTCTAACCGTAAACCAGGCTGGATTAAGCGCGTCTGGCAATGGTGGCGTCGCCCCAGCCGTCTGGCGCTCGGCACGCTGTTGTTAATCGGCTTTGTGGGCGGCATTATTTTCTGGGGCGGCTTTAATACCGGTATGGAAAAGGCCAATACAGAAGAGTTCTGCATTAGCTGTCACGAAATGCGCAATACGGTGTACCAGGAATACATGGAAACCGTACACTACAACAACCGCAGTGGTGTGCGAGCGACTTGCCCTGATTGCCACGTCCCACACGAGTGGGGCCCGAAAATGATCCGTAAGATCAAGGCCAGTAAAGAGCTGTACGCGAAAGCACTGGGGTTAATAGATACACCGCAGAAATTTGAAGATCATCGTTTAACGATGGCGCAAAATGAGTGGCGGCGTATGAAAGATAACAATTCGCAAGAGTGTCGAAACTGTCACAACTTCGAGTTTATGGATTTAACCGCCCAGAAAGGCGTCGCGGCCAAAATGCACGACCAGGCCGTGAAAGACGGGCAAACCTGTATTGACTGCCATAAAGGGATAGCGCACAAACTGCCTGATATGCGCGAAGTCAAACCGGGCTTTTAACAGGATGTAGATAACCAGGTATGCTTGAAGCCAGAGAATTACTTTGCGAGCGGGATGACAGAATACTGTTCAGCGAGTTGTCATTTCGCGTCAACGCAGGGGAATGGGTACAAATTACCGGCAGCAACGGCGCAGGGAAAACCACTCTGCTGCGGTTGCTTACCGGGCTGGCGCGTCCCGACGCAGGGGAGGTTTGCTGGCAAGAGCAACCGCTGCATCACGTGCGGGACAGCTACCATCAGCAACTACTGTGGATTGGACATCAGCCGGGGATAAAAACCCGGCTTTCGGCGTTGGAGAACCTGCGTTTCTTCCATCATGACGGCGACATCGCGCAGTGTCTGGCTGCGCTGGCGCAGGCGGGACTTGCCGGATATGAAGATATCCCAGTGAACCAACTTTCCGCCGGACAACAGCGGCGCGTGGCGCTGGCCCGTTTGTGGTTGACCCGCGCCCGACTGTGGATCCTCGATGAACCCTTTACCGCCATTGATGTGAACGGCGTTGAGCGACTGACTCAGCGTATGGCGCAGCATACGGAGCAGGGCGGTATTGTTATTCTCACCACCCACCAACCGCTCAATGTCGAGACCGATAAAGTGCGACGCATTGCGCTGACCAGTGAGAGGGCAACGCAATGATGTGGCGAATCTTTCGTTTAGAACTGCGAGTTGCGTTTCGTCATAGTGCGGAAATTGCTAATCCTTTATGGTTCTTCCTGATTGTTATTACGCTGTTCCCCCTGAGTATTGGGCCGGAGCCACAGCTGCTGGCGCGCATAGCGCCGGGCATCATCTGGGTTGCGGCGCTGCTGGCGTCATTGCTGGCGCTGGAACGCCTGTTTCGTGATGACTTACAGGATGGCAGCCTTGAGCAACTGATGCTGCTGCCGTTACCGCTACCGGCCGTGGTGCTGGCGAAAGTGATGGCGCACTGGGTCGTGACAGGTCTGCCGCTGCTGATCCTCTCGCCGCTGGTGGCGCTGTTGCTGGGCATGGATATGTACGGCTGGAAAATTATGGCGCTGACCTTGTTACTCGGAACGCCGACGCTGGGTTTTCTCGGCGCGCCGGGCGTAGGGTTGACGGTGGGCTTAAAGCGCGGTGGCGTGCTGTTAAGCGTGCTGGTACTCCCGCTCACCATACCCTTACTGATTTTTGCGACCGCCGCGATGGATGCGGCTTCTATGCACTTACCGGTTGAAGGGTACATGGCGATTCTGGGTGCGTTGCTGGTCGGCAGCGCCACGTTAAGCCCGTTTGCCACAGCCGCGGCGTTACGGATAAGCGTGCAGTAACGAGAATTAGATGTGCAGGCCGGGCAAGGCGCTCCGGCACAACGGATTTTAATTTATGGAGTCTGGTGACTGAACTATGTGGAAAACACTTCATCAATTGGCGATGCCCCCTCGGCTCTATCAGATCTGTGGCTGGTTTATCCCGTGGCTGGCGATTGCCAGCGCGGTGGTACTGATAACGGGATGGGTCTGGGGCTTTGGTTTTGCGCCTGCAGACTATCAGCAGGGGCAGAGCTATCGCATTATTTATCTGCACGTTCCGGCGGCAATCTGGTCGATGGGCATTTACGCCTCGATGGCCGTTGCCGCGTTTATCGGCCTGGTCTGGCAGATGAAAATGGCCAATCTGGCGCTGGCTGCGATGGCGCCGATTGGTGCAGTGTTTACCTTTATTGCGCTGGTGACAGGTTCCGCATGGGGCAAACCGATGTGGGGAACCTGGTGGGTTTGGGATGCCCGACTCACCTCTGAACTGGTGCTGCTGTTTCTCTACGTTGGCGCCATTGCGCTGTGGCATGCCTTTGATGACCGCCGTCTGGCAGGTCGTGCCGCCGGTATTCTGGTGCTGATTGGCGTGGTCAACTTACCGATTATCCACTACTCGGTTGAGTGGTGGAATACGCTGCATCAGGGTTCTACCCGCATGCAGCAAAGCATCGATCCGGCGATGCGTACGCCGCTGCGTCTGGCGATCGTCGGCTACCTGTTACTGTTTGTCACGCTGGCGCTGATGCGCATGCGTAACCTGATTTTGATGATGGAAAAACGCCGCCCGTGGGTGAGCGAACTGATCTTAAAAAGAGGCCGCCAATGACCCCTGCATTTGCATCATGGAGTGATTTTTTCGCGATGGGCGGCTACGCCTTGTATGTCTGGCTTGCCGTAGCGATGAGTGTTATCCCGCTGGTGGTGCTGGTAGTGCATTCCACGTTACAGCATCGCGCAATTTTACGCGGTGTAGCGCAGCAGCGGGCGAGAGAAGCACGTATGCGTGCGGCGCAAGTGCAACGGGAGGCGGCGTGAATATTCGACGTAAAAATCGGTTATGGATAGCCTGTGCGGTACTGGCGGGTCTGGCTTTGACCATTACGCTGGTGCTTTATGCGCTGCGTTCCAATATTGACCTGTTCTATACGCCGGGAGAGATACTCTACGGTAAGCGCGAAACGCAGCAGATGCCTGAAGTCGGTCAGCGTCTGCGCGTGGGCGGTATGGTGATGCCCGGTAGCGTAAAGCGCGATCCGCAGTCATTAAAGGTGAATTTCAGCATCTATGACGCCGAAGGTGTGGTGGATGTAACCTATGAAGGTATTCTGCCGGATCTTTTCCGCGAAGGGCAGGGTGTTGTTGTTCAGGGCGAACTGGACGAGGGAAATCATGTACAGGCCAAAGAGGTTCTGGCCAAACATGATGAAAATTACACCCCGCCGGAAGTTGAAAAAGCGATGCAGGAAAACCATCGTCGTCCGGAAAGCGTGTATAAGGATAAAACGTCATGATGCCTGAAATTGGCAATGCGCTGTTGTGCCTTGCGCTAGGCGTGGCGTTACTGCTGTCGGTCTATCCGCTGTGGGGCGTAGCGCGCGGCGATGTACGGATGATGGCTTCCGCGCGGCCCTTTGCCTGGGTGTTGTTTATCTGTGTGATGGGCGCATTCCTGATTCTGGTCAACGCCTTCGTGGTTAATGACTTTACCGTCACCTACGTCGCCAGCAACTCCAATACCCAGCTTCCGGTCTGGTATCGGGTGGCAGCAACCTGGGGCGCGCATGAAGGCTCTCTGCTGCTGTGGGTACTGCTGATGAGCGGCTGGACGTTCGCCGTTGCGGCATTCAGCCAGCGTATGCCGCTGGACATCGTCGCCCGCGTGCTGGCGGTGATGGGGATGGTCAGCGTTGGCTTTCTGCTGTTTATTCTGTTTACCTCCAATCCATTTGCCCGTACGTTGCCCAACTTCCCTATTGAAGGGCGCGACCTGAACCCGCTGTTGCAGGATCCGGGGCTGATTTTCCATCCGCCGTTGCTGTACATGGGGTATGTCGGTTTCTCCGTGGCCTTTGCGTTTGCGATTGCCGCGTTGATGAGTGGCCGACTGGACAGTACCTTCGCCCGTTTTTCGCGTCCGTGGACGCTGGCGGCGTGGGTGTTCCTGACGCTGGGTATTGTGCTCGGTTCCGCCTGGGCCTATTACGAGCTGGGCTGGGGCGGCTGGTGGTTCTGGGATCCAGTTGAAAATGCCTCGTTTATGCCATGGCTGGTGGGAACGGCGCTGATGCACTCGTTGTCGGTCACCGAACAGCGTGCCAGCTTTAAAGCCTGGACGCTGCTGCTGTCAATCTGCGCATTCTCGCTTTGCCTGTTGGGGACTTTCCTGGTGCGCTCCGGCGTGCTGGTGTCGGTGCATGCTTTTGCCTCCGATCCGTCGCGCGGGATGTTTATTCTGGCCTTTATGGTATTAGTGATTGGCGGCTCCCTGCTGCTGTTTGCGGTTCGCGGTCACAAGGTCCGCTCACGGGTAAATAACGCGCTGTGGTCGCGTGAATCTCTGCTGTTGGGCAACAACGTTCTGCTGATTGCCGCCATGCTGGTGGTGCTATTGGGTACGCTGCTGCCGTTGGTGCACAAACAGCTGGGGCTGGGCAGCATTTCGATTGGCGAGCCGTTCTTCAACACCATGTTTACCTGGCTGATGGCACCGTTCGCGCTGTTGCTGGGAATAGGGCCATTAGTGCGCTGGGGCCGTGACCGACCGCGTAAACTGAAAACGTTACTGATTATCGCGTTTGTCACCACGCTTGTTATGTCGCTGCTGCTGCCGTGGCTGTTTGAGGATCGCATTGCCGCTATGACGGTGGTGGGTCTGGCGATGGCATGCTGGATATTCGTGCTGGCGGTGTCCGAAGCGTTCCTGCGAGTTTCCCGCGGAACGAAGTTAACACCAAGCTATTGGGGCATGGTGTCGGGCCACGTTGGGCTGGCGATTACTATTGTCGGTATTGCCTTTAGCCAGAACTACAGTGTTGAACGCGATGTGCGCATGAAGGCAGGTGATAGCGTCAGTATCCATAACTATCAGTTCACGTTCCGCGAAGTGAAAGATATTACCGGACCTAACTACCGGGGCGGTGTCGCCATTATTGGCGTTACCCGAGATGGTAAACCAGAAGCCACGCTGCATGCGGAAAAACGCTTCTATAACAGCACCAGTTCGATGATGACTGAAGCGGCAATTGACGGCGGATTCACACGCGATCTGTACGCTGCGCTGGGTGAAGAACTGGATAACGGCGCATGGGCTGTGCGTCTGTACTACAAACCGTTTATTCGCTGGATTTGGGCCGGAGGATTGCTGATGGCGCTGGGCGGATTGTTCTGCCTGTTTGATCCACGCTATCGTCAGCGCACGCGTCCTCGTGCCGCGGTGCAAAAAAATGCGTCGGAGGCTGTATGAAGCGCAACGCACTGTTAATTCCGTTTATTATTTTTCTGATCATTGCGGCGGCGCTGCTGTGGCAGCTGGCGCGTAACGCTCAGGGGGACGATCCCACTAATCTGGAGTCGGCGCTGATCGGCAAACCCGTTCCGACATTCCGCCTGGAGTCGCTGGAAAATCCGGGGCAGCATTATCAGGCCGATGTGCTGACCCAGGGCAAACCGGTACTGCTGAACGTCTGGGCGACCTGGTGTCCGACCTGTCGCGCCGAACATCAGTACCTGAATCAGCTGTCTGCGCAGGGCGTGCGGGTGGTGGGGCTGAACTATAAAGACGATCGTCAGAAAGCCATTGTCTGGCTGAAAGAGCTGGGCAATCCTTACTCATTAAGCCTGTTTGACGGCGACGGTATGCTTGGTCTGGATCTTGGCGTGTACGGCGCGCCGGAGACGTTCCTGATCGACGGGAAAGGTATTATTCGCTATCGCCATGCCGGCGATTTGAATGCCAGGGTGTGGGAGAGCGAGATCAAACCGTTGTGGGATAAGTACAGTAAGGAGGCTGCGCAATGAGATTTTTACTGGGCCTGCTGATGCTGGTTATCTCGGGATCCGCCCTTGCGACCATCGATGTGATGCAGTTTAAGGATGAAGCGCAGGAGCAGCAGTTCCGTCAGCTTACCGAACAGTTGCGCTGTCCTAAATGTCAGAACAACAGTATTGCCGATTCTAACTCGATGATTGCCACCGACCTGCGTCAGAAAGTGTACGAACTGATGCAGGAAGGAAAAAGTCAGAAAGAGATTGTCGACTACATGGTGGCCCGCTACGGCAATTTCGTCACTTACGATCCGCCGTTGACGCCGCTTACTGTGCTTTTGTGGGTGATGCCGATGGTTGCGATTGGTCTGGGTGGCTGGATTATTTTCGCCCGTACTCGCCGACGTGTCCGGGTAAAACAGGAAGAGTTTCCTGATGACGTTATCCCGGATGGCAAACGCGGTGGGTTCGGGTTGTTTGTGCCCGGCATCGTGGTGGCGCTGGGGGTTGGCGCAGTGAGCTATTATGAAACCGGCAACTATAAGCAGGTTCAGGTCTGGCAACAGGCCACCGCTCAGGCACCTATGCTGCTGGAGCGGGCGTTGGATCCAAAAGCTGATCCGCTCAATGAAGAAGATATGACGCGTCTGGCGTTGGGTCTGCGCACTCGCTTACAAGCCGATCCTACCAACGTTGAAGGTTGGATCATGCTTGGGCGCATTGGCATGGTACTTGGTAACGCCAGTACGGCCACTGAAGCCTATGCCAATGCTTATCGACTGGATCCGAAAAACAGCGATGCTGCGCTGGGCTATGCGGAAGCGCTGACCCGTTCTTCCGATCCTGATGATAACCGTCGGGGAGGGGAGCTGCTACGCCAGTTGGTACGCGGCGAACATGCCAACGTGCGGGTTCTCAGCATGTATGCGTTTAACGCTTTTGAACAGCAGCGCTTTGGCGAGGCGGTTGCGGCGTGGGAGATGATGCTGAAATTATTACCGGCCAATGATACCCGTCGGGCGGTGATAGAACGCAGCATTAAGCAGGCGATGGAGCAGCTAACGCCGCAGGAGAAGTAAGAGTGGAAGATGCCGGATGGCGACGCAAAGCGTCTTATCCGGCCTACTGATGCACGTGGCTTGTAGGCCCGATAAGCGTAGCGCCATCGGGCAATATCTGATTACTGCATGCCGCGTGTTTGTAAAAATAGAATGGTGGCAGCTACACGAGAACGCACGTTGAGTTTGCGCAGCAGATTGCGAATATGCACCTTCACCGTCTGTTCAGAAATATTCAGCACTGATGCAATCTGTTTGTTCGATAGCCCCTGAGCAAGTTCATGTAACACATCCAGTTCGCGTTCGGTGAGAACGCTGAATGGGTCTTCCTGGGCGCCAAACAGGTCGCGCTCGCGCAAATATTCGCTGACGCGGGTACTAAAGGCTTTACCACCTTTGGCACCACTGCGAATAGCCTCCAGCAGGACTTCAGGATCGCTGTCTTTAAGCAAATAACCATCCGCACCGGCATCAATTAGAGCGTACACATCGTTGGCGGCATCCGATACGGTAAGAATAATAATTTGCGCGGTGACGCCATCCCGACGCAGCGCATTCAGGGTATCCAGTCCGCTCATCCCTTTCATATTGAGATCCAGTAGGATCACATCAAGGTCCAGGCGGTTTGCCAGGTCGATAGCGCTGGCGCCATCACCCGCTTCCGCGACTACGTTAAAGGCGGGATCAAGTTGCAATAATTGACTAATTCCTCGCCGCATCAGTGGGTGGTCGTCAACAATCAGCACCCGAAAAGGCGTTGCTTCAGGCATACTATTCTCCTGAGTTTTTATTAGTATCATTATTGTTTTCAGCGCATCAATCGTCCAGATTCATCACGCTGATGAGAGGATAAATTTTACCCCAATTTGTGCATGGGTAAGTAGTAAAACCTGTACTGAAAGCCGTAGTAATTCTCAGGAATGATGAATCTCAGACATAAAAAAACCAACCCTAAGGTTGGTTTTTTTGGGATTTTTGGTCGGCACGAGAGGATTTGAACCTCCGACCCCCGACACCCTGTAAATAGACCCGTTTTAGTTCCATGCATTTTTTGAGATCCCGGCCAAATGATTGTGTTGCCGATATTCCTCCGGCGTCATATTGTTCAGTGATTCATGAGGGCGTTCACAGTTATATTCTGACACCCATCTTTCCGTGATTTCCCGCACTTCATTCAGCGTTCTGAACAGATAAAAATCGAGTATTTCTGTACGGTATGTTCGGTTAAAGCGCTCAATAAAAGCGTTCTGCGTCGGCTTACCCGGCTGGATAAACTCCAGTTTTACTGCATGTTTCTCTGCCCATTCAGCCAGTGCCAGTGAGATAAATTCCGGACCGTTATCCATACGTAGCATGACCGGATAGCCGCGATTTGCCGCAATCCTGTCGAGTACACGGACCACGCGCAGAGCTGGCAGATTCAGATCGATTTCAATCGACAACGCCTCACGGTTAAAGTCATCAACGACATTGAACGTGCGAAAACGACGGCCACAGACCAGGGCATCATGCATAAAATCAACAGACCAGCTCTGGTTCAGTGCTTCCGGCGTGGCCAGTGGCGAAGGATTACGCACCGGCAACCGCTGTTTGCCCTTTCGGCGAAAATTCAGCTTCAGCAGACAATAAATACGATGGATCCTTTTGTGATTCCACGGGTGTCCCTGCCGCCGCAACACCTGGAAAAGTTTTGGAAAACCGTATCGTGGGTATCGCTCTGCCACTGCCTGTAACGCGACAATAACGGGTTCGTCACGCGTGGGATCCGGGCGGTAATGGTAAACCGTTCTGCTCAGGTTCAGACTCCGGCAGGCCTGACGGATACTGAGTCCGAATGTCGTTACCAGATGAGTGACCAGCTCACGCTTAAAGGCTGGTTTTAAAGCTTTTTTTCGATAACGTCTTTCAGCGCCCGGTTCTCAAGGCTCAGGTCGGCAAACATCTGTTTGAGACGTCGGTTCTCGTCCTCAAGATCTTTGATCTTTTTAATATCAGAAGCCTCCATGCCGCCGTATCTGGACTTCCAGTTGTAGTAGGTGGCTTCAGAAATACCGGCCTCCCGGCAGACATCTTTAACAGTTCGTCCGGTTTCAACCGACTTAATCACAGCGATAATCTGATGCTCAGTAAAACGGGCTTTACGCATAGCGATCTCCTTCGTTGGCAGATTGATTATGCCGGATGATCTCTAAATGTGAATGGCACGATTATGCGGGCTACTTACAACCCCATGACACCGCTTATGAAACACTGAGAGCCGCGCCATTGCTGGTTCTAATTGCTATTTGCATGTGTAAACAAACAGTGCTTTTATGACAAAATCTGCTCTATATACATCAATAGGTTAGGGGACGTTTCTCCCATGTTGTTTAGATGCTTTAGATCAGATTAGACCTTTATGTTTCTAAAAAGGAGCTTAATAACATTGAAACTATAACCTTCCTTATAACAAAGTCATGTCTGGAAATGGTGCATTTGGTGGGTTAGCAAGCACTTTACCAATGGCATTTAAGACGGGAATCAAGGTATAGATAATATTTGAGTCTTTTGGAACACCATAGATGAATTCTTGGAATTCATAACGCTTATCAACAAAGTAGTTCCTAATAGTGTCAAGGAATTGCAATAGATCCGTAGCGGTCTGGATCGTGTTACATGTTTGCAAAATCTCTTGTGTGACACATTTTTTTTGTGTGTCGCTAAGTGCATTGAAAAGCTTTTTTAAGTTGTGCGTTTTATGTTCTTCAAGAAGATCTAGGCGTGAATGCCAATTAGTCACGCGGTTTTCATCATCGAATTCAGCTTTTGTAGCCTGGCCATTTTCGATGGTGAAATCGTAAGGCGCAGGAATTCTTTTGACCAAGAATGCTTTAAAATAAAGCTCAATTGCTAAAGTTGCGTTGGTATAAAGGACATTCCGTCTAACATCGTGTACGTCTAGATAGCCATTATTAAGGCTATTTACCACTTCACGAAATGCATTGGCTGTATTGGCAATTTGCTGCGGTTCAACAAAGATTGTTGAGTCAAGACCGGGATTTTCGTAAATTTTAGACTTACGTTTAGACATTTAACTTTAGCTCCGTGTGAATAAAAGTCAATATCATCATATATATGCACTTCCCTTAATATAGTGATGTCGGTCTTAAACGACGCAGATCATCGTTGAGAAGTAAATATTGATATGTACACTGTCTACTCCCTGCACCATAAATTAAATTTAGTTATGTGTGATAGCCTTACTCAGACTTGGTCTGAGTAACATAAATGAGTGGCTCACAACTTTTAACCGGCTCTAATTTCCCCATGTGGGTTGAGACGCTGGGGTCCCTGCCTGATAATGTTGTATCAGTGGCTCCCGAAGGGGGATACGTTAAATGGGACGGCACACAATAGGTTCATGATGCAGAGGCGGAAAAAGTATTTTTTCAGGGACAGGCTGCGCAGGAAAAAGCAAAACAATGCCGGGGCTGGTTAGAATCGGCATTGTTCATACCTCAATTAAAAATTATTTACCTATAAGAGAGACCTTTAATCTTCTTAATAAAGTAATTAAATCTTTTCTTCCGAATAGTTTAAATAGATTAAACCAGCGGTTCTTACCCAGGTAATTTAGTTTTATTAATTTAGGGTTGTAATGATAGCACATTATAAAAACACCCTGATCGTCATCAACTATATTATTTCTGAGTGTTTTTATTTGACACTGACAAACCAGTTTGTAAAACTCTTTCCATTTCTTTTGTGTTGCTACAATTGCCCCACCAATAATATAGGAACGATTGTTAATCATGTGGTCAAAAACCTGATGGATAGTTTTGACGGTCAAACCTTTTTTAACTGTAAAGAAATTTACTTTGTTGCGGTCAAAAGGATAGTCCCATCGAGATAACCCTCTGGTTACGTCTGCACTACGACAGTAACCAAAGTCAACCCATGCAACCATATCATCATTCACAAGATTTAACTCTATAGCTCTGTTTACAAAATATGTTTTTAGATTGCAAACCAGTGCATAGTCTGGGGACCAGTATTCGGGATTTATCAACTGGCGAGTTTCAAGTTTGCTAATGAACTCATTATCTTTTTGAATTCGTGCAATTCTTTTTTTTATGCTTTGAAATTTCTTATTAATATCTAAAGCCACTACAACAGTGTTTTTCCCATTTCTAATTGCTTCAATTTTGGGTTTAAGTTCACTGGATGTAAAAATGACCATGTCATTATCCAATTTAGACAGATTTTCAAAGTACTGAATATAGGTATCAGCTGTTCTCTCTAAGTGAGGAGAGAAACCTTTATTACTCGTCCAGTCTCCTCGTCCTATATCGAAAAATGCTGTAACAATGGTAATAGAAGAGTTCATTTTTAAGCAATCCGTGTTTTATACCTATCCAATAACTACAAGAATGTTGAATACATATTTTTTGATATCAGTCACATGGAAACATTCTATCAGTATCAACATGAGGCGGGAAGGATCATGTGATATTAAAACTGATAAGCAACGGATATACAAAATAACTGGTTGTTGCAAAGGATTGTTCAATGGTGAATAATTTTCATTGATATTATTTTTTTTGAAATTGTCATTTTGTTCCAATATATGATAACCATAGGTTACTGAATCATATCAAGCAGTGTTCCTTTGCCGATATTTGGCGTAATAACGGAAATCATTAAAGATGACCTGGCTGGCCAATTGATGGTGAACTGTAACAAGAGTTGCCGCAACCACACCGTATGCAAGAGCATGATTGCGGCCGACTGGCGAACGTTCGATAGTGCGAGTATTGAATGATTGCCAGTCACGGTGGATTGTACTTAAGCAATATGACGGTTCAAGGCGTTTAATCTGAAACTAGCCACATATCAGCCTCTTCAAACATTTCCTGAACAGTACGGCTTATCTGCTCCTTCTCATGTTTGCTGGCGTCAGTGTTGATCGCCGATAGTGTCATCATCGGTTTAACCCGAACATCAGCATCGGGGAAGATCCGCTGAACCCTCTTAGTCAATTCTCCCAGAATGATATCTTTTGCTCCGGGCAAACCATCAAAATTCCTTTTGTCATAAACGAGTTCCACGAACATTGCTTGTAGCCTTTTGCTGGGTGTATATACAGTATTTATACTGTGTTTTTATCCGGTATCCAAGAGGGGTTAATTGATGCCACCACACAGCGGTTTGTCCAGGAACTGAGCAAGGTTAACTGGAACTGGACGATGAAGCAGGCTAACGAATGGATCGAGTGGTATGTGACAACATTCCGCGATGTATCAACGCAGGAAGGGGAGAACCGTACCTTTCAGCTGTTCAATCCAAACGGAGGACTATAGCCATGGGCTTCCCTTCACCTGCCAATGATTACGTTGAAACAAGGATCTCCCTCGATCAGCAGCTAATCAGCCAGCCCGCAGCGACTTATTTCATACGGGCATCGCGTTCACATTTCAGGGAAGGGATAATCCAGGGGGCGCTACTTGTTGTGGATGCGTCGCTTTCAGCCTGTGATGGTTCGCTGCTGATATGCGCGATAGATGGGGAATTCAGGATAAAGTGATACCGAACTCACCCTCAGCCCCACCTGATAAATCTGGAGAACGGGAGAAGGGAAGCGCTGTCAGAAGATGGTGATGGCTACAATTCCTCACACGCAATATTTGGAGTTATCACGTACATCATTAATGATGCCAGGAACGCGGAGCGCTCAGAAAACAGGCATAAAAAAACCAGCCGTAACAGGCTGGTTTTTCGAGGATTTTTGGTCGGCACGAGAGGATTTGAACCTCCGACCCCCGACACCCCATGACGGTGCGCTACCAGGCTGCGCTACGTGCCGACGCTATGGCTGCTAATACTACTGCTTTCCGCTACGAATGCAAGAGCATGTCTCGCTAACTGATTTATAATTAATCAGTTAGCAATAAATCGCTTCTCATCCGTCAGAACCTGTAACAGCAGACTTAGCTGCGGTTTCTGATCTTTTATTTTCTCGCCGCGCAAATTATAGGTCTGATAATTACCGTTGTTGTTCAGCACCAGCGTCATCTCGGGTGTGGTAACGGCCATCGTGCTGCCGTCAGCGGCAGTAACCCAGTAATGGCGGCGGGTTGCATTGAACAGATCCTGCCCCTGCGAGTATTCGTTAGCAGGTGTACTGACGTGCAGCAGGCGCTGCATCAGCGTTGTCATCAGGTCCGTATGATCGGTCAGGCTATTGATGCGCTGAGCAGGCGTTCCCGGCCAGTGAATAACCAGAGGAACCTGCAGATGGCCTCGCGACCAGGCAAAGTTGTTCTCTTCCTGCGTCAGCGGCACGCCCCGACCTGCGGTAATAATCACCACCGTGTTGTTCAGTTTGCCGGAGTCGCGCAGGGCGCTAATAACGCGGTTGATGTTGGCATCCACATCCTGAGCGGCGCTGGCATAGCGTTTGGCAAAGTTCTTCTGGTTGCTGTCATCAAGGTTGGTCCCGTTAAAGGAGACCCACGAGAACCAGCGGTTATCTTCCTGCGCGTAGCGTCCCAGCCAGTTAATCCACTGGCTTGCGGTTTGGTCGTCAGATTGCGTCTGCACGCTTGGCATGGAGAAATCTGACAGCAGCGCCTGGCGATAAAGCGGGCTGGTAAAGCCATCCGAAGAGAATAGCCCTAACTGATAGCCCTGCTGGTTCAGCGCGGAAATCAACGCCGCAGGCGTTCGGGTCGATAAAATCCCATCCATGTAGCTTGGTGAGACGCCGTAAAACAGGCCAAAAATCCCGTTATCCGTGGTGTTGCCAGTGCTCATGTGACGCGTAAAGGAGATATTCTGCCCGGCGAATTCAGCCAGCGCAGGCATCTGCTTTTCAAAGCGTGAATAGTTCAGGCCGTCGACGGTGATCAGCAGGACGTTCTGGCCGGTGCCCATATCGCGATAACGCAGTTCGCTCAGCGGGTACTGCACAGAAACTGCTTCCGGATTCCCCTGCTCGATCAGGCGACGCTGATACTCTTGCGCATCCAGCAGACCATGTTTTTCCAGGAACTTACGCGCCGTCATCGGGTAGGAGAGCGGCAGATTCGCGCGCTGCATGGTAATCGGGCGATAGAAATTGGCATCCGCCCAGATATACACCACGTGCGAGGCGATAAAGCAAATGAAGAAGAATGCGGCTAATGGTTTGGCGAAGTGGCGACGACGCGTCAGGCTACGCAGCTTTTGCCAGCTCCAGGTCGCAAACAGCATTTCAATTAACAAAATCACTGGTACGCTGATAAACATCAGTTGCCAGTCACGCGCCGCTTCATTCTGGTCAGGATTGATGACCAGTTCCCAGACGATCGGGTTGAGGTGCAAATGGAAGCGGGTGAAAACTTCGCTGTCGATTAGCAACAGCGTCATGCCCACCGTCGCCAGAATAGCTGATAAGAATCGCATCAGCCTCTGGGACATGACGATAAACGTCAGGGGAAACAGGATTAGCAGATAGGTGGCAAACACCAAAAAACTAAAATGTCCGACCAGGCTTACATAGGAATAAATACGACCTGCAAGCGTTGTCGGCCAGTCGGCGACAAACAGGTAACGGCTACCGAGTACCACGGCCAACAGAATGTTGAACAAGGCAAACCAGTGCCCCCAGCTAACCATCTGGGAGACTTTCTCACGGTAGCGCTGACGATGAGTTACCATAAACTGTTGTTCGTTTCCCCGGAGCAGGCTCTTAATGCGCTTGGTCGTCGTTTACCGAAGACTGTAATGCGCGGGCAAAAGAGTTGGCAATCGCCTGGCGCTGGGCCGGTGCGATGCTTGTATTGATAAGGTTAGTCACCATATTTCCCAGTACCATCAGGGAAAGGTCGGTCGGCGCCTTATGTTTTTCCAGTACGTTGAGCATCTCATTCAGCAGTTGTTCAACGTGTTCGTCACTATAGCGGGAAATTTGTGGCATAAATCGAAATCAGTCTGTTCATGAAAGGGCAACATATTACCGTACAGACAGTTTTTTTTCTGCTTTTTTATCTTCTATTGCGTCACTGCCCGGCAGGTGGTTGAATACCGCCCGGTCTAAAAGGAGAGTTTATCATGAGTCTGGATATCAACCAGATTGCCCTGCACCAGCTTATCAAACGTGACGAGCAGAACCTTGAGCTGGTCTTGCGCGATTCATTACTGGAACCGACAGCGACGGTTGTCGATATGATGGCTGAGCTGCATCGGGTATATAGCGCCAAGAATAAAGCTTATGGCCTGTTTAGCGAAGAGAGTGAACTGGCACAAACGCTGCGTTTACAGCGTCAGGGCGAAGAGGATTTTCTGGCATTTAGTCGTGCCGCGACCGGACGCTTGCGGGACGAGCTGGCGAAATATCCTTTTGCCGACGGCGGCATTGTCCTGTTCTGCCATTACCGCTATCTGGCGGTAGAGTATCTGTTGGTCGCCGTGCTGAACAATTTAAGCAGCATGCGCGTCAATGAAAATCTGGATATCAATCCGACGCACTATCTGGACATCAATCATGCGGATATCGTGGCGCGTATTGATTTAACCGAATGGGAAACCAATCCGGAGTCCACGCGCTATCTGACGTTCCTGAAAGGGCGGGTAGGGCGCAAAGTTGCCGATTTCTTTATGGATTTCCTCGGTGCCAGCGAAGGTCTGAACGCCAAAGCGCAAAACCGTGGCCTGCTGCAGGCGGTCGATGACTTTACTGCCGAGGCGCAGCTCGATAAAGCTGAACGCCAGAACGTGCGCCAGCAGGTGTACAGCTACTGCAACGAACAGCTACAAGCCGGTGAAGAGATCGAGCTGGAGTCGCTGTCCAAAGAGCTTTCCGGCGTCAGTGAAGTTAGCTTCAGCGAATTTACCGCTGATAAAGGCTACGAGCTGGAAGAGAGCTTCCCGGCAGATCGCAGTACGCTGCGTCAGTTAACCAAATTTGCCGGAAGCGGCGGTGGGTTAACCATCAACTTCGACGCCATGCTACTGGGTGAACGTATTTTCTGGGATCCGGCTACAGATACTTTGACCATCAAAGGTACGCCGCCGAACCTGCGCGACCAGCTGCAGCGTCGCACGTCGGGCGGGAAATAAAACCGTTTGCCGGGTGAGAGCGTAAACGCCTTATCCGGTCGACGAGAACCATCAGTATCGATTACAAAATCCCATAAAAAAACCCCGCCTTGGCGGGGTTTTTCTTCAACTTGTTTGCGATTACGCGCGAACGAAGTCGATGTGAGACAGCTTCGGCTTGAACGGGTGACGCTGTACAGCCTGAGCTTTAACTTTAACTTCTTTACCGTCAACAACGATGGTCAGAACTTCGCTGTAGAATTCAGCTTTAGCTTGCATGTTCATAACTGCATCGTGATCCAGTTCGATAGCAATCGGGGCTTCTGCGCCACCGTAGATGATTGCCGGGAACTTGTTAGCGGCACGCAGGCGGCGGCTCGCACCCTTACCCTGCTCTTTACGTACTTCAGCGTTGATAGTAAACATTTAAATCTCTCTTTAATAATTCCTGCTACAGGCGACCCAGCAACAGGTAAGTGATCTGCTTTGCGTATGCAAAAGCGGGCGAGATTCTATACTCAAACGGCTGGTACATCAATCAAAAGTACGATTAACCGCGTAATTCATGTGCCCGACGAAAGCGTCCTTCATAATCGAAGACCTTTTCACGGACCTGCCAGTACTGACCTTTCATGCGCGCGACCACGAAATCAGGATGACGTAACAGCGCCTGCTGGGCGAGGATATCGGCGGCGGTTATCCAGCGTAAGGGAATGCCGGGCGTTCGGGTGTGCGGGCGAATAAACAGTTGCTCGAAGGCCGTTCGCTGCGCGGGAGTATGCAGGCGAAAGCGTTCGCTGACGTCGGCGCCATCTTCATCGTAATAGGTAATTTTCAGCCATTCGCCTTTTTCATCCTGCCCATTTTGTAGCGCCATCCCGCTGCAGCGCAGAACCAGCGCATCTTTAAGCCTGAGCGCGGCTTTCAGCATGTCATCTGGGTCAACCAGTACCGCGTCGCACTCCCGACAACGGCGGGCGGCGATGTCATTTTCCGCGTTGCATTGCGGGCAGTTTTTAAAACGGAAACGAAAATCGCACTGTTCGCGATGGCCGTCATCATCTTCAAACCATCCCTGACAGCGGCGGCCAAAGTGCTCAATCAGCGTGCCGTCGGCCGTTGTTTTGCCCCAGAAGGTGTTGGCAAAGCCGCAGGCAGGACAGAACACCTGTACCGGAACGTTGTCGCTTTTCCCTTTCGGCGCACCAACTTCCGGCGCGTACAGGTCGTGCGGGTTACCAGCGTAATCGAGGATCAGACAGTCGGTTTTATCCGGCGCCAGGCGCAGCCCACGACCGACAATTTGTTGGTAAAGGCTAACTGACTCGGTCGGGCGAAGAATGGCGATAAGGTCGACGTGCGGGGCATCGAAGCCAGTGGTCAGGACCGACACATTCACCAGATAGCGAAAACGTTGGGCTTTGAACTCTTCAATCAGCACGTCGCGTTCGGCGCCAGGCGTGTCTCCGGTGATAAGTGCGGCGTCGTCAGCAGGCAGCAGACCCAGAATTTCTTTGGCGTGTTCAACTGTGGCGGCGAAAATCATCACCCCTTTACGCGTCTGGGCAAACTCGACAATCTGGCTGATGATATGCGGCGTTATTCGCTGCTGCTTTTTCAGCTCCTGATTCAGGTCCGCTTCGCTAAACAGGCCGTTACTTTGCGCCTGCAGGCGGCTGAAGTCATATTGCACTACCGGCATGTCGAGGCGTTCTGGCGGCGTCAGGTAGCCGTGTTTAATCATGTAGCGCAGCGGTAATTCATAAATGCAGTCGCGAAACAGTGCTTTTTCATCGCCGCGCACCATTCCGTGATAATGAAAATGATAAATCCAGCCTTTGCCCAAACGAAAAGGTGTGGCGGTAAGTCCGAGCAGGCGTAAGTGAGGATTTACTTTGGTCAGGTGAGTGAGGATTTGCTGATACTGACTCTCTTCATCATCGCCAATGCGATGGCATTCATCGACGATAAGCAGGGAGAATTCTCCCTGAAAGGCGTCCAGATTACGCGCTACCGACTGTACGCTGCCAAATACTACTTTTCCGTGGCTCTCTTTACGCTTCAGGCCTGCGGCAAAAATATCGGCTTCCAGCCCCAGCGCACAATATTTCGCATGGTTTTGTGCGACCAGTTCTTTGACGTGCGCCAGTACCAGTACGCGACCACGCGCTACGCGGGCCAGCTCGGCAATCACCAGACTTTTGCCCGCGCCGGTTGGCAGGACGATAACCGCCGGGGTGCGGTGGTGGCGAAAATGGTTGAGCGTGGCGTCCACGGCTTCTTTTTGGTACGGGCGAAGAGTAAAAATCATGGGCTCACTATAATAAACAATAACAAGGAGTAGTATGCCATGAATCATTTCTCTTGAGGGATGGTGTAACGCCGCTATACTGGGCGGATAACGGTCCCACTTTTCGGGCGTAAACCCGATTCTCGTATTTTTACAGGCAAAATCACACACATGCGACTTGATAAATTTATCGCTCAGCAACTCGGCGTCAGCCGCGCTATTGCCGGGCGTGAGATCCGTGCTAACCGCGTTACCGTCGACGGTGAAATCGTCAGAAATAGCGCTTTTAAGCTGCTGCCAGAACACGACGTAGAATATGACGGTAATTCCCTGGTTCAACAAAATGGCCCGCGCTATTTTATGCTGAATAAGCCTCAGGGTTATGTTTGCTCAACGGATGATCCCGATCACCCGACGGTGCTCTATTTCCTTGATGAACCGGTTGCCTACAAACTGCATGCGGCAGGGCGTCTGGATATCGACACCACTGGACTGGTGCTGATGACCGATGACGGACAGTGGTCGCATCGCATCACCTCTCCTCGTCACCATTGTGAGAAAACCTATCTGGTGACGCTGGAGTCGCCAGTGGCAGATGATACCGCCGAACAGTTTGCCCATGGTGTACAGTTGCACAATGAGAAAGATCTGACCAAACCGGCCGTGCTGGAAGTGATTACGCCAACTCAGGTGCGCTTGACCATCAGCGAAGGGCGCTATCATCAGGTTAAACGTATGTTTGCCGCGGTGGGTAACCACGTTGTGGAACTGCACCGTGAACGGATTGGTGACATCAGGCTTGATGAGGATCTGGCGCCAGGTGAATACCGTCCTTTGACTGAAGAAGAAATCGCCAGCGTTAACTTAACCCCGCGTTAATTTCAGGAGCTAAATGTGACCACCCGGCAGAACTCGTCAATTGCCATTGTCTTTATCCTTGGCTTGTTAGCCATGTTGATGCCGTTGTCGATTGATATGTATCTTCCGGCGCTGCCTGTTATCTCTGAACAGTTTGGTGTGCCAGCAGGTAGCGCGCAGATGACCCTCAGTACCTATATTCTGGGGTTCGCAGTGGGGCAACTGTTCTATGGGCCAATGGCAGACAGCCTTGGACGCAAGCCAGTGATCCTGGGCGGGACGCTGGTGTTTGCGGCGGCGGCAGTGGCCTGCGCACTGGCGCAAACCATCGATCAACTGATCGTGATGCGTTTCTTCCACGGCCTGGCTGCGGCGGCGGCGAGCGTGGTTATCAACGCCCTGATGCGTGATATCTATCCGAAAGAAGAGTTTTCGCGCATGATGTCATTCGTCATGCTGGTCACGACAATTGCGCCATTAATGGCACCGATTATCGGTGGCTGGGTGCTGGTATGGCTGAGCTGGCACTATATCTTTTGGATCCTCGCCATGGCAGCTATTCTGGCGTCGGTGATGATCCTTACACTGATCAAAGAGACTCTGCCGGTAGAGCGTCGCCAGCCGTTTCGCCTGCGTACTACTATTGGCAACTTTGCCTCGCTGTTTCGTCATAAACGTGTGCTGAGCTATATGCTGGCCAGCGGATTCAGTTTTGCCGGGATGTTCTCGTTTCTGAGCGCCGGACCCTTTGTCTACATTGAGATCAACCACGTTTCACCGCAACATTTCGGTTATTACTTCGCACTGAACATCGTATTCCTGTTCGTGATGACTATCATCAACAGCCGCTTTGTGCGTCGGGTTGGGGCATTGAATATGTTCCGTACCGGTCTGTGGATCCAGTTCGTGATGGCTGGCTGGATGGTCTTTAGCACACTGTTTGGGTTGGGGTTCTGGGCCCTGGTTGTGGGCGTTGCGGCGTTTGTTGGCTGTGTGTCGATGGTGTCATCTAACGCCATGGCGGTTATTCTGGATGAATTTCCACATATGGCAGGAACGGCGTCATCGCTGGCAGGGACATTCCGCTTCGGCATTGGTGCCATCGTTGGGGCGCTGTTGTCTCTGGCGACCTTTAACTCAGCCTGGCCAATGATATGGTCGATCGCATTTTGCGCTACCTGTTCAATTCTCTTCTGTCTTTACGCCAGTCGCGCCCAAAAACGGTGATCTATTACACATCCTGGGGGCCTTAAGGCCTCCAGAGTTGATATACATCAACCGCAAATCTATCATTTCCCCTGGTTATGTTTATTTTATGTAAAATCAATTTATGTAAAAAGTCACATCATTGTAGTTAAAAAGGTTGAGTTAGATCGCAGAAACGAGTACATATAGCCCGGAAATATGCCAGAACCATTGAATAATTTTAATTACCTGGTTCGGAAAGCGGCATAAAGACAGGGTGTAAACGTTTACCAACTGTCTGAAGACGTATTGTCAATGATGTGTTAATATTGATGTAAAATAATTGTGAAGTGATTGTGCTTCCAGGGAAAGAAAGTGATGACATTACAACTCTCAATCGTTCATCGTCTGCCGCAGAGCTATCGTTGGTCGGTGGGTTTCGCAGGTTCAAAGGTTGAACCGATTCCGCAAAACGGTCAGAGCAATGAGAACAGCCTGGTGGCGCTCAAATTGCTCAGCCCTGATGGTGACAGCGCATGGTCAGTCATGCATAAGCTCAGCCAGGCCCTCAGCGACATTGAGGTTCCTTGTTCCGTACTGGAATGTGAAGGGGAGCCGTGCCTGTTTGTGAATCGCCAGGATGAATTTGCCGCGACCTGCAGACTGAAAAACTTCGGCGTGGCCATCGCAGAGCCGTTTTCAAATAACAATCCGTTTTGAGCGTCAGCTTAGCGCAAGCAGCTGACGCGTATAGGCTTGCTGTGGCGCGTTAAATACGTGCTCGCATTGCCCTTGCTCCACAACCTCTCCCTGACGTAGCACAATAACCTGATGGCATAACGCGCGTACTACGTGCAAATCATGGCTGATAAAAATATAAGCCAGCCGATGCTTTTCCTGTAAGGACTTTAACAACGTCAGGATTTGCGCCTGTACGGTTCTGTCTAGCGATGATGTTGGCTCATCCAGGATAATCAAGGAAGGTTTGAGAATCAATGCTCTGGCGATGGCAATACGTTGACGCTGACCGCCGGAAAACTCAACCGGGTAACGATGCCGCGTTTCGCTATCCAGTCCCACTTCCGTCATCACCGCTTTCACCTGCGCCTCGCGTTGTTCGGCTGACAGGGTTGGCTGATGAACGCGTAACCCCTCCTCGATAATCTGTAGCACGCTCAGGCGTGGGTTAAGCGAGGAGTTGGGATCCTGAAATACCACCTGAATACGGTGACGGACCGGCAACAGCTGGCGACGATTTAAGGTATGCAGCGCCTGACCATCGAACACAATACTTCCCTGTGAGGAGATTAACCTCAGGAGCGCCAGTCCGGTAGTGCTTTTCCCCGACCCAGACTCACCGACCAACCCCAGCGTTTCACCGGGCCGCAGAGAGAAACTGATATTGTTAACCACGACGTTGTGGTCCACCACACGCTTCAGGATACCTTTGCGGATGGGGAAGGCGACGTGCAGTTTTTCCACTTCCAGCAGCGGGGCTTGTCCGGCCGGTAAAGGTACCGGGTCGCCGGAAGGTTCACTGTTTAGCAATTTCTGCGTGTAGGGATGCGTGGGCGCAGTGAGCAACTGTGCTGCTTTATTTTGCTCAACGCACTGACCGTTTTGCATGACTGCCACGGTATCGGCCAGCTTTTTCACAATGCTGAGGTTGTGGGTGATGAACAGTAATCCCATGTTCAGCTCGCGCTGTAGTTCCCTCAGTAGTTGCAGGATCTGTGCCTGAACGGAAACGTCCAGCGCGGTAGTCGGTTCATCGGCAATCAGCAGCTCCGGTCGTGTTAGCAATGCCATGGCAATCATCACGCGCTGGCGTTCCCCGCCGGACAGTTGGTGCGGGTAGTCTGCGAGACGTTTGGCCGCCTGACGGATGCCGACGCGATCCAGACAGGTCAGGATTTCTGCTCGCGCGGCCTCCCGACGCATTCCCCTATGCAGCGACAGCACTTCATAAAGCTGTTTTTCCAGATTGTGGAGCGGGTTCAGTGACACCATTGGTTCCTGGAAAATCATGGAGATTTTATTCCCCCGCACGCCGCGAAGCGTTTGCTCATCGGCGTGAAGTAATGATTCACCATGAAAACGGATGTCGCCGGAAAGGTAGACGACCGGAGGGGAGGGCAATAACCGTAAAATAGATAGCGCGGTCACGCTTTTACCTGAGCCGGACTCCCCCACCAGCGCCAGCGTTTGTCCGGCATCAACGCGCAGTGACAGACTGTTGACCACGGTGCGCACGGTCTCTTGTTGACGAAAACCTACCGATAAATTGTCAATAGCTAACAGAGGTTGTGTCATCTTAAATCGCCTTGTTGGGATCGAACGCGTCGCGTACCGCTTCACCAATAAAGATCAGAAGCGATAAGAGCAGGGCAACGGAGATGAACGCGGTGATGCCAAGCCACGGTGCCTGCAGGTTGTTTTTACCCTGTAACAGAAGTTCTCCCAGCGATGGCGAGCCAAGCGGTAAGCCAAACCCAAGAAAATCCAGCGAGGTTAGAGTGGTTATCGAGGCGCACAAAATAAACGGTAAAAAGGTCAGAGCGGCAACCATCGCATTGGGTAGCATATGGCGCAGAATAATACTGCTATCGCTCACGCCGAGCGCCTGAGCGGCACGAATATAATCAAAGTTTCGGGTACGTAAAAACTCCGCGCGCACCACGCCAACCAGGCTCATCCAGCCAAACAACACGGTAATACCCAGCAGCCACCAGAAGTTAGGCTGGACAACGCTCGACAGTAGAATGATGAGAAACAGCGTTGGCATACCGGACCAAACTTCAATGAATCGTTGCCCCCACAGGTCCACCTTGCCGCCATAATAGCCCTGTATTGCGCCAGCCATAATGCCCATCACGCTCGAACACAGGGTGAGCATTAAGCCAAATAAGACCGAAATACGTGTGCCGTAGAGGATCCGTGCCAGTACATCACCGCCGTTGGCGTCTGTTCCCAGCCAGTTTTGTGCAGAAGGCGGGGAAGGGAAGGGCTTATCGGTGGCAAAGTTAATGCTGGTGGCCCCAAAGCGTATTGGTGCCCACAGGATCCAGCCCTGGTTTTCCAGGCGCTGCTGTAGCCACGGATCCTGATAATCAGCCCGGGTCGCCAGCGGTCCGCCGAAGTCGCTTTCACTGTAGTTTTTGAACAGGGGGAAATACCAGCTATTGTCGTAGCGCACCAGTAACGGCTTATCATTGGCAATCAGTTCTGAACACAGACTAAGACCGAACAGCACCAGAAAAATCCACAGCGACCAGTAGCCGCGACGGTTGTGGCGAAAGCGCGCCCAGCGGGCCTGATTGACGGGGCTTAATCGCGACATTAGCGTCCCTCAAAATCAATACGGGGATCGACCAGCGTATAGCTGATGTCGCTGAGGATATTCAGCAGCAGACCGATCAGGGTGAAGATATAGAGTGTGCCAAACATTACCGGATAGTCGCGCGATACGGTGGATTCATACCCCAGTAGTCCCAGACCGTTAAGCGAGAACATCACCTCAATCAGCAGCGAACCGGTAAAAAACATGCTGATAAACGTCGCCGGGAAGCCGGCGATCACCAGCAACATGGCATTGCGAAACACATGTTTCCACAGAATATTTTTCTCGCTGACCCCTTTAGCGCGTGCGGTGACGACATACTGTTTGCGCACCTCATCCAGAAATGAGTTCTTGGTCAGCATAGTCAGCGCGGCAAACCCACCAACTACCGTCGCCAGCACCGGCAGGGTAATATGCCAAAGGTAGTCGGTCACTTTCTGATACCAGGGCAGGGAGTCAAAATTGGCGGAAACCAGCCCGCGCAGCGGGAACAGGTCGTAGTAGCTGCCCCCGGCAAAAAAGACGATCAGCAAAATGGCAAACAGAAAGGCCGGAATGGCATAGCCAATAATAATAAATGCGCTACTCCAGACATCAAAACGGCTGCCGTTGTGAACCGCTTTGCGGATCCCAAGGGGTATCGACACCAGATAGATGATGAGCGTACTCCATAGGCCCAGCGTAACGGAAACCGGCAGGCTGTCTTTGATAAGCGTCAGCACAGAGGCGCTACGAAACAGGCTGTCGCCGAAATCGAAACGAATATAGTCCCAAAGCATTTTGAAATAACGCTCATGAATGGGCTTATCGAACCCGTAGCGCCGAGTGATTTCCGCGATGACTTCCGGGTCCAGACCCCGGCCGCCGCGATAATTACTGTCGCTGATGTTACCAACGCCGGTTTGCGCATGGCTGGCGCGAACGCCTTCGCTACCCGCGCCAGGTAATGCCCCGCTTTGCCCGAACTCAATGGCGGCGACGGCCTGTTCAACCGGACCGCCGGGGGCAATTTGCACGATAAAAAAGTTGATGGTGATGATGGCCCAAAGCGTTGGGATCACCAGCAGCAGACGTCGAATCAGATAAGCGCCCATCTATTCTCCCTGCCGTCTGGCTGCGGGCAGTTTCGCCGCTTTGTTGACGTCATACCACCAGTTGTCGAGGCCAATGGTATAAATTGGGCGAATAGCCGGATGCGAAAATTTGTCCCACCAGGCGATACGATCCTCGGCCATAAACCACATCGGCAACATGTAGTAATTCCAGGTTAAAACTCTGTCCAGTACCCGGCCGAGTGGGATCAGTTTGGCTTTATCACCTTGCGCGGCAATGATTTGACCGATCAGCTTATCGATAACCGGGCTTTGCACACCGGGGGCGTTATAGCTGGAGTCAATATATTGAGAAGCCCACAGAATTTGCAGGTCTGAACTCGGCCACGGCATTGCGCGATACAACCTTGGCATCATGTCATAGTCGCGACTGCGTAAGCGGTTGGTAATTTGTGAGTTATCAACCTGGCGGATGTTCATGGTAATGCCTAAGCGGTGCAGGTTGTGCTGGAACGGCAACACCCACTGACTGTTGCTGCCCGCCGGGAGCAATAGTTCAAAGCTCAGAGGTTTACCGCTGACGCTGTTTACGCGCTGCTGCCCCTTGAGTACCCATCCGGCTTGTTCCAGCAAGGTATCGGCTTTCAGCAAGTTCTCACGATCGTAGCCATCGCCTTTTGATTTTGGCGGCTGATAGATTTGGCTGAAGACCTCAGGAGGGAGATCTTTTTTCAAGGGCGCGAGTACCACCAGTTCATCTGCATCGGGGTATTTTGTCGCAGCATATTCGGTATTCTGAAAATAGCTGTTGGTCCGGCTCCAGGCGTTATAGAACAGGGCTTTATTCATCCATTCAAAATCAAAGGCCAGCGTGATGGCTTCCCGCACCCGTCGGTCACTGAACACCGGACGCTGAATATTAAAAGCCAGCCAGCGCGTATCCTGGGCGGATTCATTTTTTTGTTCATCTTTGATGATGTAATGATTCGCAAAATTTTTCCCGGTATAACGCGTCGCCCAGTTTTTGGCATCATTTTCAAGACGCAGATCAAACGCACCGGCCTTAAACGCTTCAAAGGCGACGTTATCATCCAGATAATAGTCGTAGCGGATGGTATCGAAGTTCCAGCGTCCACGATTGACGGGTAGATTAGCGGCCCAATAATCTTTGACGCGCGAATAGACAATATACTGGCCCATCTTCCATTTGGTAATGCGATAAGGGCCGCTGGCGAGCGGTGGCGATGATAAGGGATCGCTGAGCTTATGGTCTTTCCAGTACTTCTCTGGCATCACGGGTAATGAAAACAGGCTGAGCATGTCCTCTTTACTCGGTTTGGCTAATTCAATGCGTACGGTTAATGGCGCGATGGCTTTTACCGTTGTTCCCTTGTAGACCAGACGAAACTGTGGCACGCCTTCAGTCATAAATTTGTGGAAGGTGAATGCGACGTCGCGGGCGGTAATGGGTGATCCATCGTGAAAACGCGCTCGTGGATTAATGGCAATTTCTACCCAGGAATAGTCGTCAGCATAGCGTGCGCTGTCGGCAATGAGCGGGTAATAGCTACCAGGCTCATCGTCAGAGGTTGTAAACAGCGTATCGTAAAGCGTTTCGGTACGTGCGCCGGGATTACCTCGCATTGCATAGCGGTTAAAGTTGTCAAATGTGCCAATGGCGGAGAGGGTGATTTGACCACCTTTAGGGGCTGCGGGATTAACATAATCGAAGTGATTAAAGTTAAACGCGTACTTCGGTTCACCCAGCACGGCAAAAGCATAGCTTTCTTTGATGGATTGCGCCTGGGCGCTAAACCCGATGAGGGTGATAAACAGAAGCAATACGCGAGGGATCATTAAAAGCGATTTCCTTTTCCTGCCACAACCCGACGGGCATCATGCCTGAAAGATAAGAGATGTAGCGGCGAGTGAGAATATATGAATCGCATACTGCGATCACCACGTCGGCTTATTGGGCTGCGCCATCCAACGCACGAAATCAGCAAGCTTTAATGGGCGGCTAATCCAGTATCCCTGGAAAAAATGTACTCCACGTTCGCGCAGCCAACGGGCTTGCTCAGGTGTTTCTACCCCTTCAGCAACCGTCAGCATATTAAGACGTTTAGAGAGTGTCAACACGGCGTCCAGAACCGGAGAGGTCAGGGTTTCCGTCCCAATGGCGTTAATAAAGCCGCGATCGATTTTCAGGTAGTCAACGGTAAAGCGTTCCAGATAAATAAGTGCGCTATGACCGGTGCCAAAATCATCAATGGCAATCTCAAAACCTGCTGAATGCAGCCATTCAAATAGCTCGATTGCCTTGTTTTGATGCAGCATATCCCTCTCGGTGATTTCCAGCACCAGTTGAAAATAGTTCGCGGGAAGGCAGGCGTACAGGCGTTGAATATCATCTTTAAACGTCTCGCCGTGTAAGTGCGTTGGCGCGATATTGATCCCCAATTTTGCGCCAGCGGGTAACACTTTTTGCAGCATCGGCGCGTCCTGGGCTATCAGCTTAAAGAGGTGCTGGGTTAGCGGCACAATCATTTTCTGTGATTCTGCGTAATGAATAAAGGCATCCGGGGGGATCTCACCGGTGGTCGGGTGATGCCAGCGTAATAGTACCTCAACACCTTTCACCTCCAGCGTTTGCACCTCTACCACGGGCTGGTACACCACATAAAACTGATTGTGTTTGATGGCGTTAAGGATATCTTTCCCCGGGCGTAAACGGACGGCATAGATGTAGTACCAGAGAAGGAGAGCGGTCATGATCCCGGCCATGCATCCGAGCATGATGGCGTATCCAACATCTTTATACGTCCACCGATCCGCGTAAAAACGCACCTCCAACGGGAATGTAGACAAGGCTGCATTATATGATGGGAGAGCAGGGAGTTCAGACACGGGGATTAATTGTTTGGAAAACGTGGTGATAGCCGTCTTCCCGACGATGAGTGCCACACCGTTGAAATCATCTTGCCGGGCGTTATAGAGAAGATAGGGTGCCAGGTTAACATTCAGGGTGGCAAAAACGCCGCTGTTCTGTAATGAATGATTGCGATACCAAATGAGTATTGCCGGTTTATTCGGCATCATTGGCGTACCGGGCTGGAGATCCATATCGATATCTTTCGTCATGTCCAGCACGGGAACCAATTGCTGAAGAGGCGTATTCATTGAACCGGTTGCTGAAGAGCAGAAAGCGATACCGTCTTTTACCAGCAAAAAGGCCCGCACATTCAGGCTAAACGCGGCGCTGGAAGTGAGTTGAGCTGAAGCTTGCGAGCAGGTGTCTTTTACCAGAGGTTGCAGTGTGTTGGTGGTGGTTTCAAGGTCAGCGAAGAAACTTTCAATATAGTTTTGTATGTTAGACGTTAGCGTGTCGTACTTTGCGTTTCGTTGATGCCATGACATAAAAAACTGCAGTGAGCTGACGAGTAACGCGACGACTATCCCCGTTATAACGCAGGTGAGCAGGAGTTTCCGATCGGAAGAAGAGGAGCGCCTTAACATAGTTCCTTATGTTTACCTGAAGTAACCACTTATCCTGTATGAATATAACCTGAAATGACTCATGTTGTGAGATTTTTCTTAGTCACAAGGGCAAAGCAAAAAAAAACACCGCCGCAGCAGTGCTTTTTTATATGTCTCATCAGGATAGCCAAGGGATAGCTGCCAAACGAAATTAACTGCGGCTTAGAACCCGGCGAGCTTCGTTGTAACGTTTTTTCCAGTAAGGCTCGTTCATGCTGGAAATGATAACGCCACTGCTGGTCGAGGCATGTACGAACTGGTTGTTGCCGATATAAATACCGACGTGTCGGCCAGTAGAGCCAGCACGGAACAGAACCAGATCGCCTGTACGCAGATTAGTGCGCGAAACGGATTTACCCGTTTCCTGTTGTTCATAGGTTGAGCGAGGAAGCTCTAAACCAAATTGCTCACGAAACGTACGCTGTACGAAGCTTGAACAATCAATGCCTTTTTTGGTGCTGCCGCCAAGGCGGTAACGCACGCCTTTCCAGTCAGCATATTGGTCCATAATACGTGATTTAACATCGATATTACGTACCATATTTTCAAATTCATCCTGAGAGGCTTGCAGTGAAGAGTTATCTCCATTGCCCACAGCATGCGTCTCAGAATGCATATTCCTGGCGGTGTTCGTTGTGCTACATGCAGAAAGCAGAACCGCAACTGCTATCGCGGGTATGCCCCGCAAGATATATCTCAAAATCGGTTGAGATTTGACCATTTTGTTTGTTTTCCCTTGAAGTCCTTAACGATAAATATCGTTATAAAAAATGCCAAACGTGACGAGACTAATTACCATCGCACGATGAGACAATTCCTTAAGGTCAAATCTGTGGCAGAACGCACAAATTTATTCTGAAAGGGAATAATTATCCCGCGAGGCAAAACGTGTTCGAGATTACCCGATCGTTCCGGTCAATGCGAGTGATTTTACGTGATTTCTTATAAGAAAAATTGATACAGAAAGTGAATAAACGGCATTGTCTAAATTAAGAACAATCAGGGTAAAAAACACGCAACTTACTCATTTTAAACATGAATAAGATGACAGGAGAATGACAATCAGAATGATGAAATATTGCCAGGCATCATCAGGGAATCAGAAGTATCCCTGATGATGTTAATTACTCTGCGTTATTTGTTTAAAAATTGTTTGTTTTTGCCGGGTAGATAATTCACGAACAGAGTGACTAATCGGTCGCTTAATGGCGTCATTAGCCACCAGGGGAGGCCAATCAAGACCACCGTCATGGAACCAACCACGATATCGGTGAGCCAGTGGGCGCCAATCATTACGCGTGGGAAGGCAAAAACCACAGCGATAATGAGGCCGATTATTCCTGCGACTTTTCCGAAATAACGCAGCATGAATGCGGAAAAAATAAGCAACATCATGCCGTGATCGCCAGGAAAACTGTCTTTCGACGCATCTTTGGTCGGAATATGCAGCAGTTCGCTGACGCGATAAATATTATCCAGCATCAGGGTTGGGCTGGCACGTTTAACGGGAATAAGCGCCTGGCCCAGCTGATTTAATATCACTGCGGTAAGCAGCATAACCAAACCGATAGCCACAATGCGTCGGCGACCTTCCGATGTCTCTTTGAGCCAAAAGTGCAGCATCAATGCGCCCATTGCCAGCAATGAGCAGCCATCAAATGCCCGGTTATTGGTTATAGCAACAACCCATAAGAACAGCGGACTTTCCACCAGTTTATGATTAAAGAAGCGGAAAACGCCCGTATCCAGTGAAGACCAGAACCCATGCCCGGCTGGAATATACCAGGACAGAAACAGTGCCAGGCCCACAATATTAAGCAGGAGGATTAGAGGGTATCGGGTTTTCATCGTCGTTTACCATTGCTAAAAAACGAAGGCAACCTTACGCGCTAGCGCCTAAACGAAGTCTCAACAATGCGCTCTGTAGCGCATTCCAGTCGGTCTCGGTATCGGCGATGAGTTCAATACGACTATCTGGTGGCGCGACGTTTTGCGTCTCTATATGCCAGTCGTCTCCCTGGCGGTTAATGCGTACCAGTCCTTCTTTAATACGCATTACCCCCTTCACTCGTCCAACAGGAGCAAGACGCGACCATTCCAGCAGACCGATAGTATCGAACACAGTATCGGCGTCAAAAATCCAACCGCAGGCCTGATGGCCCTGTCCGCTGTTCAGGCTACGACGCCAGCGCTGCTGTGCGGGTAGACTCAACGCTGCTAGCCCCTTTTTGTCGGCATGACTATGGGCGTGCTCCGCGCTTGCAGGAAGCTCTGCCAGGTTTAGTCGGGGCAAATCCAGTAGCTGTCCGTCAATTTGTCCATGGTCGGCATGAACTAACTGGCGATTACCTCCATAGTGTTGCCACCAGCTTTGCAGGGCGTCTTCGCTTCCCGTCGTGGCACGGTCGGTTTTGTTGGCAACAATGATATCTGCGGCGGCCAGCTGGTCGCGGAAATTGTCATTGGCGACGCTTTTTTCATCCAGTAACAGCCGCGGGTCAAGAATACAGAGGGTCGCACGCAGATCGATCCACGGTTCGTAAACCGGTGCGGTGAGTAAATCCAGAATCTGTTTAGGGTGGCCGAGGCCGGTGGGTTCAATGAGCAGACGGTCAGGTTTTCCCTGACGTAGCAGCGTATTGAGACCAACCTGCATCGGCAGACCGTTAACGCAGCACATACAGCCGCCGGGGATCTCTTTTAACAGCGCACCGCTGTTAGCCAGTAGCGCGCCATCAATGCCAACTTCGCCAAACTCATTAACCAGCACGGCCCACTTCTCAGCAGGATCTTTGTTTGCCAATAAATGAAGAATAGAGGTGGTTTTGCCACTGCCGAGAAAACCGGTGATGAGATTGGTTTTAGTCACATTTACTCCAGAATCATAAATTACCGTAATGGCATTTAACAATCCTGGCGAAAAACGGTGAAAAAGAGAAGGGGTGAGAGGACGAAGACGCGCTTCGTCCTGTTTAATGGCAGAAATCGTTAACTTTTTAACGTATCAATGACAGCCTGATGCGCACCGTATTGGGCAATGCGTTGCCAGGCCTGCTGAATGGCCGCGACAAACTGCGGATTCTGGACGAGATCGGTAGCGAAAATTTCGCGCAGCGAAAGCAGGGCGCTGACACGTTCTGATTCAGTACTCTGTTTAACCAGAGCGGCAATTTTCTCACTTAGTGGGTCACGAATATCAATTGCTGCGCCTGAGTCATCCACGCCGCTCACATAACGCATCCAGCCTGCGACACCGAGCGCCAGCAGCGGCCATTCGCTTTGGCGGGCTAAATGTACGCGGATCCCTTCCAACATGCGCTGGGGTAATTTCTGGCTACCGTCCATCGCAATTTGCCAGGTTTTATGTTTCAACGCTGGGTTGGCAAAACGCTCCAACAGGCTAAGGGCATACTGGTCTAAATCAACGTCGATAATTTGCAGCGTAGGCGCCTGTTCGTTGAGCATCAGACGGTAGGCGGCTTCACGAAATGCGCTGTCCTGCATGCAGTCGCTGATGTGCTGGAACCCGGCCAGATAACCGAGATAAGCCAGAAACGAATGACTGCCGTTCAGCATCCGCAGTTTCATTTGTTCCCACGGCAAGACGTTTTCGACCATCTGAACACCCGCCGTTTCCCATTGTGGGCGGCCACACACAAAATTATCTTCAATCACCCACTGGATAAACGGTTCGCAGCTGATTGCGCAAGGATCGGCAACGCCCAGCTCGCGTGCGATTTCAGCCAGTGACTCTTCGGTAGCGGCAGGAACAATGCGATCCACCATGGTACCCGGGAAGCTGACATGCTCCTGAATCCAGGTTGCCAGTTCTGGTGAACGTTTTTCCGCCATTCCCAGTACGGCGTTTTTTACCACATGACCATTGTCCGGGATATTATCGCAAGAGAGGACGGTAAACGGCTGTAGCCCGCGTTCACGCCGGCGGTGTAGCGCTTCAACAATAATTCCTGGGACAGAGTGCGGTTCAGTCGGTGTTTGCAGATCGTGAGCAATACGTGGATTACTGAGGTCTAACGAGCCTGTAGCCGGATCGATGCAGTAGCCTTTTTCCGTAATGGTTAACGAGACAATAGCCACCTGAGGCTCGCAGAATTTTTCAATAATAGCCGCCAGTGAATCCAGCCTGGCGTTGAGACATTCGTTGACGGAGCCGATAACAATCGGTTGGTTGCCGTTGGCCCCTTTCTCCAGCACGGTAAATAAATGATCCTGTTCGCGCAGTTGGCTCATCAGTCGATCGCCGCTGAACAGACTGATCTCACAAATACCCCAGTCTCCACCCTGCGCATTCAGCACCCTGTCGGTGAGTAACGCCTGATGGGCGCGGTGAAAAGCACCGAAACCAAAATGTACAATCCGCGTTTTTAATTGCTGGCGGTCGTACTGCGGCATCATGACATTTTCCGCCAGTGGCGCTGAGGCAATAGTTTTCATTAAATACACCTGATTAACCATAAATTAACAATGGCAGTATAAAGTTATATGACAACAAATTGAATTGGTGTGCCTCATTTATCCGGGGAATGTGAGCTTGATCAACCAATCATCGGCAATGTGTTGATCATCTAACGGATACCTGTATGGTAGTCGTCATTAAGGTGATTTAATTTGGTATAACAACTTGTGAGGTAAAACAATGGAACAAACCTGGCGTTGGTACGGACCTAACGATCCGGTATCGCTTGATGATGTGCGTCAGGCTGGCGCAACGGGTGTTGTAACCGCCTTGCACCATATTCCTAACGGTGAAGTGTGGCCGGTAGAAGAAATTCAACAGCGTCAGGCCATTCTGGCTGAAAAAGGGCTGACCTGGTCGGTGGTGGAAAGTATCCCTGTCCACGAAGATATCAAAACGCGTTCAGGTCAATATCAAACGTGGATTGCCAACTATCAGCAGAGTATCCGTAATCTTGCGACCTGCGGCATCGATACCGTGTGCTATAACTTCATGCCGATCCTCGACTGGACGCGTACCGACCTCGAATATCAGCTGCCGGATGGTTCCAAAGCGCTGCGTTTTGACCAGATTGCCTTTGCGGCTTTCGAGCTGCACATTCTGCAACGCCCGGGAGCTGAAGCGGATTATACCGACGAAGAACAACGCCAGGCGCTGGACTACTTCAATGCCATGAGCGATGCAGAAATTGAAAAGCTGACACGCAATATCATTGCTGGCCTGCCTGGCGCAGAAGAGGGCTATACGCTGGATCAGTTTCGTGCTCGCCTTGCTGAATATGGCGGCATCAGTAAAGACGATCTGCGCGAAAATATGGCGGTATTCCTGCGGGCGATTGTGCCAGTGGCAGAGGAAGTCGGTGTGCGTCTGGCCGTGCATCCTGACGATCCGCCGCGCCCGATCCTCGGCCTGCCGCGTATCGTTTCGACTATCGAAGATATGCAGTGGCTGAAAGAAACCGTCGACAGTATTAATAATGGTTTCACCATGTGTACCGGTTCTTACGGCGTGCGCGCTGATAACGATCTGGTGAAAATGATCGAAACCTTTGGCGATCGTATCCACTTCACGCACCTGCGCTCGACCTGTCGTGAAGATAACCCGAAAACGTTCCACGAAGGTGCGCACCTGCAGGGTGATGTGGATATGGTATCGGTGGTGGCTGCCATTTTGAGCGAAGAGCAGCGGCGTAAAAAGGCGGGCGACCTGCGTCCTATCCCGATGCGTCCGGATCATGGGCACCAGATGCTTGACGATCTGCACAAGAAAACCAATCCGGGCTACTCGGCGATTGGTCGCCTGAAAGGACTGGCAGAAGTCCGCGGCGTTGAGCTGGCGCTGAAACAAACGCAGTTCCGCGACCTGCTGTAAGTCTAACAACAGGGATTGCGCTACAGGCGCAATCCCTGTTATTCATCAAGGCTGCGCGAGCGCCTGCTCCAGCACTGTCAGCACTTTATTGATCTGCTGTATCTGCAATCCACCAAAACCAAAAAACATAACAGCATCGCTGTTTTCTTTGCGCCATGCGGCTTCTGATCCATTTTCTATATCCGGCAGAGTGTCGAAACGGATCCCAGCCAACAGGCAGCTTTGTTGCAACCTGGCGATGAATTCGGTATGTCTGGCAATGCGTAACGAGAGGTGCAGACCTGCCGTTGCGCCAGCGATTTTCCCTTCGGGAAACAGAGTGGACAGGCCATCGCGTAACAGAGTGAGGCGCGTCGCATAGCTGCAGGCCAGCTTGCTGATATGCGTATAAAAAACCTGATTTTGCATCAGTTCGGCTAAAAATTGCTGCAACAACCACTGACTGCCGTTGTTATTGAGCGCTTTCATGTTCTGTACCGCCGGAAGCAGTTCATCAGGGCAAATAAGATAGCCAAGCCGTGCGCCTGGCCCCAGTGTTTTAGAAAATGTCCCCATATAGATAACCCGGTTGTGATAATCCATGGCTTTCAGCGCGGGAAGGGGATTGTCCCCATAGGTAAAAACGGCATCGTAATCGTCTTCAATGATGTAAGCGCCGACGCGTTGCGCCCACGTTAATAATGACTGACGGCGCTCCAGCGAAAGCACACTTCCCATCGGATACTGATGAGCTGGAGTAACATAACAAAGCTGGGTTTCATACTCGGGTAAATTATCTGTTTGCAGCCCGTGGTTATCTACGGCAATTGACGTAATGTCTGCACCGTAATAATTAAAGAGATGCCATGCGCCAGAATAACAAGGGGATTCGGTCACAATATGGCACTTTTTTTGCTGACTGACAGCATGATGAATAATAAATATTTGGCTGAGTAGTGATAATCCTTCCTGAATCCCGTTGGTAATGATGATGTTCTCTGCTCGGGTATTAATTCCGCGGGATAAATTAAGGTATCTGACCAGTTGCTCACGTAGTGAAAATAATCCATTTGGTGAATGATACCGGGTAAATAATTGTTCTTTAAGTATGCTTGGAGCATTATTCCATTTCCGCCAGCTTGACCAGGGAAAAGCGTTGGGGTCGGGGACGCCCATCCGGCAGTAGCACTCTCGTCCAGGCTCGGCGTAAACATCGGTAGAGACCCCGGCAGCTTTAGGTTTTACCGGTGGGGAGCCTTGGGTTACGGGCACATGAGTTGGGGTTATACGTACAGGCGTGGTGAATATCACTTCATAGCCAATGCCGTGTCGGCTCTTGATTAACCCAGCCGCCATCAGCTTATCATAGGCCATCACTACCGTTATTTTAGCAACGTGCAATACCTGAGCCTGCTCGCGAATAGAGGGGAGTTTGTCTCCACAAAGCAAATCACCCTGCTGAATTGCCTGGAAATAAAATTGAAATATCTGCAGTTGCAGCGGAGTACGGCTTTCTCTATTGAGCGTCAGTGTTAGCATAAGAAATTCCTTATTTACAGATGGTCACTATATTACGAATTTCTGATCTTTACTATTTGACTCACCTCATAGAGTGGCTGCTGTTCCTATAATCTGCTTTCGCTGTCTCTATTTTTGATTTTTATTATCCCTTAGCGTGTCGCTATTAAAAAATGGAGGCAAGCATGTCGTGGATAAGAAAGAACGCATTGTGGTGCGCATTCGTCGGGGCGGTAGTAATGGCCTTGGCTATTTGGGGAACGTGGCAAGGCGTTCATTACACCAGTACCACCGAATTTTGTTTATCGTGTCACTCGATGCGCACGGCTGGAGAGGAATATAAAACCAGCGTGCATTTTCGCAACGCGTCTGGCGTGCGGGCTGAGTGTAAGGATTGTCATATTCCACCGGGCGTTGTGCCAACGCTTATTCGTAAAACTGAAGCCTTAAACGATCTCTATCACACCTTTATTTCTCCTTCTATCGACACTCCGGAAAAGTTTGCAGCCAAACGCTCGGAGCTGGCCCAACGGGAGTGGGCGCGCATGAGCGCGAATAATTCAGCGGCGTGTAAATCCTGCCATAGCTATGAGGCAATGGATCATGGCAAGCAATCGGCAAATGCGGCGGCGCAAATGACCGCGGCGGCAGCAAAAGACAGTAACTGTATCGATTGCCACAAAGGAATAGCCCATCACAAACCCGATATGAGCAGCGGTTTTCGCGATCGCTTTAAGCAGCTACAGCGTCAGGGAGATACGCCAACGGATGCGTCCACACTGTTCTCATTAAGCGAAAAATCATTGGCGGCAACGGCAGAAAGTCCGGCAGGGAAGGCGCTGTTATTTCCCGCCACCGAGGCCAAGGTGCTGAAAAAAGAAGGCAGTAACGTCCAGCTCGAAATTACGGGCTGGCGTGAAAGCAAAGGGCGTGGACGGGTGATCACCCAGTATATGGGGAAACGCGTTTTCTCCGCCGTGCTCGATGAGCCCCTGATGGCGAACGTAAAAGTGCTACAAACCCAGGTCGATCCTGATTCACATCAGGAATGGCAGCAGGTGAGCGTCACCGCCTGGACCACCGATCAGGACTTTATCAGCACACTTGCGCCAATCTGGGAGTACTCAGATCAAATGCTGCAATCCACCTGTAGCGCCTGTCATAGCACTCCTCCTACGACCCGATATACCGCTAATGGCTGGATCGCTGGATTGAAAGCCATGTCGACCTATTACCGGCTTAATCCGGTGGAGGAACGTACGTTGTTGAAATACCTCCAGACCCACGCCAGCGATGTGTCTGACACCAACAAAAAGTAAGGATAATGTATGGATATTCATGACTTTAATCCGTCCCGCCGCCGTTTTCTCAGCGGTATGTTGGCGGTGGGTGCTGCCAGCGCACTGGCGCCTAATCCGCTGATATCAAAAGTGTGGGCGGCGGGGGAAAATCCCGAACAGTGGATTCAATCAGGTTCGCACTATGGCGCTTTTGAAGCCAAAGTGGTCAACGGTGAGTGGACCGAAACCCGTCCGTTCAAACATGACAAATATCCCTGCGATATGCTGAACGCGGTGCGTGAAGTGGTCTACAACCCGTCGCGGGTGCGCTACCCGATGGTGCGTCTGGACTGGCTGCTTAAACGTGAGGAGTCGGATCGCAGCCAGCGCGGAGATAACCGTTTTGTACGGGTCAGTTGGGATCAGGCGCTGGATTTGTTGTACGAAGAGCTGGAGCGGGTGCAAAAAACTTATGGTTCATCAGGCGTATTTACCGGGCTTGCTGACTGGCAAATGGTAGGCAAATACCATAAAGCGGGCGGGGCGATGGACCGGGGACTTGGTCTGCATGGTAGCTATGTGACAACTGTCGGCGACTATTCTGCGGCAGCGGCCCAGGTCATTTTACCGCATGTGATTGGTTCACTGGAAGTTTATGAGCAGCAGACGTCACTCCCGCTGGTGATTCAAAACAGCAATACCATCGTGTTGTGGGGTTGCGATCCGATCAAGAACTTGCAGATCGAGTTTTTGGTTCCCGATCACGATGCATTTGGCTACTGGCAGCAGATTAAAGAGGCGGTAGCGCAGAATAAGATGCGCGTTATCAGCGTTGATCCAGTGCGTAGCAAATCTCAAAACTATCTTGGCTGCGAGCAATTGGCGTTGCGGCCACAAACCGATGTCGCGTTAATGCTGGCACTGGCGCATACCCTGTACGAAGAAAAACTGTACGACACGGCGTTTATTACCGATTACACCGTCGGCTTTGAACAGTTTTTACCGTACCTGCTGGGCGAGAGTGATAAGCAGCCGAAAAATGCCGAATGGGCGGCTGAAATCTGCGGGCTGACAGCAGAGCAGATCCGAGACTTCGCCCGCCTGTTGGTGAAAGGCAGGACACAGTTTATGGGCGGTTGGTGCGTACAACGCATGCACCACGGTGAGCAGTATCCGTGGATGCTGGTGGTACTGGCCAGTATGGTCGGTCAAATTGGTTTGCCCGGCGGCGGGGTCGGATTTGGCTGGCACTATAACGGGGGTGGGACGGTAACATCGACCGGGCCAGTGCTCTCCGGGCTGGGGAGTATTACTAATCCCCCGCAGGCGAAGTACAAAGCGGATTTTCGCGGCGCATCGGAGCATATCCCCACTTCGCGTATCGTTGACTGCCTGCTTGCGCCAGGCAACAAGATTGCCTTCAACGGTGAGACGTTAACGTATCCTGACATCAAAATGGCGATCTACAGTGCGGCCAATCCATTCCACGCCCAGCAGGACAGGAACCGCATGATCGACGCGTGGAAAAAGCTGGAAACCGTGGTGGTGTTAGATCACCAATGGACCGCGTCGTGCCGTTTTGCCGATATCGTTCTGCCTGTGACCACCCGTTTTGAACGTAACGATATTGAGCAGTTCGGCACGCATTCGAATAAAGGGCTGATGGCGCTGCATCAGATTGTTAAACCGCAATACGAAGCGCGGCATGATTTTGACATCTTTGCCGGGCTGTGTAAGCGATTTGATAAGGAAGCGGTGTACCGTGAAAACCGGAATGAAATGCAGTGGATACAGGCGCTTTATGACGAAGGTGTGAAGATGGGGGCGTCGCTCGGTGTTACCTTACCGGACTTCACAACGTTCTGGCAGGGTGACGGATATATTGAATATCCGCCGGGTCAGCCGTGGGTACGTCACGGCGAGTTTCGTGAGCAGCCAGACCTGAATCCGCTGGGAACGCCGTCAGGTCTTATTGAAATCTACAGCAAAACCATCGCGGGCTTTGCCTATGAGGATTGTCCGGGGTATCCGGTGTGGATGGAACCCTTTGAGCGTACCCATAGCGGCAAAAAAGATAAATACCCGCTGCATTTGCAATCCTGCCATCCGGATAAACGTCTACATTCCCAGTTGTGCTCAAGCGAGGCGTTTCGCAGCACCTATGCAGTTGCCGGAAGAGAGCCGCTTTATATCAGCGAACAGGATGCCACCACTCGTGGCTTAAAAGCCGGTGATATCGCCCGCGTTTTTAACGCTCGTGGTCAGGTACTGGCTGGCGTGGTAATCAGTCCGGATTTTACCCCTGGCGTGGTCCGTATTCATGAAGGCGCGTGGTACTCCCCGCAGGAAGGGGGGAAAGCCGGAACATTATGCACCTATGGCGACCCGAACGTGCTGAGTGCGGATATCGGTACTTCACAGCTGGCCCAGGGGCCTTCAGCACATACCGTGCTGGTGGAGGTCGAGCGTTATCAGCAGAAAGCCCCGCAGGTGACGGCTTTCGGTGGTCCGCAGATTGTGAAAGAGGAGGGGACCAGTGCAGCATAATCAAATTCATCAGCAGCGGGCGGCTGTGTACCAGTGGTTTTCGCAACTGTTATTTCGTGAGCTGGATGAAAAACAGCTCGCCAGTCTGGAAAATGGCAATAGCCAGGCATGGATTGCCTCACTCGAGGCGATCCCCGGATTATCTGCCAATGTTAAACGTTTTGAGCGTAGCCTGGGCCGGGTTCTGCGGCGCGACTCCCGACAGCTTGAGTTGGCCGCAGATTTTGCCTCGTTGTTTCTGCTGGCCCCGCCGGCTAGTGTTTCTCCCTATGCGGGGCACTATCCACACACGACGGCGGCAGAAGAACGTCTGCAAATGAATGTGCTGCTGGTTGAGCAAGGGCTGGCGGCTCGGGAGAATGAACCCTCCGATCATATTGCCGTACAGTTGGCATTAATGGCGAGGATGGTTGCTAAAGAGGAGAAATTCTCCGCGCAGTATTACTTTTTGCATCATCATATTCTGTGCTGGGCACCGTTATTTCGCGACGCTTGTCTGGTGCGGGATAACGAGGGGTTTTATCCTCAGGCGGTTAATCTGATAGTACGTTTTATGCAAGAGGATGAACAGTATCTGGAGTCGCTGCTGATGGATGATTTTTATTTCAGCAGTCAGCGCTGAAAATGACAAAGGGACAGCCTGCGCTGTAATGCCAGTCAGTAAAGCATTATGGAGAATATTTGATTGCGGCATAGGGTTCCGTTCACCTCAGTGGAGTCATTTCTCTGAAACGCCGTTACCCGTGAACGTGCAAGGGAGGCTCACCGCCGCCTCCCTTGCATCCCAGGCTCCCGGCGGGAAAATCATCGCTGCGCGAGTTATTCGTCTTATGCCGTCTGCCTGTCGGGTCGGTGCCGAGCCTGCATCCTTGCAGGCCGTCCCCTCTGCCCGCATCCCTGCGGGCAGCCCCGGTCAGCCGTCAACGCCTCATCGTTTTTCAGCCGGACCGGGGTCATCGCTTTAACGCTCTGGCTTCCAGTTAAATCTGTTTTGCTGTTTAAACAAAAAACGCAGGTGGTCAGGTGTGGGCTGGTCCGGCTGAAAATTGCCGACGTGTTTCCGTAAGGCCGGGAGAACCCGCATGGATGCGGGTTCAGGGCGCGTTTTGCAGGGACGCTACCTCGCGCCCGGCCCGGTAGCCTGGAGGAATAAGCGGAGGGAACCACGAAGTGGCAATTTTCCCGCCGGGAGCCGGGATTGTTAAGGGTACGGCGATAGTACCCTTAACACGTTCACAGGCAGTATGGTTTCAGAGAAGTGATACCACTAAAGTGAACGGAACATTTTGCCAGAGATAACATGCCATTATCTTTGGTTCACCTGTAACGACAGGAGATTAATCTGCACGGCCCATATAGCGACGTTCTTCGATATGAATACGGATTTTTTCACCCGCACTAAGATACTCAGGAACCTGGATCACCAGACCGGTGCTCAGGGTTGCTGGCTTGTTGCGCGCACTCGCTGAAGCACCTTTAATACCCGGTGAGGTTTCAACGATTTCCAGGTCTACGGTCTGCGGCAGTTCAAGCGCCAGCAGTTGGCCGTCCCAGGTCAGTACCTGCATATCCGGCATACCGCCTTCCGGCATGAACAGCAGCTCTTCTTCAATCTGGTCTTTGGTGAAGGTATACGGGGTATAGTCTTCTTTATCCATAAAGATATATTCGTTGCCATCGACGTAGGAGAAATCAACCCCGCGGCGGCTCAGGGTGACGGTATCCACGATATCGTCGCCTTTGAAGCGCTCTTCAACTTTCAGACCGGTACGCACATCAGAAAAACGCATTTTGTACAGCGTAGCTGCACCACGTGCGGACGGTGATTGAATATCGATATCTTTTACAATCAGCAGTTTGCCGTTGTAGTTCAGTACCATACCTTTTTTAATTTCGTTCGCTCTTGGCATCGAAAAAATCCTGTAGTGAGGAGTGTCTAAAATATCGCGTAAAACTACTCGCGCCGGGGCATTCAGGCAAGCGGAATTGATGCTTTTGCTGGTGCCAAAAAGGTGGTACTGTGCGCTTTCCGCACAATCCGATGGTTTACGATAAAGAGAGTACTGTATGGAATGCCGTCCGGATTGTGGTGCATGCTGCACCGCGCCTTCAATCTCCAGTCCCATCCCTGGCATGCCTGATGGCAAACCTGCTAATACGCCATGCGTTCAGCTGGATGAATCCCTGCGTTGCAAAATTTTTGCTTCGCCGCTACGACCAAAAGTGTGTGGCGGTTTACAGCCCAGTGCGGAAATGTGCGGACAGACGACGCACCATGCCATGGTTTATCTCATCGAGCTTGAAGCGCTGACCGCGCCTTAAACGTCCTTGATGCGCGCAAGGCACACGACGGTAGCGACGATCATCACCAGCGCAAACCAGAACACCGCGTGATAGTTCCAGATTTCAGCGGCAATCCCCGCCAGCGATCCGGCAATAATCCAGCCCACGCGAATGGTATTCGTATACAGGGTCGTTGCTGAGCCTGCCTGTCCTGGCATCAGATCCTGGAAATAGAGCATGCCAATTCCGCCGAGGATGCCGATGTAAATCGCATTCAGCAGCTGTAAGCCAAGTAATATCGCCGGAGAGTGAGCCAGCAGCATACCGGCATAAAAGAAGAATCCGGCGACGACGGCAATTCTCATCAACAGACGTTTGCCCAGACGCTTTGCAAAATAGCCAGCAATCAACATGGTCGGGATTTCCAGTCCGGCAGCGGTACCCATCATGATGCCAGCCAGTTTTTCCGGCAGATGCAGTTCGTTGATGATAAACAGCGGCATATTAATGATATAGAGACTATTAGTGCCCCACATTAATGTGCAGATAACAAACAGCAGCAGCGTGTCGCGTCGATTGCGGCGCGGGGCTTCAACTGCGCCTGTTGCGAGCGGCACGTTTTTACTCATCGAGGGTAAAAATAACCAGACCATTACGCCGCAGACAACAAACGCCACCGCTGCGCTGAGATACATCACCGTAAAGCTGAACCCCATGGCCAGCGCGTAGGCCAGCGGTGGGCCAATTACCCAGGCCAGCGAAACCTGCGCACGTAATATTGAGCTGAACATGACGGCTTCCCGACCTGTGCGATCGGCGTGTTCACGGGCGAGAGCGAACATTTGCGGGTTGGCAGTCGATCCAAAGCTGCTGAGGAATACCCCGATAAACAGCAGAATAAAATAGTTACGGTTCCAGGCGAACAGCACGCAGGCCAGCATCCCCAGCACGCAGCAAAACACAATCAGGTTTTTGCGATCGCCTTTTTTATCCGAGCGCCCGGCCAGAAACCGACTCACCAAAATGCCGATCACGGCGCTGCCGGTAAAAAAGAACCCGACCATGCCGGGACGGGCATGGACTTCATCCGTCAGAAAAAGGCTAAGCGTTGGCGTCTGCAACGCACCGGCGATACCCGTCAGAAATGCGACAAGCAGGAACGCCGAAGACGTTAAATCAAACGCCTTGGGTGTGGCGGCTACGGGGGTGTTATGCATGTTTTGATATCAATGATGTGAAGAGACGCGGAGTTTACGCCGCTTGTCAGAAAATAAACAGGGAGCCAAATCAAAATCGGCATCAAAAATCAAAATAGCATTTCAGTCAAAGAATGCTGTTTGCTGACGTTGCTGAATCTGACAAGCTGACGCCGTTTTTCCGTCAGCAGTTTTTTCTCCCTCGCAGAGAAAATGTGCGTTATCTCTAAATTCAGCAAGTAATTTGTCAACTTTACTTGTGTGCTGAAGAAAAAAGAGCAAGACTTCTTGAAACGTTTCAGCGTCATCTCGCCATAACTGATGGAGTCAGGTGACGCCTTTTTTCTCATGTTAGCTGAATCGTTTCAAATCAGCGGGAGAGGAGAACCATGTTCCAGTTATCTGTTCAGGATATTCACCCGGGCGAACAGGCCGGGAATAAAGAAGAGGCTATTCGCCAGGTTGCCGCTGCCTTAGTGCAGGCGGGTAACGTCGCGGAAGGCTACGTCGATGGCATGCTGGCGCGCGAACAACAGACGTCCACGTTCCTCGGCAACGGTATTGCGATTCCTCACGGTACGACGGACACGCGCGGTCAGGTGCTGAAAACCGGTGTGCAGGTTTTTCAGTTTCCGCAGGGCGTGACCTGGGGCGAAGGGCAGGTTGCTTATGTGGCAATCGGCATCGCCGCAAGCTCTGATGAACATCTCGGTTTACTGCGTCAGCTGACACACGTGCTGAGCGATGACTCCGTCGCTGAACAGCTGAAATCTGCGACCACGGCGGAAGAACTGCGTGCGCTGCTGATGGGCGAAAAGCAAAGCGAACAGCTGAAGCTTGATAACGAAACGCTGTCGCTGGATGTCGTGGCCAACTCGCTGGTGACGCTGCAGGCACTCAACGCGGCACGACTGAAAGAAGTCGGTGCGGTTGACGCCACCTTTGTGGCCAGAGCAATCAATGAGCAGCCGATGAATCTCGGTCAGGGGATCTGGCTGAATGACTGTGCTGAAGGCAACGTGCGTAGCGCTGTTGCGGTCAGCCGTGCAGCAACAACATTCGATGTAGAAGGTGAAGCGGCAGCCCTGCTGGTGACCGTCGCCATGAATGACGATCAACCGGTTGCCGTGCTGAAGCGCCTTGGCGATGTGCTGCTGAATAATAAAGCTGACCGTTTGTTGAAAGCCGATGCGGCAACGGTGCTGGCGCTGCTGACCAGCGATGACGCCTTAACTGATGATGTACTGAGCGCCGAATTTATTGTGCGCAATGAGCATGGGTTACATGCCCGCCCGGGCACCATGCTGGTGAATACGATTAAACAATTTAACAGTGAAATTACCGTGACAAATCTTGATGGAACCGGCAAACCGGCGAATGGACGCAGTCTGATGAAAGTTGTGGCATTAGGTGTGAAAAAAGGACATCACCTGCGCTTTACCGCACAGGGCGAAGATGCTGAACAGGCGCTGAAGGCGATTGGAGAAGCCATCGCGGCAGGTCTGGGGGAGGGCGCGTAATGAGCAGACGTGTTGCGACTATCACCCTTAACCCGGCTTACGACCTGGTGGGCTTTTGCCCGGAAATTGAACGCGGTGAAGTGAACCTGGTTAAAACCACCGGTCTGCACGCGGCAGGGAAAGGAATTAACGTCGCTAAGGTTTTGAAGGATTTAGGTATCGATGTCACTGTGGGCGGCTTCCTGGGTAAAGACAACCAGGATGGTTTTCAGCAGTTGTTCAGCGAACTGGGTATTGCCAACCGTTTTCAGGTTGTACAAGGGCGTACCCGTATCAACGTCAAACTGACCGAAAAAGACGGTGAAGTTTCTGACTTTAATTTCTCCGGCTTTGAAGTCACCCCGGCTGACTGGGAACGCTTTGTGAATGACTCGCTGAGCTGGCTGGGCCAGTTCGACATGGTGTGCGTCAGCGGCAGTTTGCCGACCGGCGTAAGCCCGGAAGCCTTCACCGACTGGATGACGCGCCTGCGCAGTCAGTGTCCTTGCATTATCTTTGATAGTAGTCGTGAAGCGTTGGTGGCGGGTCTGAAAGCGGCACCGTGGCTGGTGAAACCAAACCGTCGTGAGCTGGAAATCTGGGCAGGCCGCAAACTGCCGGAAATGAAAGATGTGATTGATGCGGCGCATGCGCTGCGCGAGCAGGGTATTGCTCACGTGGTGATTTCACTCGGCGCGGAAGGTGCGCTGTGGGTTAACGCTTCAGGTGAATGGATTGCTAAACCGCCGTCAGTTGAGGTGGTCAGCACCGTCGGCGCGGGTGATTCAATGGTTGGCGGTCTGATTTACGGCCTGCTGATGCGTGAGTCCAGTGAACATACCCTGCGTCTGGCGACGGCTGTTGCCGCCCTGGCAGTAAGCCAAAGCAATGTAGGCATTACCGATCGTCCTCAGTTGGCCGCAATGATGGCGCGTGTCGACTTAAAACCGTTTAACTGACAGCAGGAGAGGCATAATGAAAACGCTGCTGATTATTGACGCTAATCTCGGCCAGGCTCGCGCTTACATGGCGAAAACCCTTCTTGGAGCGGCGGCACAGAAAGCACATCTGGAAATTATTGATAATCCGAATGATGCCGAACTGGCAATTGTTCTGGGCGATACGCTTCCTGCCGACAGTTCGCTGAACGGCAAAAAAGTCTGGCTGGGCGACATTGGTCGTGCGGTTGCGCACCCTGAACTGTTCCTCAGCGAAGCGAAGGGCCATGCAAAACCTTACAGTGCCCCGGTTGCAACAGCACCTGTGGCCAGCAGTGGTCCAAAACGTGTAGTGGCAGTGACGGCGTGTCCGACCGGTGTTGCTCATACGTTTATGGCTGCTGAAGCGATTGAAACAGAAGCGAAAAAACGTGGCTGGTGGGTGAAGGTTGAAACCCGAGGTTCTGTTGGCGCAGGCAATGCCATTACGCCGGAAGAAGTGGCTCAGGCGGATCTGGTGATTGTGGCAGCTGACATTGAAGTTGATCTGGCGAAGTTTGCCGGCAAACCGATGTACCGCACCTCTACGGGTCTTGCGTTGAAGAAAACCAAGCAGGAGCTGGACAAAGCGCTGGAAGAAGCAACACCGTACCAGCCAACCGGTAAAGCGCAGACTTCAGCAACCGAAAGTAAGAAAGAGAGCGCGGGGGCATATCGTCACCTGCTGACGGGTGTCTCTTACATGCTGCCGATGGTGGTTGCTGGCGGTCTGTGTATTGCACTCTCGTTCGCTTTTGGTATCGAAGCGTTTAAAGAGCAGGGTACGCTGGCGGCGGCGCTGATGCAGATTGGCGGTGGTTCAGCTTTTGCGCTGATGGTGCCGGTTTTGGCAGGTTATATCGCGTTTTCCATCGCTGACCGTCCTGGTCTGACGCCGGGTCTTATCGGCGGTATGCTGGCGGTGAGCACCGGTTCCGGCTTTATTGGCGGGATTATTGCTGGTTTCCTTGCCGGTTATGTGGCGAAGCTTATCAGCACGAAGTTGAAACTCCCGCAGAGTATGGAAGCGCTGAAACCGATCCTGATCATTCCGCTGTTCTCAAGCCTGGTGGTTGGTCTGGCCATGATTTACCTGATCGGCAAACCGGTGGCTGGCATTCTGGAAGGTCTGACCCACTGGCTGCAAACCATGGGTACGGCGAATGCGGTGCTGCTTGGAGCGATTCTTGGCGGCATGATGTGTACCGATATGGGTGGTCCGGTTAACAAGGCGGCGTATGCTTTCGGTGTGGGTCTGCTGAGTACGCAAACTTATGCGCCGATGGCGGCCATCATGGCGGCAGGTATGGTTCCCCCGCTGGCTCTGGGTTTGGCAACGCTGGTTGCGCGCCGTAAGTTCGACAAAGCGCAGCAGGAAGGCGGCAAAGCAGCGCTGGTACTGGGCCTGTGTTTTATCACCGAAGGGGCTATTCCATTCGCTGCACGTGACCCGATGCGCGTTCTGCCTTGCTGTATCGTTGGTGGTGCGATTACCGGTGCTATCTCGATGGCAGTGGGTGCGAAACTGATGGCGCCACACGGCGGGCTTTTCGTCCTGTTAATTCCAGGTGCAATTACGCCGGTACTGGGATACCTGCTGGCCATTATTGCCGGTACGCTGGTAGCCGGTCTCTCCTACGCGGTGCTGAAGCGCCCGGAAGATGAGGTTGTGGCAAAAGCGGCATGATTTAATGCTGACATCAGGGGCAGAGATTTCTCTGCCCCTTTTTTTATCGATTAACTGCTGCCTGAAGATAGATATGTAAAACGGTTCAGGCAATCATTGGCGCTATGATAAAACCAAAGGCAACGCCAGCAATGATCCCACCCAGTCCTGGCAGCATAAACGGATGGTTTAAGACATACTTGCCCACGCGTGTTGTCCCTGTGGTGTCGAACTCCATTGCCGCCAGCGAAGTCGGGTATGTTGGTAGAACAAACACCCCGGTTACCGCCACATAGGAGGCCAGAATCGCCCATGTAGGTACGTCGAGTGCAACGGCCAGAGGGATAATCAGCGGTGTTGTGGCGCCTTGCGAGTAGAGAAGCGCGCAGGTACCAAACAGCACCAGCGCCAACAGCATCGGATAAGCCTGTAGAATATCGCCTGCGATATCCTTAATCTCCGCTAAGTGGGCATCAATGAAGGTCGTTCCCAATGTAACAATCCCGAGAATGACGGCCAGTGAACTCATCCCTGCTCGAAATGTGGAGGTCAGGACAATAGCATCGGTTGATGTTTTGCATAACACCACCATCAGGCAAGCGGCAGATAGCATACAAATAATGATGATATCCCGGGTATTCATTGGGTTGCCGGCATCAAATCCGGGGCGTAGCTGCGGGCAGGCGGCAAGAATAACGATGACGACCGTTGCCAACATGAACAGGGCGACTGAGAGTTTGGCACCCGGTACAGTGCTGTTTTGCCCTTCATATTTACGCACCAACCCTTTTTGCAGGCGTTCAAGATAGACTTCATCATCTTGTAGCTCGCATCCCTGACGTGAGGCGATAAAAGCGGCGGCCATCGCGGCAACAAACGAAGCTGGCAGACATACCGCCATAACCTGGATAAAGGTGACACCGTTGCCTTCCATAATGGTCAGCATCGCCGCCATTGCGGCACTGATCGGCGAACCGGATATCGCCACCTGAGAGGCGACCACGGAGCCGGCGAGCGTACGAGAAGGGCGGATACCGGACTCTTTGGCGACTTCGGCAATCACCGGTAGGGTAGAAAATACAATGAACCCTGTTCCGGCCATAATGGTCATCGACCAGGTGATAATCGGTGCAATAATATTGATATATTTAGGATTACGCCGCATGAAATTACCGGCTACGCGAACCAGATAATCCATACCTCCGGCGGCCTGTAGCGCCGATGCTGCCACGACAACTGTCATAATAATGAGAATAACGTCAACGGGGGGCGAACCAATTTGTAGATCAAATCCCAACGTTAAAATAGCCAGCCCCAGCCCGCCGCATAAACCGATACCTATTCCGCCGAGGCGGATACCAAAAAATATTGCACCCAACACGACGATAATTTCTAACCAAACCATAATGGCCTCCGCCAGAGAATAATTTGTTATTAAAATAAGTGTTTGTTTAATGCTTTATTAAACTGGTGACGGCTGTTATTGCGCCAGAAGATGATGTTTGCCAACCCGCTTTTCGTACCATTTAATACCGGCGCGTACTAATGAACCGGTTGAGTCAATATATTTATCTGGTGAGTTTTTGACTGCGTTGGCAAGAATGACGGGGACTTCAGTACATCCCAGTACAATGACTTCTGCACCGCGTGAAAAGAGCATTTCAGCCTGTTCATTCATCAGCGTTTGTGCCCGCTTAAGATCGCCGGCTTTTAAGCAATAAATACTATCCATGACTTTTTCCTGACCGGATGAATCAGGGCTGACACAGGTTAAGCCAAGAGATTCTATGCCTTTTTGGTAGAGTCCCATGTAAAGGGTGGCGTTGGTAGCAAGTAAACCGATACGTGATTTTCCGCAGTTTTTGACTTCATCCATGGTGGTTTCAACGATACTGAGTAACTCTGTATGACAGCACTCTTTTAATTCATTAAACCAAAAGTGGGCAGTATTACAGGGGATCACAATACACTCCGCACCAGCATCTTCCAGTTTATGCATATAATCACGCATTGCCGGAAGTGGGGAATGACCATGATGCATTAACGCATCAGTTCGATCTGGAATATCAGGGATGGATGAAATAATTAATGGGATATGTTCCTGATCGCGTTGCGCTGCGGTAAAGGTGACGAATTTATTAAAAAGATCGACGGTTGCAGCAGGTCCCATACCACCAAGTACGCCAATTAAACCTTTCACAATATATACCTCTATTACCGATATTTAATATCAGGGCTGGTGTGTGTCTGGTGTCTATGTTTAACAGCAGTGTGTCGTGAGGAGAAATGCAATAATGTATGGTTCAATGCAAAAACTGCATGGGTGCAGTTTCTTTTGCCACCTCAGCAGGCCAGTAATCAGGCTGGTGTCTGAAATTCCGCAGCGATAAGCTGTCGTGGTCGATGGGTAAAGAAACAGGTTAATGTCAAAAACGAAGGTGTTATGCAAAAAACGAATCAACAGATGCTGATGTTGAATATCATCTCTGGGCATATTCAGGCATGATGCTTAAGACTAATTGACATATTTAAACATCCGCGTGACAGGCATGAAAAATATCGAGACAAAATGGTTATATGACTTTTTGACGCTGGAAGCGTGTCGTCATTTTTCCCAGGCAGCGGAGGAGCGCAACCTATCCCAACCGGCATTTAGCCGGCGGATCAAGGCGCTCGAATCCGCCGTTGGGGTGTTGCTGTTTGACCGTACGACGAGTCCACTGCAGCTGACGGAGGAGGGTAAGTTATTCCATTCGCAGACCCGTAGCCTGCTGCAACAGCTGGAATGTAACTTAGATGAGCTTAGTGGTCACAACCTGCTTGGCGTTCCCAATATCAAAATAGCGGCAGCGCATTCTCTGTCGCTGACGATGTTGCCCAGATTAGTACATTCAATGTCAGCATGGGGCGAGGAGTTTGTATACCACGTCGAAGCGATTGACGTAGTCCAGGCAGTGAATACGCTGCGCGAGGGGAAAAGTGATTTCATTATCTCCTTTCGCGATGAAGACTTAATGCAGTCACCTTTCTGCGGCTTGAAGGTGTTTGAGTCTGAGCTGTATCCCGTCTGTGCTGCGGATTCACAGGGTAAGGCGTTGTTTGATATCTATCAGCCGCAGGTGCCGATACTGAACTATACCAGCACATCCTACATGGGAAGATTGGTTAACCGTCACCTGGCGGAGGTGGGTAGTATTTCGGCGCGTACGCTGTTTATGTCTTCGATGAGTGAGCTATTGAAGAATATGGCATTGGATGGGCATGGTATTGCCTGGCTGCCAGCGTGGACGATCGTGAACGAACTACGGGATAAACGCCTGGTTTGTCTGGACACGCCGGAGTTGATGGTGCCTATTCAGGCCTATATTTATAGAATGGATACCCGCCTGAATAAAACGGCTGAGCACTTCTGGCGGATTTTGTACAACCATATGCCAGAGGATCTGGTTTCGCTTAGTTGATACGCGCCAGTTCGCCTGGCGCGTCTGAAAAACCTTCGGTTATGACCAAAGATGCTTTTTAACCTGATCAATTTGTGTACTACCTCTCATTTTCTCTCTCCCTGACAAACTGTATCTATAAAAAATTGTGATTCTGTTCATATCTATCGACTTTATAGCTTGTGGATGGATTTACTTTGTCAAAAACACGCCTACTATGAACACATGTTTGATAGTGAACATGTGCTCTAATAACCTGATGTGTGGCGTTGGTTATTTTTAACGAACTCATTTTTGGCAAATTAATTGCCAGGGGACGTGCTATGCGTGAAAAGGAATACATCGTAACGATTGGCTCGGCCAATATGGATGTTGCTGGGTGTTCGCATGCTTCTCTAAATTATGCGGATTCGAATCCAGGTAAGATAAAATTTACTCCCGGTGGCGTTGGACGCAATATCGCACATAATCTCGCGCTGCTGGGTAAAAATTCTTGGTTGCTAACAGCGGTTGGTAACGATTTTTATGGTCAATCATTATTGGCACAAACTAATCAATCAGGAGTACATGTCGACAAGTGTCTTATCGTTTCCGGAGAGAATACATCCAGTTATTTATCGCTGCTTGATAATACTGGTGAAATGCTGGTGGCTATTAATGATATGAGTATCACCGAGCATATTTCAGCAGAATTTTTATCACAGCATTTTGATTTTATTAGGCAGGCAAAAGTCATTATCGCCGATTGCAATATCAGCGAAGACGCTCTGGCATGGGTACTGGAAAACGCCGGAGATGTTCCGGTGTTTGTTGACCCGGTGTCGGCCTGGAAGTGCGTAAAAATTCGCGGCCGCCTTGCAAAAATTCACACCCTCAAACCAAACCGCCTTGAAGCCGAAACGCTCAGCGGTATTGCGCTTTCTGGGCGTGATGACGTTAGCAAAGTCGCCGCGTGGTTTCATGATCGCGGCTTAAACCGGCTGGTGCTCAGCATGGGCGGCGACGGCGTTTATTACAGTGATATTGCGGGGAGTTGTGGTTGGTCGCTCCCCATTAAAACTCGCGTCATTAATGTCACAGGGGCTGGTGATGCGATGATGGCTGGACTGGCCGCCTGCTGGGTAGACGGCATGCCCTTTATTGATTCGGTTCGATTTGCGCAGGGGTGTTCATCAATGGCATTAGCCTGTGAATATACCAATAACCCTGATTTGTCTGTTGCGAATGTTAGCTCAATAGTGGAGAACACAGAATGTCTGAATTAACTCTTTCCTCTGAATTATTACAAATATCACCAGAAGTCCAGGAAGCATTAAACAGTAAAAAACCGATTGTTGCGCTTGAATCAACCATTATTTCTCATGGAATGCCATTTCCGCAGAATGCTCAGACAGCGATTGAAGTAGAAGAAACTATTCGTAAGCACGGCGCTGTTCCTGCGACCATTGCCATTATCGGCGGAATAATGAAAGTAGGTTTAAGTAAAGATGAAATTGAATTGCTTGGACGAGAAGGACATAGCGTTACGAAAGTAAGTCGTCGTGATTTGCCATTTGTGGTCGCGGCAGGGAAAAATGGTGCCACCACCGTTGCCTCTACGATGATTATTGCCGCGCTGGCTGGAATTAAAGTATTTGCGACCGGGGGAATTGGTGGCGTTCATCGTGGTGCTGAACATACGTTTGATATTTCCGCGGATCTGCAGGAACTGGCACATACCAATGTCACGGTAATTTGTGCTGGTGCAAAATCTATTCTGGATCTTGGCTTAACGACTGAATATTTAGAAACCTTTGGCGTGCCGTTAATTGGATATCGAACCCAAGCGTTACCGGCATTTTTCTGTCGTACCAGTCCGTTTGAAGTCAGTATCCGTCTGGACAGCGCTAAAGAGATTGCCCGTGCGATGGCGGTGAAATGGCAAACGGGTCTTAATGGAGGCCTGGTTGTCGCTAATCCAATCCCGGAGCAGTTTGCCATGGCAGAAGAAAAAATTAATGCGGCAATAGATCAGGCGGTAAAAGAAGCGGAAGAGCAGGGCGTCGTGGGTAAAGAAAGTACGCCGTTCCTGCTGGCGCGAGTTGCGGAGCTGACCGGTGGCGACAGCCTGAAATCAAATATTCAACTGGTGTTCAACAACGCGGTGCTGGCCTGTGAAATTGCGAAGGAGTATCAACGCCTCGCCTGACAGAATTTCCCGGGCAGAATGCGGTCGCCCGCGAATATCAAACCTACCAAAACCTGGCGATAACGCCGGGTTTCCTGACATGAAGGGAATTTCATTATGGATATAATGAGAAGTGTTGTGGGTATGGTGGTATTACTGGCCATCGCGTTTCTGCTGTCAGTAAATAAAAAACGTATTAGTCTGCGCACCGTTGGGGCTGCGCTGGTACTGCAAATTGCCATCGGCGGTATTATGCTCTATTTCCCGCCGGGAAAATGGCTGGTTGAACAGGCCGCGCTCGGCGTCCACAAGGTGATGTCATATAGTGACGCGGGTAGCGCATTTATCTTCGGCTCCCTGGTTGGGCCAAAAATGGATGTGCTGTTTGACGGGGCTGGGTTTATCTTCGCCTTCCGGGTGCTCCCGGCTATCATTTTTGTGACCGCACTCATCAGTCTGCTCTATTACATTGGCGTGATGGGGCTATTGATCCGCATCCTCGGCGGTATTTTCCAGAAGGCGTTGAACATCAGTAAGATCGAGTCATTTGTCGCAGTAACCACGATTTTCCTCGGGCAAAACGAGATCCCGGCAATCGTGAAACCGTTTATTGACCGCCTTAATCGTAATGAACTGTTTACCGCTATTTGTAGCGGGATGGCCTCGATTGCTGGCTCAATGATGATTGGTTACGCCGGAATGGGCGTCCCGATTGACTATTTGCTGGCGGCATCATTGATGGCAATCCCTGGCGGCATTTTGTTCGCCCGTATGCTGAGTCCGGCAACGGAAGAATCTCGCGTCACCTTTGAAAACCTGTCATTTACTGAAACACCACCGAAAAGCATCATCGAAGCGGCGGCCAGTGGGGCTATGACCGGGCTGAAGATTGCCGCAGGCGTTGCGACGGTGGTAATGGCATTTGTCGCCATTATCGCGCTGATTAACGGCATTATCGGCGGAATTGGCGGTTGGTTTGGTTTTGGACACGCCACTCTGGAAGGGATCTTTGGCTATGTGTTAGCCCCGCTGGCGTGGATTATGGGCGTGGACTGGAGCGATGCGACGCTGGCAGGTAGTCTGATTGGACAGAAGCTGGCGATCAACGAATTTGTCGCTTATCTCAACTTCTCGCCGTATCTGCAAACGGGCGGAACGCTGGACGTGAAGACCATCGCGATTATCTCGTTTGCGTTGTGTGGTTTCGCGAACTTCGGTTCGATTGGCGTCGTGGTCGGGGCATTTTCGGCGATTGCGCCACAGCGTGCGCCGGAAATCGCGCAACTTGGAATGCGTGCGCTGGCAGCAGCAACGCTGTCAAACCTGATGAGCGCCACAATAGCCGGTTTCTTTATCGGACTGGCATAAAATAAAGTTTGTAGGCCGGATAAGCGTAGCGCTATCCGGCAGACATTCAAGCTGTTTGCAGCAAATACAGAGCGTTATCCGCAGAGAGCGTTGGGTTGTTGATACTGACGCTGGCCCGCGATAATGCTGCGCAGGCCATGGCAAAGCGCGCGCTTTCACGAAACTCACTGCCTTCCAGAAAGCTGTACAGTAATCCCGCCATAAAAGCGTCATCGGCACCAAAACTGTCTACCACCGTATGCTCAGGCGGCGTCAATAAAAACTGTTCGCCGTCCTTTTCGCTGCAAAAAACGGATTCATCTTCCAGGCAGACAAAAATGCGTTTTACCCCTTGCTGATGCAGGCTATTGACGGCCAGTACGCGATCCGCATCAGTATGAATAGGTTGGCCCCATAAAATCGCAAGCTCTTTCTGCGTGGGTTTTAGCGTATGAATACGCGTAAACCAGGTTTTCATTTTTTCCGCTTTGAACTCTGAAACGGTGTCAATGAATACCGGAATATCATCGGCAATAGTAAAGACCCACTCAATGGCTTCGGCGGTCAGATTGCAATCGGCCAGTACGACACCGGAATGGCGAATCAAATCTCGCGAACCGTTAAGCAACTGCGGCGTCAATTGTTGCAGGATATGGGTATCGTTAATGGCCAGTACGGTCTCTTCCTGTTGATTAGCGATCGACAGGTAGGTTGAGGTGTTGTGTCCATGCAGACGAATGCAGCTGGAAACGTTAACCCCAGCCTGACGCGTTTGTTCCAGCAATGTTTCGCCATAGAAGTCACTGCCAACAGCGGAAATTAAATGTACGTCGCGGCCCAACAGCGCCAGGTTGTGGGCGATGTTACGTCCTACACCGCCTGCTGAGCAATGAATGCTGCCAGGGTTAGAGGCTGCCTGCGGATAATGGATGTCTGCAACACCCCGGATATCCATGTTGATAGCACCGACAACCACGCAATAATCCTGTTCGGTAAGGATATAACCTTTACCTTTGATCATGCCTTTACGCATTAAATCCATAATATGCGCAGCGACGCGTGAACGGCTGATCTGCAAAATATCGGCGATTTCATTCTGCTGAATCAACGGATTGCGGCGCAAGATCTTAAGGATCTGCTTTTCCCTGTCGTTCATGATTAGGCCACCGCTTTTTCAGTTTGCTGGGCTTTCAGCCAGGCAATCTCTTCTGCCCAGATATCTGGATTAATGGTTTCCAACACCAGCGGAATGCCGTCAAAACGATTGTCCTGCATGATCCAACGGAAGGCATCGTGGCCAATATTGCCTTCACCTAAGCTGTGGTGACGGTCAACGCGGCTGCCAAACGTGCTCTTGGCGTCGTTCAGGTGCATACCGCGCAGATACTTGAAGCCGACAATTCGTTCAAATTCCGCAAAGGTCTTTTCGCATTCCTCAACGGATCGCAAATCGTAACCGGCCGCGAAGGCGTGGCAGGTATCAATACAGACGCCGACACGGGATTTATCTTCTACGCCGTCGATAATGGCGGCCAGGTGCTCAAACTTAAAGCCAAGGTTGCTGCCCTGTCCGGCGGTATTTTCAATGACCGCCGTAACGCCCTGGGTCTGGGCGAGGGCGATATTGATCGATTCCGCAATGCGCGCCAGACATTCATCTTCCGGAATCTGCATCAAATGGCTACCCGGGTGAAAGTTAAGCAGGGATAAGCCAAGCTGTTCGCAGCGTTGCATTTCGTCAAGAAACGCGTCACGCGATTTTTCCAGCGCATCGCTGACCGGGTGACCGAGGTTAATCAGGTAGCTGTCGTGAGGCAGGATTTGCGCGGAAGTATAGTGATACTTCTCGCAGGCAGATTTGAAATCATCAATGATTTCGGTGGTCAGCGGCGCGGCACGCCACTGACGCTGATTCTTGGTGAACAGGGCGAATGCGGTCGCTTCGATTTCTGCGGCTCGAATAGCGGCGTTAGCCAGACCGCCAGCGGCGCTTACGTGCGCTCCGATGTATTTCATAAATTAAACCCGCCATACTCAAATGCAAAAGGAGGAAGTATAGCGGGTTAATGGAGGTGAGTCGTGCTCGTTTATGCCATCAGCGCGTGGATAGCGAGGTTAATCGCGCCACCGCCTACAATCAGCCAGACAAACAGCAGCAGGGCCATCAGTAACGGTTTAGCACCGGCTTTTTTCAGGGCGCTAACGTGAGTGGTCAGCCCCAGTGCGGCCATCGCCATTGCCAGCAAAATGGTATCCAGTGTTACCAGCATGTTCACTATCGACTGCGGCAGAAAGTGGAACGAGTTAAAAATCGCGACCACAATGAACAGGATGGCAAACCACGGAATGGTGATTTTGCTCTTCTCACCACCGGAGGCCGGAGACAGCTGTTTAACGCGGGCGGCCAACAGGATAAGAAACGGTGCCAGCATCATGACGCGCAGCATTTTGGCAATAACTGCGGCATTTTCCGCATCCGGGTTAATGGCGTGCCCGGCAGCCACTACCTGTGCCACTTCATGCATGGTGGAACCAATGTAAATGCCGTAGGTTTCCGGGCTAAACCAGTGTGCCAGCAGCGGATACATTGCCGGATACAGGAAGATAGCGATGGTACCGAAGATCACTACGGTGGCGACAGCGACGGTTACCTTACTGGCTTCCGCCTTCACTACCGGCTCGGTTGCCAACACGGCGGCGGCACCACAAATGCTGCTCCCCGCGCCAATCAGCCAACTGGTGTGGCGGTCCAGACCAAACACTTTTTGCCCCAGGAAACAGGCAATCATAAAGGTACTGCTTAGCGTTAACACATCAATCACGATACCGCTGACGCCGACGTCAGCAATTTGCGCGAAGGTGAGGCGGAAGCCGTAGAGGATGATCCCCAGACGTAATAAATGTTGTTTAGCAAACAGCACACCGCCGTCACAGCTTTTCCAGATGTGCGGATAGACGGTGTTGCCGAGAACCATCCCCAGCAAGATTGCTAAGGTGAGGGCGCTGAACCCGGCACCTGCAACGGCGGGAATGGATCCACCCCATAAGGCGACCCCAGTGATAACTGCACTCAGGGCGAGCCCCGGAATAAAATGCCACGCTGTACGACGATGAGTCTGCAAGGTGAGTTCTGTCATATCCTTCTCCTTTATCTGGGTAAAAGAGTACGGCGAAGTGGTTTAAAAATAAAATTGATTATATATTTATAATTAATCTATATAAGTGGTATACCCGTCATACTTCAGGTTGCATGTGCGCTGGCTGCAACTCGAATTATTTAGGGTATAAGTAACGGTTATCCGGTGGAAAACGACTATGCATATCACCCTGCGACAACTTGAAGTGTTTGCTGAGGTATTAAAAAGCGGCTCAACGACCCAGGCGTCTGTCATGCTGGCATTGTCGCAGTCGGCGGTGAGTGCGGCACTTACCGATCTGGAAGGGCAACTCGGCGTGCAACTGTTTGACCGTGTTGGTAAACGATTGGTGGTCAACGAACACGGGCGCTTGCTCTACCCACGGGCGCTGGCGCTACTCGAGCAAACGACCGAAATCGAACAGCTTTTCCGCGAAGATAATGGCGCTATCCGGGTTTATGCCAGTAGCACCATTGGCAACTATATTCTCCCTGCCATGATCGCCCGCTATCGGCATGATTTCCCTGATTTGCCGCTGGAGCTTAGCGTGGGCAACAGCCAGGACGTGATCAATGCGGTGCTGGATTTCCGGGTAGACATCGGGCTGATTGAAGGGCCGTGTCACAGTACGGAAATTATCTCTGAACCGTGGCTGGAAGACGAGCTGGTGGTGTTCGCCGCACCGTCGTCACCGCTTACAAAGGGACCCGTTACGCTGGAACAACTGGCTGCTTCGCCGTGGATCCTGCGTGAACGAGGATCGGGTACGCGTGAACTGGTGGATTACCTGCTGTTGTCTCATTTGCCGAGATTTCAGATGGCAATGGAGTTGGGTAACTCCGAGGCCATTAAGCATGCAGTGCGCCATGGCCTTGGGATCAGCTGTTTGTCACGGCGGGTCATTGCCGAGCAGTTACAGGCGGGAACGCTGAGCGAAGTTCCTGTGCCGCTTCCACGTTTGGTCCGCACGCTGTGGCGTGTTCATCATCGACAAAAACATATCTCCAATGCCATTACGCGCTTTTTGCACTACAGCGACCAGGTAGAGCAGGGGGAATAGGACGTTCACTGTCGTAGCGACTCCTTTTTGCATAATGGCGGTTACGTTTTAACCGCCTTGCCCCCTCTATTTTCTGCTTTACTTATAATCCGCGGCCAGTCATGAAGGTCTCTTATAACAGCGCATTTGTGCCGGAAGAATGCCGTTTCGTCTGCTACAATCGCGCCTCATTTTTTGGATGGATAGCATTTTCACATGGTTTCCGAAACTAAAACCACAGAAGCGCCCACGCTACGTCGTGAACTGAAGGCGCGTCACCTGACGATGATTGCCATTGGAGGCTCCATCGGTACAGGTCTTTTCGTTGCATCTGGTGCAACTATTTCTGCAGCGGGTCCTGGCGGCGCGTTGTTCTCTTATATTCTGATCGGTCTGATGGTGTATTTCCTGATGACCAGCCTCGGTGAACTGGCGGCTTATATGCCGGTTTCTGGCTCGTTTTCCACCTACGGTCAGAACTACGTAGAAGAAGGCTTTGGCTTCGCGCTGGGCTGGAACTACTGGTACAACTGGGCGGTAACGATTGCCGTTGACCTGGTGGCCGCACAGCTGGTGATGAGCTGGTGGTTCCCGGACACGCCGGGTTGGATCTGGAGTGCGCTGTTCCTCGGCGTGATCTTCCTGCTGAACTACATTTCCGTTCGCGGATTTGGTGAAGCGGAATATTGGTTCTCACTGATCAAAGTTACCACTGTCATTATCTTCATCGTAGTTGGCGTAATGATGATTTTCGGTATCTTCAAAGGCGCTCAGCCGGTGGGCTGGAGCAACTGGACGACCGGTGATGCACCGTTTGCCGGTGGTTTTGCTGCGATGATTGGTGTGGCGATGATCGTCGGCTTCTCCTTCCAGGGGACGGAGCTTATCGGTATCGCGGCAGGTGAATCTGAAGATCCTGAAAAGAACATTCCACGTGCGGTACGTCAGGTATTCTGGCGAATCCTGCTGTTCTATGTGTTCGCGATTTTGATTATCAGCCTGATTATTCCGTACACCGATCCAAGCCTGCTGCGTAACGATGTGAAAGACATCAGCGTTAGCCCGTTCACGCTGGTATTCCAGCATGCGGGTCTGCTGTCTGCTGCGGCGGTGATGAACGCGGTTATTCTGACGGCGGTACTGTCTGCAGGTAACTCCGGGATGTATGCCTCGACGCGTATGCTTTACACCCTGGCATGTGACGGTAAAGCGCCACGTATTTTCGGCAAACTGTCTCGCGGCGGCGTACCGCGTAACGCGCTGTATGCGACCACCGTGGTGGCGGGGCTGTGCTTCCTGACCTCGATGTTTGGCAACCAGACCGTATACCTGTGGCTGCTGAATACCTCCGGGATGACCGGCTTTATCGCCTGGCTGGGGATCGCCATTAGCCACTATCGCTTCCGTCGCGGTTATGTGCTGCAGGGCCACGATGTGAAGGATCTGCCGTACCGTTCTGGCTTCTTCCCGCTGGGTCCGATCTTCGCCTTTGTGCTGTGCCTGATTATCACTCTCGGCCAGAACTACGAAGCGTTCCTGAAAGACAGCATTGACTGGGGCGGCGTGATGGCTACCTATATTGGTATCCCGCTGTTCCTGATTATCTGGTTTGGCTATAAGCTGACCAAAGGAACTCATTTTGTTCGCTACAGCGAAATGAAATTCCCGGGTCGCGTGAAGAAATAACAGTATAAAAAGCATAACAAAAACCCCGGCATGATGAGTGCCGGGGTTTTTTATTGCGTCAGACTTAGAAGCTGTATGTCATGCCAACCGTGTAACGACGACCATCGAGAACGGTGTCGTAGGTATCGTAATCGATTTGCTTATCCAGCACGTTATACACGCCAGCGGTCATCAACAGATCCTTGGTGGCATAGTAACGTAAACCCACATCGACCTGCGTATAGGACGGCGTACCCTGTGCCATGGAAGTACGGCTCAGGTATTCAGACGTTTTTCCACGCAGATTCAGGCGGCTCCAGAAACCGAGATCTTGCGTGGCCTGCCAGTCCAGCGTCGTGTTAAACATATGCTTCGGCATTTTGTTCAACGGCTGGCCGGAGAACTGACCGCTTTTCTGCTCAGATTCCGTGTAGGTGTAGTTCGCAGTCCAGTTGACGTCAGAGGTTATTTTCCAGCCGAAGGTGGATTCTACGCCACGCATATTGGCTTTATCGACGTTAACGCGATCGCTGACGAAGTCATAATGGGTATTGCCGATGGTGCAGGCCGGATCGGAACTGCTGTTACAACGGCGCACTTCAGTGATTTTGTTCTTGAAGTCGGTATTGAACAGGGTGACGCCTGCGTTGAGGTTATCGCCGTTATCCCACAGTAAGCCGATTTCTTCGCTGAGGCTTTTCTCCGGCTTCAGGTCCGGGTTGCCGACAATGATTCCGTTCAGACGACCGCCGCCGGTGACCTGTCCCCAGTTTGCTGATGACTGGCGCAGATCCGGGGCGCGATAGCCCGCCGAAACGCCGCCTTTTAAGGTCCATTGATCGCTCAGATGCCATACGCCATAGCCGCGTGGCGTCCAGTTGTCACCGTAGTTTTCATCCTTATCCATACGCAGACCGCCGGTCAGCGTAAAGGTATCGGTAACGGCCCATTCATCTTCAGCAAACAACGCCCAGCTCCAGCGGGTCAGTTTGTTCAGCCCATCAGCCGCTTGCAGCTGGTTGCCGTTATCGCGCAGTTTTTCATAACGGTATTGCCCGCCTAGCGTCAGGGTATGCGCTCCAAGGAATACCTGGTTCTGGTTATTGAAAATCGTGTTGTAGGACTTCATCTGGCGACCCGGGTTTTCGCTCTCTTCCTGCTGGACATAGCTGGTGGAGTTGAAGTCGTCGTAATAACCGCTGTGGGTTAGTGAATATGTCGTGTGCACATACTTGCTTTCGCTTTTGCTGTTCGGCTTACAGCTTCCGTTACGACAGTTTTCCTCAGCCATAGATTTGCCTGGGGTACTGTCGCGATCCTGCAATTCACGTGCGTAATCGAAATCGATATCGTTTTTATCGTCTGGCGTAAAGTTCAGGGTTAAGCCCCCGTTACGCATACGCTGTTCATTGTAGCCATTGAGGATTTTATCTTCCGCCCGATGGGAGAATAAACCGGTCACCTTCGCGCCAAGTAATCCGTCAATCAGTGGCCCAGACGCATAGGCGTTGGTCTGGTAAATATCGCCAGAGTCTCTGTCTTCCTGGAAAGTGGCATCGCCGTGCAGAGAACCGGTCCAGGCTTTGGTATTCGACACTTTCTTGGTGATGACGTTAATGACACCGCCCATCGCGTCGGAGCCGTACAGGGATGACATCGGGCCACGGATGACTTCGATACGCTCGATGGATTCAAGCGGCGGCAGCCAACCTTGTTCAATACCTGAGTTGTCGCTATTAGGACGTGTGCCGCGGGTGCTGATGCGTTTACCGTTGACCAGGAAGAGCGTGTATTGCGAAGCCATACCGCGAATACTGATATCGCTGCTGCTCCCCCCGCCGGTGACGACGACGCCAGGGACATCTTTTAGCGCATCGGTGACATCGCGATAGGCTTTGTCCTCAATCTGCTGCTTGGTAATAACAGATATCGAAGCCGGGGCATCCTGAATTTTCTGCTCAAAGCCGGTAGCGGTAACTACCACGGTATCTTGTTCAGCGGCATAGCCGAGTGATGGGAGACTGGCGACGCATACTGCGGCAGCTACAGCCTTAACGTGAGGTATAGTCATTTGTATCATTCCATTTAAATGAATCAAACTGCGCGTCATGTGAAAGGCCATGACAATTGTATGTATTTGTCTTTTAAGGACTCTTTTCAGTAAAGAAGCGGGAGGATTGTACAAAAGTATGAATATTTGTAAACACAAATGATAATAGAAATCATTTGTGTTTGATTTGATTTGGGGTGAAATACTTTTTTAATCAATAAGATAGTGAAGGAAGAAAAAAGGAGAAAAAGTGAAGGAATGATGGAGGGATGAAGAAGATGGACACCTTTTTGACGCTGAAAGAACCCAACCGAAAGACAGCGGCGATGGCGCCACTGTCCTGTTATGGCTGGCTTATAGTCGATGGAATTTGGCGAGTAAGGCCAGTGACAAGGTGGTTAACAGGATTGCGATCACGGCATAGAGATAGACTCCAGACCACTCCCAGTTGTTCTTCACTAATATCACCGGTACGCCCGCTAACGCCGCGCCGACATAGCTAAACAATCCGCGGAAGCCAGTTATCGATCCCGCCGCATCTTTGTGAGTGACGTCCAGACAACCTACGGCAAAAAGCATATGCGGCCCGTACAGGGCGAAACCCATAATGGTGAAGAGAATGGCCGTAATGGTATATGAGGTATCCTGAACCAGTGGGATTAAGGTAATACATACGCACAGCATTAATGCGAATATTAAGCCTGTCATCCAGCGGTTACTTTTAAACATAAAGTCAGATAAGTAACCCGCCAGTAACCCTCCGGCAAGTCCACCGGCTTCAAACCACGAGATAATGGAGTTGGCTTTAATCAGGCTCCAGCCATGTACCTGAGAATAGTAAATTTGCGGCCAGTCATTGAGGATGGTGCGGGCAATATAAACGGACATATCGCCAATGATAATAATCCACACTAATGGGTTAATCAGGATATATTTGACGAAAATCTGCCAAAAGGAGAGATTTACCGGACTGGCTTTCACTTGGGCAAGCTCTGTTGGATCCTTACGCCATTCGCCAACGTTAGGCAAACCTAAGGTCCCGGGACGGTCTTTAATCGTAAAGAGCGCTACGATCCCCATCAGCAAGGAGATTGCGCCCGGTACATAAAAACCCATTTTCCAGCTACCGCTCCAGACAATCGCGAAACTTGTCAGCAGTGGGGCGAGACTCCCGCCAATATTATGCGCCGCTTCAACGACCGCCCACCAACGTCCGCGTTCATTCTTGGAAAACCAGGATGCCATGATCTTTGCCATTGGTGGAAAACTGGTGCCCTGGAGGATAGCATTGAGGCTGTACAACACATAAAACGCGGCAACGCTGTCGGAAAAACCAAACAGAATATTAACGATCCCCACGCCAATGAGCACCGGGCCGGTCATGGCTTTCGGATTGATTTTATCAACCAGCATGCCGCCAACAAACTTCATTGAGCCATACAGGATGTAAAACAGTGAAGACATGATGGCAAAATCTTCTGCGGTCAGAGTGGTATCTGACAGCATGGCCGGCATGGCGGCTGAGAAGTTTTTACGTGTTAAATAAAAGACCGCGTAAGAGATAAAAACCGAGGTAATAATCTCTATCCTGAATTTTTTGTAAGTATGGTCAATCTCTTTTTTTTCTTTTACAACCGGCTTATCAGCCTGGCTGAATATAAATGATTTCAAGCTCATATGATCTTCCCTTCAGACAGTGCTTGTGGGGTTATAATCCATTTTCGATAAAGAACAAAAGCGACTCGAATCCGTGAAAATTAATCTGATTGTTAATTAAATTTCTGACCGCGGGTTTTGCTCGCCAGGCAATACCAGTGCCAGCATACGTGAGCATGGGAATATCGTTGGCGCCATCACCGCAGGCGATAATATTATGCTGAGGCATCTGCAGAGAGTCGGCAAGCATGGCCAATGTTTTTTGCTTATTTTCTGCATTCATGATTGGCGCGGAAATATTATCTGTCAGCATACCATTCCTGACTTCAACGGTATTTGAAAATATATAGTCCAGCTGATATTTCTGTTGTAAGCGGTGGGTGAAAATATCCAGTCCGCCGGAAATGATCGCTGTTTTAAATCCTTTTTGCTTGAGGAATGGCAAAATGGTGGTGATGCCGGGAGAGGCCGTCATCCGATCGCATACGGCATTAATGACATGGATGTGTGTCCCTTTTAACATTCCGATGCGCCGGGTGAAACTGTTATTGAAATCCAGTTTTCCTTCCATCGCTTGCTGCGTCAGTTTCGTTATCTGATCGGTGATGCCTAGCGCGCGGGCAATCTCATCCACACCTTCTTCCTCGATAAACGTCGAGTCCATGTCAAAGGCGATGATCCCGTTCATCGGGATGATTTGCGGTTTTAGGAAAAAATCAAATTGCTGAGTGAACGATGTAGCCCTTAGTTTCTTGTATATGTCATCGGTGAATATTTCATCGGGTATTGATAATTTTAAATACGGTTTATTGAATGCGGCTATAGATAATTGTTCCAGTGCGCACGGATATTGTTTGGTCTCGGTATTTAGAAATGTATTGTGCAGCCATGCCTGAAGTTTTTCAGGATCTTTTGCACTAATAAAATAAATAATTGCCATTATGTCACTCCTGTAAATTAAGGTTATTGTAATAGTAGAGGGTGACGATTGAATCCTGCTTTATCACAGATGTGAATGTTAAAAAAAAGATAAAATAGTATTGTTTTTTATACCAATAAATAAACAAAGTCTGAAAGGTATCATTTTTGATATACACGTCACGGTCTGTTGCTACTGGCGGTATATTCTATTTTGACTAACAGGGATGGGTCTAAAATGGAAAGTTGTATTGATATTTTTAAAGTCGTCATTGGGCCTTCCAGTTCAAGAACAGTAGGGCCAATGCGTGCCGCGTTTAACTTCATTTCACAATTAAAGCTACAGGAGATCTTACCGCTAACGCGAGAAATCGAGGTTGAGCTATACGGCGCGCTCTCATTAAGCCGCAAGTGTCATAACGTTGATATCGCTCTTTATCTGGGGCTGTTGGGCAATCAGCCGGATGATGTTGATTTACGCCAGCAGATGGATCTCATTAAACGTGCTGAACAGGACGGCACCCTGACGCTTTCTCCTTCAGTTACCGTGACGGTCGCGATTAAGCCGAATCAACAACCGCATTCTGGCCATCCCTATGCGATGACGTTTCGTGCCAGGGATGATTATTTTACGTTGTATGAAGAAACATGGTTTTCAACCGGCGCCGGACAGGTTCGCAAACCCGGCGAGCCGGCGCCCGAGAGAGCCGCGCAAAAAAACGCATTTCCTTTTGCGTTTCAAAATGCCGCGCAGCTGCAGGCGCTGTGTCAGCGTAATGGATTATCCGTTGCGGCATTAATGATGAAAAATGAATTACAGGTGCATTCCCAGGCGGCGTTGCATGACTATTTCGCGCATGTTTGGGCGGTAATGCAGCAGGCAGTCCATCGTGGTCTGCATACTGAAGGCCTACTGCCCGGCTCGTATCAGGTGCCGCGCAGGGCCTGCTCGCTCTATAAATTACTGGCAATGAAACCCTCTGCTAACGACTTTCTCACCAACCTCAACTGGGTGAATGCGTTTGCGATTGCCGTCAGCGAGGAAAACGCCGCTGGAGGGCGAGTGGTGACCGCGCCGACCAATGGTGCGAGCGGTATCATCCCTGCGGTCCTCAGTTGGTACGATAAGTTTGTCTGTAAGTTGGATAGCGCATCGGTTATCCGCTTTTTCCTCACCGCTGGCGCCATCGCGCTACTGTTCAAACAAAACGCGTCTATTTTAGGTTCTGAGGTTGGGTGTCAGGGAGAGATCGGCGTGGCCAGTTCGATGGCCGCAGCCGGATTAGCAGAACTGATGGGGGCGTCAGTTGCTCAGGTGCTGAATGCCGCAGAAATCACCATGGAGCACCATCTCGGACTGACCTGCGATCCGCTTGGCGGGCAGGTACAAATTCCCTGCGTCGAACGAAACGCGATTTCGTCCGTAAAAGCGATTAACGCCGCAACGATGGCGATGAGCCGTGTCAGCGAGCCATGCGTTTCGCTCGATGAGGTGATTGCCGCCATGTATGAAACGGGTAAAGACATGAGCGCGAAGTACCGTGAGACGTATCACGGCTGCCTTGGGAAAATTCAGCCCAAAAATCGGGGAGGGCGGCATGAAATATAACACCATGAATAATGATGAAATCATCTTGTCATTATGCGCTCGCATCAGAGAAACGCGGATTTCTCTGGCGCTAACGCAGCAGCAACTTGCTGACCGCGCACAGGTCGGCATTGCGACCATTAAACGCATTGAGAAAGGCGGCGGCCTCAATCTGGACACGCTTATCTCCCTGTTGCGTGCACTGAATAAGTTGCATCACCTGGATGCAATCTTATTCGAGTCTGAAGTGCGTAATTTTAACGAAGGTTATGAAGGCGGTGAGAGCGTGGGGCGATTACAGGTACGCCAACAGGCGGCCGATCTAAATCGTAAAGCGTCCGCGCCGCAGTCAGAAGAGATGAGCTACAGCGCGGCAATAGAAAATACGCTTTACTGGTGATCACTTCAGCAAATACTGGGCATGAAAGCGCAGGTGATCCTCAATAAACGACGCAATAAAGTAATAGCTGTGGTCGTAACCTGGCTGGATACGCAGTGTCATTGGCCATGCGGTTTGACGGGCTGTTTCCGCCAGCACTGCGGGCTGCAACTGATCGGCAAGAAACTGATCGCTGTCTCCTTGATCAATTAGCGTCGGAATCGCGTCTGCGGGCTTGCTGGCCAGCATTAATTCGCAGCTGTCCCACTCAGCCCATTGTGTTTTATCTTCACCCAGATAAGCGCTAAAAGCCTTTTCGCCCCACGGAACGCGACAAGGGTTTACGATCGGCGCAAAGGCTGAAACGCTGGTGTATCTCCCGGGATTTTTCAGCGCCATAATCAATGCGCCGTGACCCCCCATAGAGTGCCCGCTGATCGCGCAGCGATCGCTGACGTTAAACTGAGACTGAATCAGTGCCGGAAGCTCATCACGCAGATAGTCATACATACAAAAATGCGTTGCCCATGGCTGCTGAGTGGCATTGAGGTAAAATCCCGCGCCCTGGCCTAAATCGTAACCATCATCGTTGGCAACCTGCTCGCCGCGCGGGCTGGTGTCTGGCATCACCAGAACAATACCGAGCTCAGCCGCGATGCGCTGTGCGCCGGCTTTGGTGGTGAAGTTTTCATCATTGCAGGTCAGGCCCGACAGCCAGTACAGCACCGGAGGCGGGGAGTTATCGCGGGGTGGTGGAAGAAAAATACTGAAGGTCATGGCGCAATTTAACGTGGTGGAGTCGTGACGCCAGCGTTGCTGCCAGCCTTCAAAACAGCGGTGCTCTTCAAGCATTTCCATGCGTGGCTCCTTGTTGTGTTGAACCTGTATGTGTTTGCGAACTCACCATAATACAGATTATTCATTGCACTGTGAGTAACTTTCACTTCCGCATTGAGCAAACATACTTCATCATCTATATAACTTTACATTAACACTCGACGTCACCGGGCTGAACAGAAAGTGAAGTTGCTACAGCTGAAAGGCTGTGCCAATTTCAATAATTATCGCGGTGAATACTGGATTATGTGCGCCGCCTCACGCACAATGTTCTGGCTGTGATACAGCCTAAAAACTTTGCCCCATGCAGGGCAGAGGCGCCCCACCTGCAGGAGAAGAAGAAATGTCATCACTCAGTAAAGAAGCGGCACTGGTTCATGAAGCGCTGGTTGCGCGTGGTCTCGAAACCCCGCTGCGCCCGCCCGTGCAAGAGATGGATAACGAAACACGCAAACGTCTTATCTCTGGCCATATGACCGAGATTATGCAATTGCTCAATCTCGATTTGAGCGATGACAGTCTGATGGAAACTCCGCATCGCATTGCGAAAATGTATGTCGATGAGATTTTCTCCGGCCTCGATTACGCCAACTTCCCGAAAATCACCGTCATTGAAAATAAAATGAAGGTGGACGAGATGGTCACGGTCCGCGATATTACGCTGACCAGCACCTGCGAACACCACTTTGTCACTATCGATGGCAAAGCGACGGTGGCGTATATTCCGAAAGATTCGGTTATTGGTCTGTCGAAGATTAACCGCATTGTGCAGTTCTTCGCCCAGCGCCCACAGGTACAGGAACGCCTGACCCAGCAAATTCTCACCGCGCTGCAAACGCTGCTCGGGACGAATAATGTGGCGGTGTCGATTGATGCGGTGCATTACTGTGTGAAAGCGCGCGGCATTCGTGATGCGACCAGTGCGACCACCACCACTTCTCTTGGTGGATTGTTTAAGTCCAGCCAGAACACGCGTCAGGAATTCCTGCGCGCAGTACGTCATCACAACTGATTAGGGCAGGAACCATGGAGCGTAATGTCACGCTGGATTTTATTCGTGGCGTCGCCATTCTTGGTATCCTGCTTCTCAATATTAGCGCCTTTGGCTTGCCAAAGGCGGCATACCTCAATCCTGCCTGGTATGGCGACATCACCTTATCCGATGCCTGGACCTGGGCGCTGCTCGATCTCTTTGCGCAGGTAAAATTCCTCACGCTGTTTGCGCTGCTGTTCGGTGCCGGTCTGCAAATGCTGCTCCCACGCGGTAAACGCTGGATCCAGTCACGGCTTACGCTGCTGGTGTTATTGGGTTTTATTCACGGTTTACTCTTCTGGGATGGCGATATCCTGCTGGCATATGGCTTGATCGGCCTGATTTGCTGGCGGCTGATCCGGGATGCGCCGTCGGTAAAAAGCTTATTTAACACTGGTGTGCTGCTGTATCTGGTGGGCGTTGGCGTACTGCTGCTGTTGGGTGTGATCTCCGGGAGCGAAACCAGCCGCGCCTGGACGCCGGATGCTTCAGCGTTGCTGTATGAAAAATACTGGAAAGTGAACGGCGGAATGGAAGCAATCAGCAATCGCGTGGATATGATGTCCAATAGCTTGCTGGCGTTGGGTGCTCAGTACGGCTGGCAACTGGCGGGGATGATGCTGCTCGGCGCGGCATTAATGCGCAGCGGTTGGCTAAAAGGGCAGTACAGTTTGCAGCACTATCGACGTACCGGCGTGCTGCTGGTCATTATTGGGATGGCGATAAACCTGCCTGCTATTATCGCTCAGTGGAATCTGGACTGGGCCTACCGCTGGTGTGCTTTCCTGTTACAAGCCCCGCGAGAGCTGGGAGCGCCGATGCAGACCATTGGTTACGCCGCGCTGATGTACGGTTTCTGGCCGCAGCTTAGCCGTTTAAAATGGGTCATTGCCGTCGCCTGTGTGGGACGCATGGCATTAACCAACTATCTGTTACAAACCTTAATCTGTACCACGCTGTTCTATCAATTCGGCTTATTTATGAAATTCGACCGGCTGGAGCTGCTGTATTTCGTCATCCCGGTCTGGGTCATTAACTTACTTTTCTCCGTGATATGGCTACGTTATTACCGCCAAGGCCCGGTGGAATGGCTGTGGCGTCAATTAACCCTGCGTGCTGCAGGGACATCATTACCGCGAACATCCAGATAACGATCTGGATCACATTCATTAACAAAATGGATGTAAGCGCTTTCATTCCTGTGACATCACTCACGCAGTCCGTTTCATTGTGCTGACAAAATACCCAGCCTGGGGTGTCTGCGGGCAGCCGCAATCTAAAACAGGGCAGTGAATATGGTAACCATTCGTGATGTGGCACGGCAGTCTGGCGTTTCTGTAGCGACCGTTTCCCGCGTACTGAATAACAGTGCGCTGGTGAGTCCCGATACGCGTGAAGCGGTAATGAAAGCAGTCACTCAGCTTGGCTATCGACCTAATGCCAACGCACAAGCGCTGGCGACGCAGGTAAGCGACACGATTGGTGTTGTCGTCATGGATGTATCAGATGCGTTTTTTGGCGCGCTGGTAAAAGCCGTGGATATGGTTGCCCAGCAGCATCAGAAGTATGTCCTGATTGGCAACAGCTACCATGAGGCGGAAAAAGAACGTCATGCCATTGAGGTGTTGATTCGCCAACGCTGCAACGCACTGATTGTACACTCTAAAGCACTGAGCGATCGGGAACTGGCCGAGTTTATGGATCAAATCCCCGGCATGGTGCTTATCAATCGCCTGGTACCGGGTTACGCCCACCGTTGCGTCTGCCTGGATAACATCAGCGGCGCTAAAATGGCGACCCGTATGTTGCTGAATAATGGTCATCAACGCATCGGTTATCTGGCATCAAGCCATCGCATTGAAGATGACACCATGCGCAAAGAAGGGTGGTTAACTGCTCTGAAAGAGCAGGGGATTGTTGCGGCAGAAAGCTGGGTCGGCACCGGTTCGCCCGATATGCAGGGCGGAGAGTCTGCGATGGTGGAATTGCTGGGGCGCAATTTACAACTGACGGCGGTCTTCGCTTATAACGACAATATGGCCGCTGGCGCGCTGACAGCGCTAAAAGATAACGGTATCGCTATTCCATTACACCTTTCAATCATTGGCTTCGATGATATTCCCATCGCGCGTTACACCGATCCGCAGCTAACCACCGTGCGCTATCCCATTGCCTCTATGGCAAAAATGGCGACGGAACTTGCACTACAGGGCGCGGCTGGCACGTTGGATCCGCAGGCGACGCATTGCTTTATGCCGACGCTGGTACGTCGCCATTCAGTGGCGCTGCGGCAGAATGCGGCACCGATCACTAACTTATAACGCAGCGCGATGTAACCGCTTTCAATATGTGAGTAAATTCACAGTATATTAACAATGCGATAGCTATGATGACACTGTTTGTTGCGCTGTAACTACTATGTAACGGTGAATAATCACTTTCATCGAGGTATAGCTGCCTTAAACGATAATTAAAGCCTGTTTTGGGAGCGTTGCCAGACACGGAAGAAATATTTTTAAAAGTGAACTTCGGCGTTCAGTAACACTTCAGTAACGTTCTGCCTGCCGAGCATTTATCTCAAGTACTACCCTGCATAATAAAACCGGAGATACCATGAATAAGAAGGTGTTGACCCTGTCTGCTGTAATGGCAAGCATGTTATTCGGCGCGGCTGCGCACGCTGCTGATACCCGTATTGGTGTGACTATCTATAAGTATGACGATAACTTTATGTCAGTGGTACGTAAGGCTATTGAAAAAGATGCCAAAGCGGCGCCAGATGTACAACTGCTGATGAACGACTCGCAGAACGACCAGTCCAAACAAAACGATCAGATCGACGTGCTGCTGGCAAAAGGCGTTAAAGCACTGGCGATTAACCTGGTTGACCCGGCAGCTGCAGGCACGGTCATTGAAAAAGCACGCGGACAGAACGTACCGATCGTGTTCTTCAACAAAGAACCTTCTCGCAAGGCGCTGGACAGCTATGACAAAGCGTATTACGTCGGTACTGACTCTAAAGAGTCCGGTATTATTCAGGGTGATTTGATTGCCAAACACTGGGCAGCTAACCCGAACTGGGACCTGAACAAAGACGGCAAAATTCAGTTTGTTCTGCTGAAAGGCGAACCGGGACACCCGGATGCTGAAGCACGTACTACTTACGTGATTAAAGAGCTGAACGACAAAGGCATTAAAACTGAGCAACTGCAGTTAGATACTGCAATGTGGGATACCGCTCAGGCGAAAGATAAGATGGATGCGTGGATGTCCGGTCCGAACGCGAACAAAATCGAAGTCGTTATCGCCAACAACGATGCTATGGCAATGGGCGCAGTTGAAGCGCTGAAGGCACACAATAAAACCAGCGTACCGGTATTTGGCGTGGATGCCCTGCCTGAAGCACTGGCGCTGGTGAAATCTGGCGCTATGGCCGGTACCGTGCTGAACGATGCTAATAACCAGGCGAAAGCCACCTTTGATCTGGCGAAAAACCTGGCTGATGGCAAAGGTGCGGCAGATGGCACTAACTGGAAAATTGAGAACAAGATTGTTCGCGTTCCGTACGTAGGTGTCGATAAAGATAATCTGGCCGAGTTCACCAATAAGTAAATACTCCGTCTGTGGGCGCAATTTCATTGCGCCCTTAATAACGCACTCTGCAAGGCCAACAAGGTATAATTATGGTCAGCACACATACTCAGTCGTCAGGCGAATACTTGTTGGAAATGACCGGCATCAACAAGTCCTTCCCCGGCGTTAAGGCGCTTGATAATGTCAATTTAAAAGTCCGCCCGCATTCTATTCACGCCTTAATGGGGGAGAATGGCGCGGGGAAATCAACATTATTGAAATGTCTTTTCGGCATCTATCAAAAAGATTCCGGCAGTATTTTATTTCAGGGTAAAGAAATCGATTTTCATTCTGCTAAGGAAGCGCTTGAGAATGGTATTTCGATGGTACACCAGGAATTAAACCTGGTATTACAACGCTCTGTGATGGACAACATGTGGCTGGGACGCTATCCCACCAAAGGCATGTTTGTCGATCAGGAAAAAATGTACCGCGATACCAAAGCGATATTTGATGAACTGGATATTGATATCGATCCGCGTGCGCGCGTCGGCACATTATCCGTTTCACAAATGCAGATGATTGAAATTGCGAAGGCGTTCTCCTATGACGCCAAAATCGTCATCATGGATGAACCAACTTCATCGTTAACCGAGAAAGAAGTTAATCATCTGTTCACTATCATCCGTAAGCTGAAAGAGCGTGGATGCGGTATTGTTTATATTTCTCACAAAATGGAAGAAATTTTCCAGCTGTGTGATGAAATTACCGTTCTACGCGACGGCCAGTGGATTGCGACCCAGCCGCTGGAAGGGCTGGATATGGATAAGATCATCGCCATGATGGTAGGGCGTTCACTGAACCAACGTTTTCCGGATAAAGAAAACAAACCTGGTGAAGTCATTCTGCAAGTGCGTAACCTGACCTCGCTGCGTCAGCCGTCGATTCGTGATATCTCGTTTGATTTACACAAAGGGGAAATTCTCGGGATTGCCGGTCTGGTGGGTGCAAAACGCACGGATATTGTTGAAACGCTTTTTGGTATTCGTGAGAAATCATCGGGTACGATTACGCTACATGGCAAAAAGATTAATAACCACAGTGCAAATGAAGCCATCAACCATGGTTTTGCGCTGGTCACGGAAGAGCGCCGCTCAACCGGTATTTATGCGTATCTGGACATTGGTTTTAACTCGTTAATTTCTAATATCCAAAATTACAAAAACAAAGTCGGTCTGTTGGATAATTCCCGCATGAAGAGTGACACCCAGTGGGTAATTGACTCCATGAGGGTGAAAACACCGGGCCACCGTACGCAAATTGGTTCACTTTCTGGCGGTAATCAGCAAAAGGTGGTTATTGGTCGTTGGTTATTAACGCAGCCAGAAATTCTGATGCTGGATGAACCGACGCGTGGAATCGATGTTGGCGCGAAATTTGAAATTTACCAGTTAATTGCCGAACTCGCGAAAAAGGATAAGGGGATTATTATTATTTCCTCTGAAATGCCGGAGCTGCTGGGTATTACCGATCGTATTCTGGTGATGAGCAATGGTCTCGTTGCCGGAATTGTTGACACTAAAACAACAACGCAAAACGAAATCCTCCGTCTTGCGTCTTTGCACCTTTAAGATTAGGGGCTCCTCATGAGTGCGTTAAATAAGAAAAGTTTTCTTACTTACCTGAAAGAAGGCGGAATTTACGTTGTTCTTTTGGTTTTGCTGGCGATTATTATTTTCCAGGATCCCACTTTCTTAAGCTTACTGAACCTGAGTAATATTCTCACGCAATCCTCGGTGCGTATTATTATCGCATTGGGTGTGGCTGGACTGATTGTTACCCAAGGGACCGACCTGTCGGCGGGGCGTCAGGTTGGCCTGGCGGCAGTGGTGGCAGCGACTTTGTTGCAGTCGATGGAGAATGCCAACAAGGTGTTCCCGGAAATGGCGACGATGCCGATAATTGTAGTGGTGCTGATTGTCTGCGTGATTGGTGCCATTATCGGTCTGGTGAACGGTATTATCATTGCTTACCTGAACGTGACGCCGTTTATTACCACCCTGGGTACGATGATTATCGTTTACGGGATCAACTCCCTGTACTACGACTTCGTCGGCGCATCGCCAATCTCTGGCTTTGACAGCGGATTTTCAACCTTTGCACAGGGCTTTATTGCACTGGGCAGTTTCCGACTCTCCTACATCACCTTCTACGCGCTGATTGCCGTGGCCTTTGTGTGGGTGCTGTGGAACAAGACCCGCTTCGGTAAAAACATTTTCGCCATCGGCGGAAACCCGGAAGCTGCAAAAGTGTCTGGGGTAAACGTTGCGCTGAACCTGTTGATTATCTATGCGTTATCTGGCGTGTTCTATGCCTTCGGTGGTTTGTTGGAAGCCGGGCGTATCGGCTCGGCGACCAACAACCTCGGCTTTATGTATGAGCTGGATGCGATTGCGGCGTGCGTGGTTGGTGGCGTGTCGTTCAGCGGCGGGGTAGGTACCGTGTTTGGCGTGGTGACCGGTGTGATTATCTTCACCGTCATCAACTACGGTCTGACCTACATCGGCGTAAACCCTTACTGGCAGTATATTATCAAGGGCGGCATTATCATTTTCGCGGTCGCGCTGGACTCACTGAAGTACGCGCGTAAGAAGTAATCGTACAATGTAAAAAGCCCGGTGCAGCGCAACCTGCACCGGGCTTTTTTATCTGCGTTACAACGTTAACGCATGTTCTTTCTCTCCGGGTTTAAATTTCACCTCGCCCAGATCAATACAGGCTACCGGGCAAACGTGACCGCACAATAAACATCCCACACATTTTTCCGTATTGCAGTGCGGTGTACGGGTTTCCTCATTCCATTCCATCGCCTGATGCCCGCCGTCATAGCAGGAGATGTAGCAACGACCACAGCCGACGCATTTATCAAGATGGATGTTCGGATAGACAATGTAGCTACGGTCAAGCTCCTCGGCGGGGATGATATTGGCATTGGCCAGACCCACCATCTCCTCCAGTGAGTCAAACCCTTGATCGGCGAGATAATGTGACAGCCCGCTGATCATGTCCTCCACAATCCGATATCCATACTGCATGATCCCGGTGGTCACCTGCAGCGTGGCCGCGCCTAACAGTAAAAACTCGGCGGCATCTTCCCAGGTCTCAATTCCTCCAATGCCGCTAATCGGAAAATCCCGCAGTTCAGGGTGCATGCGTAGTTGTTGGATAAATCTCAAAGCAATAGGTTTAACGGCCTTGCCGGAGTAGCCGGAAATACTAGATTTACCGTTGACGACCGGCATCCCGATTTTCCTGTTCAGGTCGATATTAGTGATGGATTTAACCGTATTGATGGTCGCGATACCGTCGGCTCCTCCGCGTTTTGCCGCCAGCACCACCTCACACATATCACCAATATTTGGTGTCATTTTAGCCAGCATTGGCAGGGACGAACCGCGTTTAACCGCCCGACAGTATTTTTCAACCAGCTCAGGGCTTTGTCCTACATCGCTGCCCATAGCATGCGAGGTCATTTGCGGGCAGGAGAAGTTACACTCGATCATATCTGCACCCGCTTCTTCAACCAGGCGGGCCAGTTCCTGCCATTGCTGCTCATTTTCCCCCATGATCGACGCAATCAGAACCTTATCCGGGTAGTCTTGTTTCAGTCGCCGAATAGCAGCCAGATTCTCCTCCAGCGGATGCTCGGCAATTTGCTCCATGTTTTTGAAGCCAATAAAGCCGGTATCTTCTTTGCTGAGATGGTCAAAACGTGGGGAAACTTCATTCGCAATAAAGAAACCGATCGTTTTAAAAACAATGCCGCCCCAACCGCTATCATAGGCTTTGGCGCACATTTCATAACAGTTGCCCACCGGGGAGGAAGAGAGGCAGAACGGGTTGGGAAATTTGACGCCGCAAAAGGTAATAGAAAGATCTTTCGTTAACATGAGCAAGCTCCCTCTAAATAGTGATGAATGGCCTGAGCGGCTTCTTTTCCGGTTTTCACGGCGTAAACGACCGTTTTATCGCCTTCAACAATATCGCCCGCAGCAAACAGAGCCGGATCAGCAGTTTGGTAGTTTTGCGTATTGATTAGATTGCGCTGTGGCTTTAACGTGGCGAAATTATCAAGCTGAGCGTGTTGACCGACGGCAAGAATAATGTGCTCGGCTTCTAGCATGAGTTCGCCTGGCAGGCGTACGTGCTTAAAGGTAACTTGATTTCCGCTTACCGCCACGGGCGTGAAACCGTCAATAATCGACACGCCTAATGCCTGGGTGCTGCTGAATTCTTTATCGCTGGCCGGAAAATCAGCCAGTTCTTCACGCGCGACACAGGTGACTGACGGGCAGCCCAGCAGTTTCAACGTACTGGCGACATCCATCGCCACGTCGCCACCGCCGATGATCAATGCACTTTTGGCGACGGTAATATCTCCGATTGATTGCCGGGCTCTTTGCAGAAAATCGACGGCAATTTCAACGTGATTCGCTTTCTCAAAAAGAGGCAATGTTGAGCCGTAAGACATACCTGGGGTAACCAGTACGGCGCGATATTCTGCTTTGAGTTGCTCAACGGAAAGGGCATTGCCGACTTCACAATTGCACTTGATGGTCACGCCCATTTCAACGATACGGGCAATTTCATGATCCAAAACCGAATGCGGCAAACGAAACTCTGGGATGCCATAGCGCAACCAGCCGCCTGGCTGAGCCTGTTTTTCGAAGATGGTTACGTCATAACCAAGATTGCTCAGCGTTACGCTGGCCTGTAATCCTGCCGGACCTGCACCGATAATGGCGACCTTGCCCAGCGTTTTTGTTGCCGGTTGATAGATTTTCATCGCGGTCTGCTGTTCAAAATCGGTAATAAAGCGCTGCAGACGCGCAATATCGATAGGTTTATCAATTCCTGAACGCGTACACCCGCGCTGGCATAATTTTTCGGTTGGGCAAACTCGAGCGCACACCGCACCGAGCGCATTATTTTCGCGGATAGTTTCGGCTGCGCCTTTAAAATTACGGAAATAAATGGAGCGAATAAATTTCCCCGGGTCGGTTTGCGCCGGGCAATCCTGACTACAGGGGGCATCGTGACATAATAAACAGCGGGAAGCCTCTTTTATTGCTAATAATGGGGTAAAAGCAGGCGTGAGCTCATCCAGATAATTTTGTTGTGGCATATTTTCTTCCTTAATGCTTGAGTAAATTAAGGCAAACCGTTAATAACAAAATATAAAAAGTGAAAGGCTATTCTTAAGGCTAAGCACTGCAGGAAGAGTATTCTGTGAAAGGATTCACAAATAGAAGATAGTTTGAGGGAAATGCTGACGGGCAGCATTAATCCCTTATCTTGAAATGGTAACTATTATCAAAATATTAGCTATTCTCAAACGCTAATATAAAGGCAAATGCGTTATCGATAAAAAACTAAGTAAATAACCATACCGAAGGATAAGCACCCGCATCCAGCATAAACCAGTACGTAAGACCAAAATTGCAGCGGCTCTTGATTGCGATAAGCGAAAACCGGTTCGCGCGCATTCTTTTTAATTTTATCTACGGCTCCCGAGCGCCAGCCTTTCCAGGCTTCACGAAAACAAAACACGGGAATGAGCAGAAAGGCCAACACGACGAAAAGGGTTTGTACATCCATGCTTATTTTCCTTGTTTCTTTTGTAATTCGAGCAGTTGTTCAGGCGTGACTGCCGGATATCCCTGTGCATCGTCCGGTACCTGATGCATGGTAGGGATAGGGACCAGTGGGCCTAAAAAGCGGGGTTCACGTTTAAAAATGTAGAGATCGGCAAGTGCGCCAAAACGGGCGCCAAATTCACGTACCCGCACGGTGAGCATATCTTTTGGCGAAGGTACGGCGTAGCACTGGGCCTGGATACCCATATGGAGCGCAATAAACAAGGCACGCTCACAGTGGAATCGCTGGGTAATAATGATGAAATCGTTGGTATCGAACACCTTACGGGTACGCACGATGGAGTCGAGCGTTCGGAACCCGGCGTAATCAAGCACGATGTCAGCGGGATCGACGCCTGCGGCAATCAGATCTTTACGCATCGTCATGGGTTCGTTGTAGCTTTGCTGCGCGTTGTCGCCGCTTAACAGCAGATAGTTTACCTTCCCGCTGTTATAGGCGTTCAATGCGCCCTGAATGCGGTAGCGGTAATACTGATTGATGACGCCGGTGCGGTAATACTTCGCCGTGCCCAGAACCACTCCTACCTGGCGGTAGGGTAAATCCTGCAGTTCGTCGTAAATGTAGGGAGCAGTCTTCCAGCTCATCCACCGATCGAGTCCAAGCACAGTCAAAAGCAGCAAGCCCAGCAGGACTAACAGGCTGTAAAACACGCGCTTTAACATGCAGAAAACTCGTTATTTGGATGGAATTTCAATCAGGCTACTGTACCGGAAGACGTAGCGCAAGAAACAGTAATCTGATTGAGGGGATTTTAGTCACTGTTGCCCGATGACGTTACGCCATCGGGCAACACGACTTAGTCGAGTAGCACGCGCTCTATATTGTCGCAGCCCAGTGCTTTCAGCGTGGCAGATGTCGCATCCCACTGAATTAACGGCGCATCGGCTTTTTCAGCCAGCACGGCGCGTTGGATATCTGGATAATCATAACCGTTCAGATTCAACAGGTTCAACGCGCCTTGCAGTGGTGGCAGGGTTGGGTTAAAAGCGGCATTTTCAGCATAGCTGCCGCTAAAAATACGACCATCTTTACACTCCAGTGCCACGCCGCTTGGGGATTTGCTGTACGGCATATGACATCTATTGGCAGCGGTGATTGCTGCCTGGGTCAACGCATCGCCCTGCAGTGCGAAGCCGTGATCCTGATCGTCCATCAGCAGCGTTTTAATCTCCAGATCCTTCGGGCCGAAGGCATCTGGCAGATAATCGCGTAGTACGTGTGGCGCACGTCCCGGCAGATGAATACGTAAATCCAGTCCGCTGTTTAGTTCGTTCATAAACTGGCGACAGTGGCCGCACGGCGTGTAGTTGACGGTGATGGCGGCGAGCCCTTTTTCACCGCGCAGCCAGGCGTGGCTGATAGCGCTTTGCTCGGCATGAACAGTTTGCTGCATGGTCGCGCCCAGGAACTCCATGTTCCCACCGAAGTACCAGTTGCCGCTGATGCCGCGAGAAATAGCCCCAACGTTGAAATTGGACAGTGGAGTACGTGCGCAGGCCGCAGCCAGCGGCAGCAGAGCGAATGCCAGCGCGTCTTCGTCCAGTCCCGATTCGCGTTTCAGCAAAGAGACCTGCTCAGCAGTCAGCATGGCGGGGAAATGCGCATCCGCCAGAACAGGGGCCAGGGCTGATTGCAAGTTATCCGCGAGTTGGGCAAAAGCAGTTTGAAAACGTGGATGCATGGCGATGCCTCATAACAATGTAATGGAATCGTAGTTTACGGACCTGTTATGGCTTTATATGTGATCTAAATCCCATTACGTATGCAACTTATGAAACTTAAATGAAAAATGTGCAACGCATCGCAAATAAATAGCTAAAAAATGAAGGTTAACCCACCACCGCCAGAATAATCGGGAACAGGAATGGGGCAACCAACGAGGTGATAATGCCGCAAATAACCAGCGCCAGAGAACTAAACGCGCCTTCCTGGTAGTCCAGTTCTGCACAGCGTGCGGTACCCAGGGCGTGCGACGCGGTGCCCATTGCCAGCCCCCGAGCGGCCTTGGTGCGAATGCGCATCGCATTAAGCAACGTATGACCAAATACTGCCCCGAGGATACCGACAAAAATAACGCATACGGCGCTGATAGCCGGAATGCCGCCAATACTGCCTCCCACGGCCATAGCGATAGGCGTGGTGACCGATTTTGGCATGATAGACGCGGCAATTTGCGGTGATGCGCCCATCAACAAAGCGATTGTTGTACCTGTTACCATCGCCACAACGCTCCCGGCAAAACAGATAGCAATGATTGATTTCCAGCGGGCGCGAATTTGGTGCAACTGTTCGTATAACGGATAGGCCAGCGCGACCACGGCAGGTTGCAGTAAATCGTTCAGTACTTCGCTGCCTTTGAAATAGTGATCGTAGGGAATGCCGGTCAGCAGCAGAATGGGAATAATCACCACCATGGCAACCAGCAGCGGGTTCAATAGCGGCATTTTAAATCGTGCAGCCAGCTTACGTGCGCCAAAAAATACCGCCAGCGTAAGAGGTAACGACCACCAGATATACGACATCATTCTTTAGACCCTTTTTGCCCAACGATTTTGCGTTCACCGTGCACAATGTGCGAGCTCCAGCTCACCACCAGGAAAACGACCAGCGTACTGATGGTACAGGACACCACTACCGGACCAAATTGTGCGCGGAGCAGGTCAAAGTACTGCATGATCCCCACGCCAATCGGGACAAACAGCAGGGCCATATAACGAATCAGCACGTAGCAGCCAGGGTTAACCCATTTTGCCGGTAACACCTGCAAAGCCAGTAAGACAAACAGAATCAGCATGCCGATAATGCTGCCCGGAATGGTGATAGGAAGTAGCGACGCAAGAAAAATACCTGCGTAGAGGCAGGCATAAATCAGGACGAATGCGCGCAAATATTGCCAGATAACGTTCAGTGCTTTGCTCATAGTTGAAACCCTTGACGAGACTGATTCATCATACAATTAAACTTAAAAACGTGCTACCGATCACATCATGAATTCTAAGCATAGAGGAAATAGATATCTGGAACATCGGGCGATGGCCCTAACTCTCCGCGCTAAGCCTGTGCCAGATAATACAAAAAACGATTCAGGGCGGTAGTAGGTGTTTCGTTGTTGCGCCAGAATACGCCGACGCTGCCTTTTTGTTCAATCTTCGGCAGATTCAGAATAGCCAGCTGTCCCTGGGCGGCATACCGTTGTGCCAGACGCAAAGAAAGAATAGAGATCATATCGCTACTTTGCAGCAGGTTGGTACTGACGTTGATCGACGCCGATTCAATGATGTTTTCCGGCAACATGACGCCGTTATCAACCAGCGCATTATCAATGCTTATCCGGATAGGGGTTCCTGTCGGCCAGACAATCCAGCGCCAGTTCGCCAGATCGTGCCAGGTGAGCAAGGGATATTTTGCCAAGGGATGATCGGGACGGGCGACGAAACAGACCGGCTCGGTATACAGCACCTGGTAATTGAGCGGCAACTGAAGCGCCCGGCCACCGACGCGACCGACGACGACATCCACCGAACCCGCGAGCAGATCGTGCAGCAGCGGGGTCATCACTTTCTCTTCGATATTAAGGTTCAGGGTTGGCAACTCTTTGAGCAAACCCAGTATTGCCAGTGAAACGCAGTCGGTCGCTACGGGTGAGCAGCCAATCTTCAGACTTCCCACCAGGCCGCCTTGCTTAAAACGGGCGATTTCATATTGCGAACGTTCCATATCATTGAGCAGGCGTTGGGCATGCTGCAGTAACAGCTTGCCGCCTTCGGAAGGACGCAAGCCTTTGCTGTGACGTTCAAAGAGGGTGATGCCAATCTCATCTTCGAGCTGTGATAACCATTTTGACAACGCTGGCTGGGTGATATTCATCATCCGTGCGACGTGAGTCAGGTTTCCCTGTTCGCCCAGCGCGATAAGCGTTTGCAGGTGTTGCAACTTAAGTTTCTGCGCCCAATTTGCCATTTGCTATAACCTCCAGGTTATGCCTCTGCATGAAAAGCCATTGTACATTTCATCTCCAAACATACAAAGTCGCAACATACCCAAAACAAAACAGACATCTACTCTACCTGCACTGAGGCATTCACTATGACTCATCAACGTGATCTACAAGCACTGATCGATTCCGCTCCCGTCGGTAAGACCCAGTGGCGCGTTATCATTTGCTGTTTTCTGGTCGTCATGCTTGACGGATTTGATACCGCAGCTATTGGCTTTATCGCTCCCGACATTCGTACTCACTGGCAGCTGACTGCCGGCGATCTGGCGCCGTTGTTTGGCGCAGGCCTGTTGGGGCTAACCGCTGGCGCATTGCTCTGCGGCCCATTGTCTGACCGTTTTGGCCGTAAACGGGTGATTGAACTCTGCGTGGCGCTGTTCGGCGCCCTGAGCCTGATTTCGGCTTTTTCTCCCGATCTACAAACGCTGGTTATTTTGCGCTTTCTTACCGGGTTAGGTTTGGGCGGCGCGATGCCAAATACCATCACCATGACGTCAGAGTACCTGCCAGCGCGGCGGCGTGGCGCGCTGGTGACTATGATGTTTTGTGGATTTACCCTGGGGTCGGCGATGGGTGGAATTGTGAGCGCGCAACTGGTGCCGGTTATTGGCTGGCACGGCATTCTGGTGCTGGGAGGCGTTCTACCACTCATGCTGTTTGTGGCTCTGCTGTTTGCGCTACCGGAATCCCCGCGCTGGCAGGTTCGTCGCCAACTGCCGCAAAACGTGATTGCCAGAACCGTTAGCGCCATCACCCGGGAACGTTATGACACTACCCATTTTTATCTCAACGAGGACACAGCGATTGCTAAAGGAAGCATTCGCCAGCTGTTCGTCGGGCGACAGCTGCCCATTACCCTGATGCTATGGGTAGTGTTCTTTATGAGCTTGCTGATTATTTATCTGCTCTCCAGTTGGATGCCAACGCTGTTAAACCATCGTGGAATTGATCTGCAGCATGCCTCATGGGTAACTGCCGCCTTCCAGATTGGAGGAACGCTGGGGGCGCTGGCGCTGGGCATGCTGATGGATAAATACAATCCTTTCCGCGTGCTGGCCGTGAGTTATGCACTGGGCGCAGTGTGCATCGTCATGATTGGCCTGAGCGAGAACGGTCTGTGGTTGATGGCTCTGGCTATTTTTGGCACCGGCATTGGTATCAGCGGTTCTCAGGTTGGTCTAAATGCGTTAACCGCCACGCTATATCCGACACAAAGCCGGGCGACGGGCGTCAGCTGGTCTAATGCGGTGGGGCGCTGCGGCGCGATTGTCGGCTCGCTTTCTGGCGGCGTGATGATGGCGATGAATTTCTCATTCGATAACCTGTTTTTCATTATTTCCGTCCCGGCGGCCATCAGCGCGGTGATACTTATGCTGCTGACGGTTGTTATCCGCCAGTCGGCCTCTGCCTCAAATACTCTGCCTCGCGCAGGTGTTGTGAATGAATAAGGAGAATCCCTATGTCTGAACTGAATCAGGATGTTAAGAACAGCCGTCAGCAGTTTTACCAGCATATTTCCGGGCAGAATCTGACCCCTCTGTGGGAGTCGCTGCACCGCCTGGTGCCGCCAACACCGAACGCACATTGCGCGCCTGCGTACTGGAACTATCAGGAGATCCGCCCTCTGCTGTTAGAAAGTGGCGATCTGATTGGCGCGAAAGAGGCGATTCGCCGCGTGCTGGTGCTGGAAAACCCAATGTTGCGCGGACAGTCTTCAATCACTCCAACGCTGTACGCAGGATTGCAGTTAATTATGCCGGGCGAGGTTGCGCCGAGTCACCGCCACAACCAGTCTGCACTGCGCTTTATTGTCGAAGGGAAAGGGGCATTTACCGCCGTGGATGGCGAGCGCACCCAGATGCATGAAGGCGATTTTATTCTGACGCCGCAGTGGCGCTGGCACGATCACGGCAACCCGGGCAGTGAACCGGTGGTGTGGCTGGACGGTCTGGATTTGCCGCTGGTGAACCTGCTGGGCTGCGGCTTTGCGGAAGACTACCCGGAAGATCAGCAGCCGGTCACGCGCCAGGAAGGGGATTACTTACCGCGCTACGCGGCCAATATGTTGCCGCTGCGTCATCAGAAGGGTAACTCATCGCCGATTTTTAACTATCGCTACGATCGCAGCCGTGAAGCGCTACATGACCTGACCCGTATGGGCGACGCCGATGAGTGGGACGGTTACAAGATGCGTTACGTCAACCCGGTAACCGGCGGTTATCCCATGCCTTCGATGGGAACCTTCCTGCAACTGTTGCCGCAGGGCTTTTCCTCACGAATGGCGCGTACCACTGACAGCACTATCTATCACGTGGTGGAAGGAAGTGGGCAGGTCACCATCGGTAACGAGACCTTCAACTTTTCGCCAAAAGATATTTTTGTGGTGCCGACCTGGCACGGCGTGTCGTTCCAGACCCACGAAGATACCGTCTTATTCAGTTTTTCGGACAGACCGGTTCAGGAAGCGCTGGGGCTGTTCCGCGAAGCACGCTATTAATTTGGGAGAAAGAAAATGACGCAATATGTATTCGAACCACAAGCGCCTGTTACCGTTCCGGTGGTTGGCAGCGATGAACAATTTCCCGTGCGCCGCGTTTACTGTGTGGGCCGTAACTATGCCGCTCATGCGCGTGAAATGGGCTTTGATCCGGATCGAGAACCCCCGTTCTTCTTCTGTAAACCTGCTGATGCAGTAGTCCCGGTGGCAGCTGGTCAGATCCTTGAACTGCCGTACCCATCGCAGACCGATAACTATCACTATGAGATAGAGCTGGTGGTGGCGATTGGTAAAAAGGGCAGCGATATTCCGCTGGAAAAAGCGCACGAATATATCTGGGGCTATGCCACCGGTCTGGATATGACCCGCCGTGACCGGCAGATGGAGATGCGTCAGATGGGGCGTCCGTGGGAAATCGGCAAAGCGTTTGATCTCTCCGCGCCCATCGCGCCGTTGCATAAAGCCAGCGAAAGTGTGGATGTTAACCATGCGCCAATCTGGTTGCAGGTCAACGGCGACGATCACCAGCGTAGCGATATTCGCCACCTCATCTGGTCTGTGAATGAAACCATCAGCTATCTGTCAGGCTTTTTCGAACTGCAGCCAGGCGATCTGATCTACACCGGTACACCCGAAGGCGTAGGGGCGGTAGTGAAAGGGGATGTGATCACCGGAAACGTAGACGGTTTAACCCCCATCGCCGTGAAGATTGTCTGAGGTGGATAATGAAGCTGTACAGTTTCTTTAATAGCTCCGCGTCATATCGTGTACGCATTGCGCTGGCGCTGAAGGGGCTCGATTACCAAACGGTGGGCGTCAATATTCGCATTGGTCAGCAGAACGAACTGGCCTACCGGCGGATGAACCCGTTGGGGCTGGTGCCTACGCTGGTGACCGATGACGGAGAATCACTCGGGCAGTCTCTGGCGATAACCGACTGGCTGGATCATCACTTTCCGCAGTCGCCGCTGCTGCCTGCTGACTTCCCGACGCGCAGTAAGGTGCTGGAAATTGTTTATGCCATCGCCTGTGATATCCATCCCGTAAATAACATGCGGGTACTGCGCTACCTGAGCGAAGAGTTAAAAGTCAGTGAAGAAGATAAAAAACGCTGGTATGCGCACTGGATCCAGCAAGGGTTAAGCGCGGTGGAACAAATGCTGCGCCAGAGTCACTCGGGGACGTTTTGCGTGGGGGACGCACCGACGCTGGCGGATTGTTGTCTGATCCCGCAGTGGGCAAATGCGTTGCGGATGGGTTGCGATCTGAGCGGATATCCGCGCTGTCAGGCGGTATATGATGCCTGTACCCAGCTTCCGGCGTTTATCGCCGCCGCGCCCGAGAATCAACAAGACAAAATTCCAGCCTGATAAGGAGAACGACAATGGCTAAAGTGACACGCGCAATTATCGTGGGTGGCGGGATTGGCGGCGCGGCGACCGCGCTATCGCTGGCCCGTCAGGGCATTAAAGTGATGTTGCTGGAGAAAGCGCACGAGATTGGTGAAATTGGCGCAGGTATTCAGCTCGGGCCGAATGCATTCTCTGCTCTGGACAGCCTTGGCGTGGGGGAAGTTGCCCGTCAACGCGCCGTTTTTACCGACCACATCACGATGATGGATGCGGTAAATGCGAAAGAGGTAGTACGGATTGAAACCGGGCAGGCGTTCCGCGATCACTTTGGCGGTCCTTATGCGGTTATCCATCGAGTTGATATTCACGCCAGCGTTTGGGAAGCGGCGCTGGTGCATCCTAACGTTGAGTATCGCACTTCAACTAATGTGGTTGATATTCGCCAGACAGAGAATGACGTGACGGTATTTGACGAGCACGGCAACAACTGGACGGCGGATATTCTGGTGGGCTGTGACGGTGTAAAATCGGTTGTTCGTCAGTCTCTGATTGGCGATGCTCCACGGGTTACCGGGCACGTGGTCTATCGCGCCGTGATTGATTGCGATGATATGCCGGAAGATTTGCGCATTAACGCGCCGGTATTGTGGGCCGGACCGCATTGTCATCTGGTGCACTATCCACTGCGCGGCGGCAAACAGTACAACCTGGTGGTGACCTTCCACAGTCGTCAGCAGGAGGAGTGGGGGGTGAAGGATGGTAGCAAAGAGGAAGTGCTCTCCTATTTTGCGGGTATTCATCCACGCCCCCGTCAGATGCTGGATAAACCGACGTCTTGGCGGCGCTGGTCAACCGCCGATCGTGAGCCGGTAGAGAAATGGGGAACCGACCGCATCACGCTGGTGGGAGATGCCGCGCACCCGGTGGCGCAATATATGGCGCAAGGAGCCTGTATGGCGCTGGAAGATGCTGTCACGCTAGGTAAAGCGTTACAGCAGTGTGACGGCGATGCGGCTGATGCCTTTGCGCTGTATGAGTCGGTGCGTATTCCGCGTACCGCACGCATCGTCTGGTCAACGCGAGAAATGGGACGCGTCTACCATGCCGCAGGTGTCGAGCGTCAGGTGCGTAATCTGTTGTGGAAAGACAAATCGCAGGCGGAATTTTATCGCGGTATGGAATGGTTATACGGCTGGAAAGAAGATAACTGCCTGCTGCCACGTTGAGCCTCTTTAATCTCCCGAACGGAGGCGCTACCATAGCGCCTCTTTTTTTGCGGGTGACGATATGCGTGTTTTACTGGCGCCGATGGAAGGCGTGCTCGACTCACTGGTGCGCGAGCTGCTGACTGAAGTGAATGATTACGATCTGTGCATCACCGAGTTTGTGCGCGTGGTGGATCAGCTCCTGCCGGCAAAAGTATTTCATCGACTCTGCCCGGAACTGCATAACAACAGCCGGACGCCATCCGGCACGTTGGTTCGCATTCAGCTGTTAGGACAGTATCCGCAGTGGCTGGCGGAGAATGCCGCGCGCGCGGTAGAACTGGGATCGTACGGTGTCGATCTGAACTGTGGTTGTCCGTCGAAGCTGGTGAACGGCAGCGGCGGTGGCGCAACGTTACTGAAAGATCCTGAGCTTATCTACCGGGGCGCAAAAGCTATGCGCGAGGCGGTCCCGGCTCATCTCCCGGTGACGGTGAAAGTGCGTCTGGGCTGGGATAACAGCGATCGGCAGTTTGAAATTGCTGATGCCGTCCAGCAGGCTGGCGCCAGCGAGCTGGCGGTGCATGGCCGAACCAAGGAGCAGGGTTACAAGGCCGAATATATCAACTGGCAGGCGATCGGTGAGATTCGCCAGCGGCTTACCATTCCGGTTATCGCGAATGGCGAAATCTGGGACTGGCAAAGTGCTCAGGATTGCATGGCTATCACCGGCTGTGATGCGGTGATGATAGGACGTGGCGCATTAAATATTCCAAACCTGAGCCGCGTGGTGAAATACAACGAGCCGCGTATGCCGTGGCCTGATGTCGTGACGCTGTTGCAAAAATATACCCGTCTTGAAAAGCAGGGGGACACCGGGCTGTATCATGTAGCGCGGATTAAGCAGTGGTTAGGATATCTGCGAAAAGAATATTCAGAGGCAACCGCGCTGTTTCAGGAAATTCGTGCGTTAAACAATTCGCCGGATATCGCGCGTGCGATTCAGGCTATTACCCTTTGAACACAGCTGATGCGCCAGACCGGATTAAATGCTAATGCCTTATCCGGACTGGCTGATAGGCAGCAATATCAAAAAATCATCTTAAACACGCCTGTTACCACCAACAGTCCAATCAGAAAAATAATCAGAATAACCCACAGCAGAATTTTCATTAACTTTCCTTTTTTTGGTAAGTTCAGATTGAGTATAGGAAAGTATTAATCATTCTGCCTGGAGGCGCTGTTATGCAGGTTTACGTGCGCTGAGCAGAAACACCATCGGCCGCTCTTTTTCTTCATCTAACGCTGGGTTTTCAGCAATCTGTTGCGCGGAAGGTCCCCATTCATCGACACAAACCATGTCGAATCCGGCCCCAATCAGCGCATTAATCCAGGTCGCCAGCTTACGATGCTGTTTTTTGACGCCCTCAGCAAACCAGTTACTGATGCGCTCACCTTCCTGCTGATAATGATTAATCGGCCAGGAGAGTTGCCCGGTTTTATCTTTGATCCAGCCCTGGTTAAGCGGTGCGGTATAAATTGGATGCTCAGCAGAGAAAACCAACATACCTCCCGGTGTTAATGACTGGTAAATGGTTACGAATAATCGTTCTATATCGTGCAAATAGTGCAGGGCAAGCGAGCTATAAACCAGATCAAAGGAATTTGGGGGCAAGGTAAGCGTTTCGAGATCTTCACGCTGATAAACGATGCCATTACCCTGCGTCATACTGTGCGCCTGAGTTAACATTTTTTGTGAAATATCCAGTCCCACTACACTGGCAGCCTGATTATCGCGTGCGTAGCGGCAAAACCAGCCATATCCACAGCCCAAATCAAGAATGTTTTTTCCTTGAAGAGAGGGGAGCATCGCTTGTATTGTCGGCCATTCTGGCGCGCCGTCGAGCCCCTTTACTGAACGATCCAGCGTGGCATATCCGGCAAAGAACTCAGGATCGTCATAGATATTCTGTGACATAAAATCTCCATCCATTAATTATTAAAACTATTTAACCTATATTATTCGCGAGGTGTATATTTTTCTGATTTTATATTTTTATTGCCAAAGATGTATTGCCACGCGTAACTAAAAAAGCAAAAGCGACAAGTCGTAATCTCTGCACATCTTTTCTTACCTGTATATCTCCATGAATCGTAATTCTGTATTTATCACCACGGCATTGTTGCCGCTTTTTGTTCTGATGGCAGGCTGTGCGCCTATGCATGATGACCGCCAGTCTCTGTCACAGCAGACCCCTGCTGCGAATGTCGATACCACATTGCCTGCCGCGTTAAAAAATGGCTGGCCGGACAGCCAGTGGTGGAGGGCATATCACGACCCACAACTTAATGCGTTGATTGACAGCACGTTGCGAAATTCTCCTGATATGCAGGTAGCGGAACAGCGCATTCAACTGGCGGAGGCGCAGGCTAAGGCCGTGGAAGCACAGGATGGCCCGGAGATCGACTTCTCCGCAGACGTTGAGCGTCAGAGAATGTCAGCTGAGGGGCTGATGGGACCGTTTGCCATTACCGATCCGGCCGCCGGAACAACAGGACCGTGGTACACCAACGGAACCTTTGGTTTAACTGCTGGCTGGAATCTGGATCTGTGGGGTAAAAATCGGGCTGAAGTGACGGCGCGCATTGGGGCCGTTAAGGCACGTGAGGCTGAGCGCGAGCAAACCCGGCAGCTGCTGGCGAGCGGTGTCTCCCGCCTTTACTGGGAATGGCAGACGCAGGCGGCGCTGAAAACCGTACTGACGCAAATCGAAAGCGAGCAGCAAAATGTGATAACCGTCGATCGTCAGCTGTATCAAAACGGTCTAACTTCTTCAGTGGAAGGCGTTGAAACTGATATTGATTCCAGCAAAACAGAGCAGCAGTTGAATGATGTCAGCGGTAAAATGAAGGTGATTGAAGCACGGCTGAGCGCGCTGACCAATGCCCAGTCCACTGCCCTGAAGCTCCATTCGACCCCACTGCCCGCGGTCGAAAGCCAGCTCCCGTCACAATTGGGTTACTCGCTACTGGCCCGCCGCCCGGATTTACAGGCGGCGCACTGGTACATTGAATCATCGCTGAGCAGCATTGATGCGGCGAAAGCGGCTTTTTATCCCGATGTGAATCTGATGGCATTTTTACAACAGGATGCGTTACATCTGAGTGACCTGTTCCGCCATTCCGCGCAGCAAATGGGCGTAACCGCCGGGCTGACACTGCCTATCTTTGACAGCGGCAGGCTGAACGCAAATCTCGATATTACGAAAGCGCAAAGCAACCTGACGGTGGCGAATTACAACAAAGCGGTGGTGGATGCGGTGAATGACGTGGCACGTGCTGCATCGCAGGTAGAAACATTAGCGCAGAAAAATCAGCATCAGCAGCAGATTGAACATGACGCTCAGCGCGTAGTGGGGCTGGCTCAGGCACGCTTTAATGCGGGTATTATTGCGGGCTCCAGGGTCAGCAAGGCAAAGATCCCGGCATTACGTGAGCAGTGCAACGGTCTGCTTTTGCAGGGCCAATGGCTGGATGCCTCAATTCAGTTGACCAGTGCGCTGGGCGGCGGTTATCACGCGTCCTGATTAATCGGCCCGACGGTGTTCTGCTGTCGGGCCATCTTCATTGCGCTTTACGCGTGCTTCGCCGTTTCATCCACCAGCGGACGCCCGCGACAATCCCGATAACCAGCACCAGCCAGATGCCATGCTTGATATGCTGGTCAAGGCTGTGCAGCCACGGCGCTATCACTTCACCACCGATGTAGCCCAGAGTAGTAAATAACGATGCCCAGACAAACGCGCCAAGAATATTTAGCGGTAAAAAGATCTTCGGCGGCAGGTGACTGGCGCCAATCAGTAAGGGACCAATAACGCGAAAGCCGTACATAAAGCGCGTACCGACTACAAACAGGTAAGGACGTCGCTGGATTATCTTCTGTGCGTAATCAATTTTCGCCTGGTGGCGCGAGAAACGCTGCAAAATTTTGCCGCCAAAACGACGTCCGAGTAAATAAAGCAACTGATCGCCAATCATCCCGCCCAGCGCGACCGAGAGTACCACCAGGGGAAATTTCAGGACGCCCTGATGCGCCGCAACGCCGCCTAACAGGGTAATGGTTTCGCCTTCCGCCAGACTGCCGATGATTAACGCAGCATAGCCGTATTGCGCAACATAATGATTTATATCCATACGATTGTATGACCTCCACTGCTAATAGCATACACCCTATGATTGTTTGATGCCGGAAAAGCCGCGTAGTAGCGCTTAAGGTCGCTCAGCTCTCCAATGCCTGATGGCGCTTCGCTTATCATGCCTACGCCTGACAAACTTTTTACCCGGCGCTTCGGTATTTTTTCGGTGTACATAAAATAATCAAAAGCTGAATTATACTTGAAGTGTTGAGGTCCGGAGCTGACAACAAGGGGGCGGTATGAACCATGTCTGGGGGCTGTTTTCCCATCCCGATCGTGAAATGCACGTGATCAACAGCGAAAACGAAAGCGTTTCGCATCACTATACCCACCATGTACTGCTGATGGCGGCAATCCCGGTGGTTTGCGCGTTTATCGGTACTACACAAATCGGCTGGAATTTTGGCGATGGCAATATCCTGAAGCTATCTCTGTTGACCGGATTTGCGATGGCAATTCTGTTTTACGGGGTGATGCTGGCGGGCGTCGCCGTTATGGGGCGGGTTATCTGGTGGATGGCGCGTAATTACCCGCAGCGCCCGTCGCTGGCTCATTGTATGGTTTTTGCAGGATATGTCGCGACGCCGCTGTTTTTAAGCGGACTGGTCGCACTTTATCCGCTGGTCTGGCTGTGCGCATTGGTGGGGACCATTGCGTTGTTTTACACCGGCTATTTACTTTATCTCGGCATACCGACATTCCTGAATATCACACGCGAGGAAGGGTTAAGTTTTTCCAGTTCGACGCTGGCGATCGGTGTGCTGGTACTGGAAGTTCTGCTGGCTATTACGGTAATCCTGTGGGGTTACGGCTACCGATTATTCTGACGGATAAACCTGTCTGCGCTGCGTTGTTGACGTAAAAGTCAGCAACGCAGCATTTCGAGACGATTCTCCTGTGGCGGCAAACCTGCCGGATCGCTATGATGCCTGAGCTAGCTTGAGATAATACTTAGTCTCTGGCGGTGTGCGTTGTGACGTGCGTGAACCATTATCAGAAATCTCATCATGCTGAAATTCCGAGTTTCATTATTAAGCCTTGCCCTGGTGCTGGCCGTTCCTTTTGCACCCCAAGCCGTGGCGAAAACGGCAACTACCGCAGCGGCTTCTCAACCTGAGATAGCGTCCGGTAGCGCGATGATTGTTGATCTGAATACCAACAAAGTTATCTATTCGAACCACCCGGACCTTGTGCGTCCGATTGCGTCGATTACCAAATTAATGACCGCGATGGTGGTGCTTGATGCACGACTGCCGTTGGATGAGAAACTGAAAGTTGATATCAGTCAGACACCGGAAATGAAAGGCATCTACTCTCGTGTGCGACTGAACAGTGAAATTAGCCGTAAAGACATGCTACTGCTGGCGCTGATGTCGTCAGAAAACCGTGCGGCAGCCAGTCTGGCGCACCATTACCCTGGCGGTTATAACGCGTTTATTAAAGCCATGAATGCCAAAGCGAAAGCGCTCGGCATGACTCAGACACGCTTTGTGGAACCAACCGGCTTATCGATTCATAACGTCTCGACAGCTCGTGATTTAACCAAGCTGCTGATCGCCAGCAAGCAGTATCCGCTGATTGGCCAGTTAAGCACTACGCGTGAAGATATGGCGACCTTTGCCAACCCGGCTTATACGCTGCCATTCCGTAACACCAACCATCTGGTATACCGCGATAACTGGAATATTCAGTTAACCAAAACCGGATTTACCAATGCGGCAGGCCACTGTCTGGTGATGCGCACCGTGATCAATAACAAACCGGTGGCGCTGGTGGTGATGGATGCGTTCGGTAAATATACCCACTTTGCCGATGCCAGCCGTTTACGCACCTGGATTGAAACCGGCAAGGTGATGCCGGTTCCGGCGGCAGCGCTGAGCTACAAAAAGCAAAAAGCGGCGCAGATGGCGGCGGCAGGTTCAGCTACGGGTGAGCAAACCGCGCAAAACGATTAAACCGTAGGCTGGCCAAGCGAAGCGCCCCCGGCAACGTGCCCGATGGCGCTTACGCTTATCGGGCCTACGATTCTTTCCAGAACTTTTGCTTACTCGTTTTACCAATACCCGGATTCATACTGTTGGTGGGGTCATTCTCGCGGTAAAAACGGGTTAATGTTTCCGGTGCTTTATACAGATGTCCGACGTTATGCTCTGCCGGATACTGTGCTCCGCGCTCGTGCAGAAGCTCCAGCATCTGCTCTTTTAGCGCATGTGCATCCACGCCTTTTTTCACGATGTAATCCTGATGGAATACATAGCACATAAAGTGACCGTAATAGAGCTTATGCACCAGTTGACTGTCGATTTCTGGCGGCAGATGCTCATACCATTCGGTGTCGTTACGACGCAGCGCGATATCCAGCGCCAGAATATCTTCTACTTCATCGGCATGTACGGCCTGATAACGAATCGCCGCGCCAGCCGCCGCAAAGCGATGCAAAAACGCCTTGCTGCCTTCTTCTGGGGTACAGGCAAAGAAGTCGCCTTCAGCGGTTTTGAAATATTCGCTGAGCCAGTTTTGCGCTTCAGCCACGCCGCCACCGGCCATTTTTAACAGCAGGTGATGCTCGTACTTATCGCGCCAGCTTTTCATGCGTGACGGTAAGTGGCTGGGGAACAAATGACCAAATTTCTGCATTGCCCGGTCGGTGAAATGCGGACGGAAAATTTTCACTTTTTCCAGCATCGCATCGGTGCGACCTTTCAGGGTGAAAAAGAACGGCATTTTGTCGGTGCCGAGCTTGTCGATCATCAGAAACGTATCTTTGCCATATTGCTCGGCGATGTCGTAAATATCGCGGTGCATATATTCACCAGCAACCGGCAGGTGCTCGAATTTTGCCAGAATATGACGGCGGATTTCCGTCAGCACTTCAGGCTGATTGGTACCGATGTAAAAGACCTGCTGATTTTTTTCGGCTTCGAAGGTGTCCAGACGCACGGCGAAAACCGCGAGCTTACCTGCACAACCGGATGATTCAAACAAGCGATCCGGGTCGGCGTTATAGCGGGCGGGCGTGTCCGCCTCAATATCTCTGACGCGGGTGACATAGTCGTGATCGTGCGCGTGTCGCCCGTCGTGGCGGACATCGTCATCTTTAATCCGCTCGTCATCAAGTTTGCTCAGGATCTGTTCCGGGGTCTGGCCCAGCTCGATACCCAGATGGTTGACCAACTGCAATTTACCTTGTTCGTCAATACGCGCAAACAGCGACATCTCGGTATATGCCGGGCCGCGCTGTACCAGCGAGCCGCCGGAGTTGTTGCAAATGCCGCCAATTACCGAAGCGCCAATACAGGATGACCCGATCACAGAATGTGGCTCACGGCCAAACGGTTTGAGCGCCTTTTCCAGCGAATACAATGTTGTACCGGGATAAGCCAGCACTTGTTCGCCTTTGCCGATGACGTGCAGTTTATCCAGGCGCAGGGTGCTGATAATGACAATTTCGCGGTCGTAATCATTTCCGCTCGGCGTAGAGCCTTCGGTCAGGCCGGTATTGGCGGCCTGCATCAGGATAATTTTATCAGCGGCGACGCAAGCATTGAGAACGCGCCACAGCTCTAAAAGCGAGCCGGGGAACACAACGGCGAGCGCTTCGCCCTGGCCGGAGCGGAATCCCTTGCGATAGCGGGCCGTTTTAGCAGGTTCAGTGAGCAGGTGAGAATGACCAACCAGACGGGTCAGTTCATTCAGGAAAGCTTTATTATCTGTTGTAATGGAAGACATTCTCCACTCCTTGTGGTGGGACTCAATATCAGGAACAAGCATAGCGCTTTGTATGACAATACGCTTTCTCATTCATATTGTCTCTGGTTCGTCTTCTAATGATTTGCGCTAGTTTTGAAAATTAGGAGAATAACCTTAGCTTTCTTTATTGCTCCCGTTTAGTCTTACGGCAAACTGCGGTTTTTGTTATATTTTCGCTGCCTCGTCGGGAAAAAATAAAGAGAGAATCAACATGAAATGGCTATGTTCTGTAGGTGTCGCGGTGAGTCTGGCGTTGCAACCAGCGCAGGCGGACACGCTGTTTGGTAACCATCCTCTGACGCCAGAAGCGCGGGATGCATTCGTTACCGATTTACTTAAACAGATGACCGTGGATGAGAAAATTGGGCAACTACGCTTGATAAGCGTCGGGCCTGATAACCCGAAAGAAGCCATCCGCGAGATGATCAAAGATGGGCAGGTTGGGGCAATTTTTAACACCGTCACGCGCCAGGATATCCGCAAAATGCAGGATCAGGTGATGGAACTCAGCCGCCTGAAAATTCCTCTCTTTTTTGCCTACGACGTATTGCACGGCCAACGTACCGTGTTCCCGATAAGTCTCGGCCTGGCATCCTCTTTTAATCTCGATGCGGTCAGAACCGTTGGCCGTATTTCCGCGTATGAAGCCGCCGATGATGGTCTGAATATGACCTGGGCGCCAATGGTCGATGTCTCTCGCGATCCGCGTTGGGGCCGTGCTTCAGAAGGTTTTGGTGAAGACACGTATTTAACGGCTACGATGGGTAAAACCATGGTAGAAGCGATGCAGGGTAAAAGCCCGGCGGATCGCTATTCGGTGATGACCAGCGTCAAGCACTTCGCTGCTTATGGCGCGGTTGAAGGTGGCAAGGAATATAACACCGTCGATATGAGCCCACAGCGTCTGTTCAACGACTATATGCCGCCGTATAAAGCCGGGCTGGACGCTGGTAGCGGTGCGGTAATGGTAGGACTTAATTCGCTAAACGGTACGCCTGCAACCTCAGATGCATGGCTGCTCAAAGACGTGCTGCGTGATGAATGGGGCTTTAAGGGTATTACCGTTTCCGATCACGGCGCGATTAAGGAACTGATTAAGCACGGTACTGCCTCCGATCCTGAAGATGCGGTGCGTGTGGCGATCAAGTCCGGCATTAATATGAGTATGAGCGATGAGTATTACAGCAAATATCTTCCGGGCTTGATTAAATCCGGCAAAGTGACGATGGCGGAGCTGGATGACGCCGCGCGCCACGTGCTGAACGTGAAATATGATATGGGGCTGTTTAACGACCCGTACAGTCATCTGGGGGCCAAAGAATCTGACCCACAGGACACCAACGCGGAAAGCCGTTTGCACCGTAAAGAGGCGCGTGAAGTAGCGCGAGAAAGCCTGGTGCTGCTGAAAAACCGTCTGGAAACGTTGCCGCTGAAAAAATCCGCCACCGTGGCAGTCGTCGGTCCGTTGGCCGACAGCAAGCGTGATGTGATGGGCAGTTGGTCCGCTGCCGGTGTTGCCGATCAGTCGGTAACGGTACTGACGGGGATTAAAAATGCCGTCGGCGATCAGGGCAAAGTGCTGTACGCCAAAGGGGCGAATATCACCAACGACAAAGGCATTGTCGATTTCCTCAATCTGTATGAAGAGGCGGTGAAGGTTGACCCGCGCTCGCCGCAGGCGATGATCGATGAAGCCGTGAACGCAGCGAAGCAGTCTGACGTGGTGGTTGCGGTAGTCGGCGAAGCGCAAGGTATGGCGCATGAAGCTTCCAGCCGCACCGATATCACTATTCCACAGAGTCAGCGTGACCTGATTGCCGCGCTGAAAGCCACCGGTAAACCTCTGGTTCTGGTACTGATGAACGGACGTCCGCTGGTGTTGGTTAAAGAAGATCAACAGGCCGATGCGATCCTCGAAACCTGGTTTGCCGGGACGGAAGGCGGTAACGCCATCGCCGATGTGCTGTTTGGTGATTACAACCCGTCAGGCAAGCTGCCGATGTCTTTCCCGCGCTCTGTCGGACAGATCCCGGTCTATTACAGCCATCTCAATACCGGTCGTCCGTATAACGCAGATAAGCCGAACAAGTACACGTCGCGCTACTTTGATGAAGCGAATGGTCCGTTGTATCCCTTTGGTTATGGCCTGAGCTACACCACGTTCACGGTTTCTGATGTGAAGCTCTCTTCTCCAACGATGAAGCGTGACGGGACCGTGACGGCCAGCGTGCAGGTGACCAACACCGGCAAGCGCGAAGGTGCGACGGTGATTCAGATGTATTTGCAGGACGTGACCGCTTCCATGAGTCGTCCGGTAAAACAGCTGAAAGGTTTTGAGAAAGTGAATCTTAAGCCGGGTGAAACCCAGACCGTCAGCTTCCCGATTGACATTGACGCGCTGAAGTTCTGGAATCAGCGTATGCAATACGATGCAGAACCTGGCAAATTTAACGTTTTCATCGGCGTGGATTCCGCCAGAGTGAAGCAGGGCGAATTTGAACTGCTGTAATTGATTAGCGAGTAAAGGCCGGGTTTCCGGCCTTTATCTTTAGACGTACGCGCCGCGTCTGCTTCTTATTTCTCATCACGTTATTGCTAACGAATCCCTCTCTTACTCCCCAATTGCCAGGTTAAGCCCTGATTTTTCGACTATGCTTTTTCCTCAAGTCTCTGAAAAGGGCCGCAAAAGGATGAGGAGTACAGCATGATAATCTCAAAAGTATCGGTGGGTTCGCTGGCGCTGTTAGCTGCGATAAGCCTACCCTTACAGGCCGCGTCACCCGTCACGGTCGGTTCAAAAATAGATACCGAAGGGGCGCTGCTCGGCAACATTATTTTGCAGGTGCTCGAAAGCCATGGCGTGAAAACCGTCAATAAAATACAGCTTGGTACCACCCCAGTGGTGCGTGGGGCAATCACCTCCGGTGAGCTGGATATTTATCCGGAATATACCGGTAATGGCGCATTCTTTTTTAAAGATGAAAATGATCCCGCGTGGAAAAATGCGCAGGCTGGATTCGACAAAGTGAAAAAGCTGGATGCAGAGCAAAATAAGCTGGTCTGGCTAACCCCTGCACCCGCCAACAACACCTGGACTATTGCAGTACGCCAGGATGTCGCGCAAAAGAACAAACTTGAGTCCCTTGCTGATTTAGGCCGTTACCTGAAGGACGGAGGAACGTTCAAACTTGCCGCCTCTGCGGAATTCATCGAACGGGCTGACGCGCTGCCAGCGTTTGAAAAAGCCTATGATTTCAAACTGAATCAAAATCAGCTGTTGTCGCTGGCTGGGGGGGATACCGCGGTAACGATTAAAGCGGCGGCGCAGCAGACCTCCGGAGTCAATGCGGCGATGGCTTATGGCACCGATGGCCCGGTTGCGGCGCTCGGTCTGCAAACTTTAAGCGATCCAAAAGGTGTCCAGCCCATTTATGCGCCAGCACCCGTCGTACGTGAATCTGTGCTGAAAGACTATCCGCAAATGGGAGAGTGGCTACAGCCGGTTTTTGCCAGTCTGGATGAAAAAACGTTGCAGCAGCTGAATGCCAGTATTGCCGTGGAGGGGCTGGATGCGAAAAAAGTCGCAGCAGATTACCTGAAGCAAAAAGGATGGGTGAAGTAACGGCGTTTGCAGCGGGTGGGTGTTTTGTCGAATATTTCAGTCAATCGGGTGCTGTTGTTGCTGGTGCTTCTTACTTTCGCGGCGGCAGCGCTGCCTTTCATTAGCTATGCCCCTAATCGTCTGGTGTCCGGCGAAGGTCGTCAACTCTGGGATATCAGCTCCGACACGGCATGGGGATTGGCGGTGGCCTGTTTGCTGCTGTGTCTTCTGAGCGTTGTACCGGGAAGGTCCGGTAATATATTGGCGCTTATCGTTTGCCAACTGTTGGTGATCGCCGCGCTGGTAACCGCAGGTACAACGGCAACGTATCTGGCGAAGACAGGGAGTCCGCTGGCCAGAACTAGTCTGGGCAGTGGATTCTGGTTGGGCGTGGGGCTGATGCTGCTGGCCGCCAGTGACGCTATTCGTCGCATCACCGCTCAGGCACTGTGGCGTTGGGCGCTGCATGCTCAAATATTCATTGTGCCGCTGGTGCTTTTGTTCTCCGGCACGTTTAACGATCTTTCTCTGCTTAAAGAATATGTCAACCGCCAGGATGTCTTCAACGACGCGCTGGCGCAACATTTGACGATTCTGTTTGCTACCGTGGTGCCCGCGCTGCTTATTGGTGTGCCACTGGGCATCTGGTGTGCTTTCTCTGTCACCCGTCAGGGGCCGGTATTTGCACTACTGAATATCATCCAGACCATTCCCTCCGTCGCGCTGTTTGGCCTGTTAATTGCGCCGCTTGCCGGGTTGGTGAAGCACTTTCCTTTATTGGGCAAGTTCGGTGTCGCGGGAACCGGTATGACGCCTGCGCTTATTGCGTTGGTGCTGTATGCGTTGTTACCGCTGGTACGTGGCGTTGTGGCTGGGTTGAATCAGGTACCGCGGGATGTACTGGAAAGCGCTCGAGCGATGGGAATGAACACTTTCCAGCGATTTGTCTCGGTGCAGTTCCCGCTGGCATTGCCGGTCTTCTTACGCAGTTTACGGGTAGTGATGGTGCAAACCGTGGGAATGGCGGTGATTGCTGCGCTGATTGGAGCAGGGGGATTTGGCGCGCTGGTCTTTCAGGGATTGCTCAGTAGCGCCGTCGATTTAGTGCTGTTGGGCGTGATCCCAGTCGTTGTGCTGGCAGTGTTGATTGATGCGCTGTTTGATTTAGGTCTCGCGCTGCTAAAGGTATCGAATAATGATTGAATTTCGCCACGTCAGTAAAACCTATGGTCAGCAAAAAGCCGTTGATGACCTTAACCTGCATTTAGGGGAGGGCAGCTTTTCGGTGTTAATCGGCACGTCAGGTTCGGGGAAGTCCACCACGCTAAAGATGATCAATCGGCTGGTTGAACACGACAGCGGGCAGATCCGCTTTGCCGGAGAAGAAATTCGTAGCCTGCCGGTGCTGGAGCTACGACGGCGCATGGGGTACGCGATTCAGTCTATTGGCTTGTTTCCCCACTGGACCGTCGCGCAGAACATCGCCACCGTACCGCAACTGCAAAAGTGGTCGCGCTCACGTATTGATGACCGAACAGATGAACTGATGGCGCTGCTGGGTCTTGAGGAAAGTTTGCGCCACCGTTATCCGCATCAGCTTTCCGGCGGACAGCAGCAGCGGGTCGGGGTTGCGCGTGCGTTGGCGGCGGATCCGCAGGTGCTATTGATGGATGAGCCTTTTGGCGCGCTGGACCCGGTCACCCGCGGTGCGCTGCAGCAGGAGATGACGCGTATTCACCGTTTGTTGGGGCGTACCATTGTGTTAGTGACGCATGATATCGACGAGGCGCTAAGACTGGCGGAACATTTGGTGCTGATGGATGCAGGAAAGGTCGTGCAGCAAGGCACGCCGCTGTCGATGCTCACTGCGCCAGCGAATGATTTCGTACAAACCTTTTTTGGCCGCAGTGAACTGGGCGTACGTCTGTTGTCGCTGCGTACGGTAGGCGATTTTATCCGTCGAGGAGAACACTCAGACGGCGAGCCGCTGGTGGATGAGATGACGCTTCGTGATGCGTTATCGGTGTTCGTGGCGCGCGGTTGCGACGTTTTACCTGTCGTGACGCTGCAGGGGGTACCCTGCGGAACGCTCCATTTTCGCGATTTGCTTTCGGAGATGCCGACCCGTGAAACGTCTTGCTGATCCACTGCTGTGGCTTGTTACGTTGTTTCTGATCCTGTTGGTTGGATTGCCTCACAGTCAGACCCTGTTTAGTTCGCTGTTTCCTGAGCTGCCACGTCCCGTGTATCAGCAGGAAAGTTTTACGGCGCTGGCTTTGAGCCATTTTACACTGGTGGGGATCTCAAGCCTTATCGCCGTATTGATTGGCGTTGGGGCGGGAATTGCGGTAACCCGGCCCTGGGGCGCGGAATTCAGGCCGATAGTGGAAACGATTGCCGCCGTGGGGCAGACCTTTCCGCCAGTTGCAGTGTTGGCGATCGCCGTACCAGTGATGGGGTTTGGTCCTGAACCGGCAATTATTGCGCTGATCCTGTATGGGGTATTACCGATCTTGCAGGCAACCCTGGCGGGACTCGGCGGTATTTCTCCCAGCGTGATTGAGGTAGCCAGCGGAATGGGCATGAGTCAGGGGCAGCGGCTGCGTAAAGTAGAGTTACCGCTGGCGGCCCCGGTTATTCTGGCCGGGATTCGCACGTCGGTGATTATTAATATAGGCACCGCAACCATCGCCTCAACCGTTGGAGCGAACACGCTGGGTACGCCGATTATTATCGGGCTGAGTGGGTTCAATACCGCCTATGTAATTCAGGGGGCGCTGTTGGTCGCGCTGGCAGCGGTAATTGTTGACCGCGGTTTTGAGAAATTAGCGAGACATCTTACCCGGCACGTAAAATAAAGGTATAACCTGCCAGCATGACACCGCCGATACCGCCGATGGCCATCAGCAGGAAGAGGGTAATGACACCGATTTTAGCTGCGCTCATTATGCACTCCTTATGTGAATTCAAGGATTGTACACGTTTGTTAATAGAATATTAAATACCGAGTGGATAAATATCGTGACCCAACGCGCGCCATTCATTCAGCTGTTGTTGCTGAGCGGGCGTTTGGTTCTCGCCGCACCAGACAAGCAAGGTGCGACCTTCAAACAGCTCCGGTCGCAGTTGGTTCAGCGAATGGGCAAGGACGTCAATGCGCCACCCCTGCTGGCTGGCGACCCAACCTTCCAGCCATAAGCGGGTCGTATCCTGAATGTTCCAGCCAACCACCAGAGCATCTTTGCCCTGTTTCTTGCGTGCTGAGGCAAGACAAATCGCGATGTAGTTGATCAGTACGCCGTCGAGGATCCCCAGTAACGCCTGGAGGATCGGCTGCTGACATTGCAGACGTCGGCGTAACGGAATGAATAAATGGGTGTTGAGCGTTTGTGCGGGATAATCCTGACCACGCTCTTTGATCCACAGTCTGAGGCTATGCAGATTATTACTTTGCAAATAGCTCAACAGCGTCTCTTGTTGTTCACGCCAACCGTTATGCACATCAATGCTCTCATTGCTGAGCAACATTTTAACCTTGCTGACCTGGACACCGTTGTTGATCCAGCGTTTTATCTCACGGATCCTGTCGATATCCGCGTCGTTAAACAGGCGATGTCCGCCGTCTGTCCGTTGCGGTTTCAGTAATCCGTAACGCCTCTGCCACGCACGTAAAGTGACAGGGTTGATATCACAAAGCAAAGCCACTTCACCTATTGTGTAAAGCGCCATCGTCGTCTCACTTATGCTTGCGAGGTCCCAGTTTTACTTTAGACGCTCTTTTGCGAACCAGGTAGTTTTGTCTGTTTTTTGATCAATAAATGGGTGAGTTTGTAGTCATGCTCGCGCTTTCGAGTGATCGTTCTCACAAATTCCTTTTTTTTTGCAACACTTCAAAGAAAGTTACGCGCAGCCCATGTATGTTACGCGCTTTTAAGAGATGTGTGGTTGGCGGGTATGTACGAGTTTAATCTGGTGTTGCTGCTGCTTCAGCAGATGTGCGTGTTTCTCGTTATCGCGTGGCTCATGAGCAAAACGCGTTTGTTTATTCCGCTGATGCAGGTGACTATCCGGCTGCCGCACAAACTGCTTTGCTACGTTACCTTTTCCATTTTCTGCATTTTGGGCACCTATTTCGGGCTGCACATTGATGACTCCATTGCGAATACTCGCGCTATTGGTGCGGTAATGGGCGGACTGCTTGGCGGCCCTGTGGTTGGCGGCTTAGTCGGTCTGACCGGTGGTTTACATCGTTATTCAATGGGCGGAATGACGGCGCTTAGCTGCATGATCTCGACCATTGTGGAAGGGTTGCTCGGCGGACTGGTGCACAGCGTGCTCACCCGTCGTGGTCGTACCGATAAAGTATTCAGCCCGCTGACGGCGGGCGCCATTACCTTTGTTGCTGAACTGGTGCAGATGTTGATCATCTTATTGATCGCCAGGCCGTTTGATGATGCCTATCGACTGGTCAGCAATATTGCCGCACCTATGATGGTGACCAATACCGTCGGCGCCGCCTTATTTATGCGTATTTTGCTCGATAAACGGGCGATGTTTGAAAAATATACCTCCGCTTTTTCCGCCACCGCGCTCAAAGTTGCCGCTTCAACGGAAGGGATTTTGCGCCAGGGGTTCAACGAGGTTAACAGCATGAAGGTTGCTCAGGTGCTGTATGAAGAGCTGGATATCGGTGCGGTGGCGATTACCGATCGTGAGAAACTGCTGGCATTTACCGGTATTGGTGACGACCATCATCTGCCGGGCAAACCTATCTCTTCCTCGTACACCCAGCGGGCGATTGAAACCGGAGAGGTGGTTTATGCTGACGGCAATGAAGTCCCTTATCGCTGCTCTTTGCATCCGCAATGCAAATTAGGTTCGACGCTGGTGATCCCCTTGCGGGGTGAAAACCAGCGGGTGATGGGGACCATCAAACTGTATGAAGCCAAAAACCGCCTCTTTAGCTCGATCAACCGCACGTTGGGGGAAGGGATCGCCCAACTGCTTTCGGCGCAGATCCTGGCCGGGCAGTATGAGCGGCAAAAAGCGATGCTCACGCAGTCGGAAATAAAACTCCTGCACGCCCAGGTCAATCCCCATTTTCTGTTTAATGCGCTCAACACCATCAAAGCCGTGATCCGACGTGATAGCGAGCAGGCCAGCCAACTGGTGCAGTATCTGTCGACGTTCTTTCGTAAAAATTTAAAACGCCCGTCGGAAATTGTGACGCTGGCCGATGAAATTGAACACGTTAATGCTTATCTGCAAATTGAAAAGGCACGGTTCCAATCGCGTCTTCAGGTGACCTTGACGGTGCCAGAAGAACTTTCGCATCAGCAATTACCCGCTTTTACTCTGCAACCCATCGTGGAGAATGCTATCAAACACGGTACTTCTCAGTTATTAGATACCGGTGAAGTATCGATTACCGCCCGTCGAGAAGGGCAATATCTGATGCTGGATATCGAAGACAATGCCGGGCTGTATCAGCCAACATCAGAAGCCAGTGGACTGGGTATGAATCTGGTCGATAAACGACTGCGCGAGCGGTTTGGCGATGATTTTGGCATTAGCGTAGCGTGTGAACCTGACCGCTTTACCCGAATCACTTTACGACTTCCTCTGGAGGAACTGGCATGATCAAAGTGCTAATTGTCGATGACGAACCGTTAGCCCGGGAGAATCTGCGGATCCTGTTGCAGGAGCAAAGCGACATCGAGATTGTCGGCGAATGTTCGAATGCGGTGGAAGCCATTGGCGCGGTACATAAATTGCGTCCGGATGTTCTGTTCCTTGATATTCAGATGCCGCGAATCAGCGGCCTGGAAATGGTTGGCATGCTTGATCCCGAGCATCGTCCGTACATTGTTTTTCTGACCGCCTTTGATGAGTATGCGGTGAAAGCCTTTGAAGAACATGCGTTTGATTATCTGCTCAAGCCGATCGAAGAAGCTCGGCTGGAAAAAACGCTGATCCGTTTGCGTCAGGAGCGCACGAAGCAGGATGTATCACTCCTGCCAGAAAATCAGCAGGCGCTGAAGTTTATTCCGTGCAGCGGTCACAGCCGAATTTATTTGTTGCAAATGGATGACGTGGCGTTTATCAGCAGCCGTATGAGTGGCGTATATGTGACCAGCAGTGATGGTAAAGAAGGCTTCACTGAGCTGACGCTCAGGACGCTGGAGAGCCGTACTCCTCTGCTGCGTTGTCATAGACAATATCTGGTAAATATGGCGCAATTGCAGGAGATCCGTCTGGAAGACAACGGCCAGGCGGAACTGATTTTGCGTAACGGGCTGACCGTTCCGGTGAGTCGTCGTTATCTTAAAAGTCTAAAAGAGGCGATTGGACTGTAAAACTGATACACTGCGCGCCATTGCATCACCGACTGTTGAAGGCTCTATGCTAAGTAACGATATTCTTCGTAGCCTGCGCTACACCCTGAAAGCGAACAATAACGACATGGTGCGTATTCTTGCGCTTGCTGACATGGAATCCATCTCCGCAAATTTCGATACCTGGACGACAAAAGAAGATGAAGACGGGTTTGTTCGCTGCCCGGATATCATTCTCTCCGGTTTTTTAAACGGTCTGATTTATCATCTGCGTGGTAAAGATGATTCTGCACCGGAACTGGCGCTTGAGCGTCGTGTTAACAATAATACGGTGCTGAAAAAACTGCGTATCGCTTTTTCACTGAAAACCGATGATATTCTGGCAATTATGACCGAGCAGAAATTCCGTGTGTCGATGCCGGAAATTACCGCCATGATGCGCGCGCCGGACCATAAGAATTATCGCGAATGCGGCGATCAGTTCCTGCGTTATTTTCTGCGTGGTTTAACGTCGCGAGAGCATAAAAAGAAAGCGTAAAGCAGCGCTGGCGACCACGATCAAAATCGGGTCGCCGATGCTTTACTTCACTTCTTTAAAACCCGCCGATTCCATTACCGTTTGCATTTGCTTCATGCTGATGTTTTTATCGGCGTTTTCAGATAGTTTCATCCCTGAAATGGCCTGCAACGCTTTTATATCAACTTTTTCCATATCGATAGTGACATTTTCTTGCGCGTAGGTATCTGAATAGGTGAGTTTTTCTTCTATACCAGTAATGTTTTGATATTTGGCGCTTAATGCGTCGAATACTTTTGCTGCTTCTTCTTTATTGCTGGCACCGACTGACGCATAGCTGATTTTACTTTCAGAGATTTGCTTCAGGACCTTATCACCTTTATAGGTGTAAGAGACAGTGATATCCGAACCGTTGAGGTTGGCATTAAATGTTTTTGTCTCTACTTTATCACCGCATCCTGCCAGGGAAAAAAACACAACCGATACCACGGCGAGAGTGAAAAATTTATGTAACGCTTTCATGTAAAACTCCATTTCATGAATATCGGATGTTAAACAATAACCTCCACGAATCTGGTAAGCCCGGACTATCTTGATCCCAGTGCAGTATAGAATAAATCTAATATTAACAACTGAGCAGTCCGAAAATGGATTAAGGGTTAAGATTAGAGGAAGCACTCACGTAGCAAAAAAAAAGCGCTGCGGTTGCAGCGCTTGAGATACTTGACTTACTTCACCTGTTGGCCTGGTTTTGCACCTTCATCCGGGCTTAACAGGAAGATATCTTTCCCGCCAGGACCTGCGGCCATTACCATCCCTTCAGAAATGCCGAAGCGCATCTTACGAGGAGCCAGGTTAGCAACCATAATGGTCTGGCGGCCAATCAGGGTTTGTGGATCCGGATACGCAGAACGAATACCAGAGAAGACGTTTCGTTTCTCACCACCGAGATCCAGCGTCAGACGCAGCAGTTTGTCGGAACCTTCCACGAATTCGGCGTTTTCAATCAACGCTACGCGCAGGTCAACTTTGGCGAAATCGTCAAAGGTGATGGTTTCCTGAATCGGGTCATCCGCCAGCGGACCGGTTACTGGTGCGGCAGCGGCTTTCACTTCTTCTTTCGACGCTTCCACCAGCGCTTCAACTTGTTTCATGTCGATGCGATTGTACAGCGCTTTAAAGGTGTTGACCTTGTGACCGAGCAGTGGCTGCTCAATGGCATCCCAGCTCAGTTCGCAGTTAAGGAACGCTTCCACACGTTCAGCAAGCGTTGGCAGAACCGGCTTCAGGTAGGTCATCAGCACACGGAACAGGTTAATGCCCATGGAGCAAATTGCCTGCAGGTCGGCATCGCGGCCTTCCTGTTTAGCCACAACCCACGGTGCTTGTTCGTCAACGTAGCGGTTTGCAACGTCGGCCAACGCCATGATTTCACGAATAGCTTTACCAAATTCACGGCTTTCCCATGCTTCGCCGATCGCTGCTGCGGCGTCGGTGAAGGTTTTATACAGCGCCGGGTCGGCCAGCTCAGTCGCCAGAATGCCGTCAAAACGCTTAGCAATAAAGCCTGCATTACGGGATGCCAGGTTGACTACTTTGTTGACGATATCGGCATTAACGCGCTGGACAAAGTCCTCCAGGTTCAGGTCGATGTCATCAATACGTGAAGATAGTTTTGCCGTGTAGTAATAGCGCAGACTGTCGGCATCGAAGTGCTTCAGCCAGGTGCTTGCCTTAATGAAGGTGCCACGAGATTTAGACATCTTCGCGCCGTTCACCGTCACATAACCGTGGACGAACAGGTTGGTCGGCTTACGGAAGTTACTGCCTTCCAGCATGGCAGGCCAGAACAGGCTGTGGAAGTAAACGATATCCTTACCGATGAAGTGATACAGCTCGGCGTCGGAATCTTTCTTCCAGTATTCATCAAAGCTGGTGGTGTCACCGCGCTTATCGCACAGGTTTTTGAATGAACCCATATAGCCAATTGGCGCGTCCAGCCAGACGTAGAAGTATTTGCCAGGCGCATTCGGGATTTCAAAACCGAAGTACGGGGAATCGCGGGAAATATCCCACTGTTGCAGGCCGGATTCGAACCATTCCTGCATTTTGTTGGCGACCTGCTCCTGTAACGCGCCGCTGCGCGTCCACGCCTGCAGCATTTCGCTGAATGACGGCAGATCAAAGAAGAAGTGTTCGGAGTCACGCATCACCGGCGTCGCGCCAGACACAACGGATTTCGGCTCGATAAGTTCGGTCGGGCTGTAGGTTGCGCCGCAGACTTCACAGTTATCGCCGTACTGATCCGGAGACTTACATTTCGGGCAGGTGCCTTTAACAAAACGATCCGGCAGGAACATGCCTTTTTCCGGATCGTAAAGCTGGGAGATTGTACGGTTCTTAATAAAACCGTTTTCCTTCAGGCGCGTGTAAATCAGCTCAGACAGCTCACGGTTCTCTTCGCTGTGCGTCGAGTGGTAGTTGTCATAGCTGATGTCAAAACCTGCAAAATCAGTCTGATGCTCCTGACTCATTTCACCGATCATCTGCTCTGGCGTGATCCCAAGCTGCTGTGCTTTCAGCATGATTGGCGTACCGTGTGCGTCGTCCGCGCAGATGAAGTTAACCTGGTGGCCGCGCATTCGCTGGTAACGGACCCAGACATCAGCCTGGATGTGCTCCAGCATATGGCCGAGGTGGATTGAGCCGTTGGCGTACGGCAGCGCGCACGTTACCAGAATTTTCTTCGCGACTTGAGTCATAGTGGGCAATTACTTCTTTTGTAGTGAAAAGGGCTTTGATAGTACCAAAATGGTAATTACTGCGCCAAGCGATAAGGGCATTTATCCGTAAATGAATAATTGTTGCGGTTGGAGTAAACTACCTGGTGACTATTGTATATTCAGAACAACAAAAAGGAGTCGGGATGAACGCACAATCCCAGGCCAAATCACCAGAGACCCTGCGCGCCATGGTTGCCGGGACGCTGGCGAATTTTCAGCATTCAACCCTGAAGCATAATCTGACGACGCTTAAAGCGTTGCACCACGTCGCCTGGATGGATGACACGTTGCACGTTGAGCTGGTCATGCCGTTCGTTTGGCATAGCGCGTTTGAGGACTTAAAAGAGCAATGTAGCGCCGATCTGCTGCGTATTACCGGCGCGAAAGCGATCGACTGGAAACTGTCGCATAACATCGCGACGCTGAAACGCGTGAAAAACCAGCCAGGTATTAATGGTGTGAAAAACATCATCGCCGTCAGTTCAGGTAAAGGTGGAGTGGGTAAATCCTCTACCGCCGTGAACCTGGCGCTGGCGCTGGCTGCAGAAGGGGCGAAGGTGGGGATTCTGGACGCCGATATTTATGGTCCGTCTATCCCGACAATGCTTGGCGCGGAAAACCAGCGTCCAACCTCGCCAGATGGTACCCACATGGCGCCGATCATGTCTCATGGTCTGGCAACGAACTCCATTGGTTATCTGGTCACTGACGATAACGCGATGGTGTGGCGCGGCCCGATGGCCAGTAAAGCGCTGTTGCAGATGTTGCAGGAAACCTTATGGCCGGATCTTGATTATCTGGTACTGGATATGCCGCCGGGCACTGGTGACATCCAGTTGACGCTGGCGCAGAACATTCCGGTAACGGGCGCGGTTGTTGTCACTACGCCGCAGGACATCGCGCTGATCGATGCGAAAAAAGGCATTGTGATGTTCGAAAAAGTCGAAGTGCCGGTATTGGGTATTGTTGAGAATATGAGTATGCATATTTGCAGCAATTGCGGTCACCATGAGCCAATCTTTGGCACCGGCGGCGCGCAGAAACTGGCCGAGCAGTACCACACCCAACTGCTGGGACAAATGCCGCTGCATATTTCTCTGCGTGAAGACCTCGATCGCGGTACGCCGACGGTTATCAGCCGTCCAGACAGCGAATTTACCGCCATTTACCGCGACCTTGCAGGGCGTGTGGCGGCACAGCTGTATTGGCAGGGAGAAGTTATTCCGGGCGAAATTGCTTTTCGCGCAGTGTAATTTATCGCATTAAATATTATTCACCACATTAATGATATATTAATGTGGTGAATGTGTGGAGTGAAAAATCGTCGCAATATTGTTTATTCTGCCTGTAAAATCCATATCTTTTTCCGAATAATTGGCCTCAATGCATCATTTGAATTGATCAAATCTATCTCATTAATCTACAATCTCAATTGGTTTTAGCGAGGCAGTTAATCCATAATTTACTGGAAGGGCAGCTTGTATACTGTATCCCAACCAATACAGGAATAATGAACGTAATGAAGAAAATTTTATTCTTGGGAGTTATTACTCTGGCTTATGGAATGAGTACTTCTGTTTTCGCCACCGATACTGCTACCTTGAATATCAATGGGCGAGTAACTGAACCCACCTGTAGCGCTGATGTTGTAAATAACGAAGTGCAGCAACGCTGTGGCAATGCCGTTTCCTTTTCAAACGTCAAAGAGGGTTTTTCCAATCTCCAGAAAGGCGCGGTAACTGAAATTGTTACTGTGCCCGGTGACGCTACACGACAGATTTTACTCACGCGTTACGACTAACAGACTTTTTTATCAACCACACATCGATATGATGAATGATGTGTGGTTGGATATTCCCCCAGAAAATCCTACCCAGACAATTAATTTAGTGAATTTATTAATTTCAAAAATAATACAGAACTAAATTTATTTGCCGAAATTATATTGCACTTTGCAACTTGTTTTAAATCAACAAAACAACGTGTTTACATTGCGGTAACGTTTCTGATGTGCGAATTTAAATTCAAGAGTTAGTCCTCTTAACAAATAGAAATTATTTTATTAAGGAAGATATTATGAAACGTTCAATTATTTCTGCTGCTGTGCTGTCTGCTGTATTTATGAGCGCTGGGGCTTTTGCTGCTGATACCGAAACAGGACAATTAACAATTACAGGGAAAGTAACAGGGGCACCATGTACATTTGAAGCAGATGGGGGCTCTGTAAGTATAAATATGCCTACTGTACCAACCAGTGTTTTTTCAGGATTGCCTATATATTCAACGTATAACGATGCAGTTGGTGTGACCAGTGATGTGCTTAAAATTAAATGTAATGGCGATACGACCGGTCTTAAGCTTTCGTTAATTAGTGGAGGTAAAATCACTGGTAATGATAAAGCAGTTAAAAGTGGTAATGACACTGTAGGTTATTATTTGTATTTAGGCACAGAAACTAAGGAACTTGATGTATCTAAACCATTAGATATTTCAAGTTATAAAACTACCGAAGGGAATTATTCAATACCTTTTAGTGCTAAATACTTGAAGTTAACCAATAATGATGTTGTCGCTGGTGATGTTATTTCAAATTTAGTCCTGCGCGTTTCTGAAGATTAATTTTATGTCGGCGGCATTGCCGCCGACATTTTTATCACTTCGCTAAGGATGACAGTTATTATTACGCAGCTCATAGACTGTAGAGAATAAACTTAAGTATAAGAGGCATCAAAATGAAAGGACTCGCAGTCATACTCATTGCATCTATAGTCCTGCCTGCGCATGCGGGAATTGTGATCTACGGTACTCGCATTATCTACCCTGCGGAAAAAAATGAAGTGTTGGTGCAACTGATGAACCAGGGAGGACGTTCTTCGCTTGTACAGTCATGGATTGATGATGGTGATACATCTCTACCGCCAGAAAAGATTAAGGTCCCGTTTTTGTTAACGCCTCCAGTGGTTAAAGTGGCCGGGGATTCAGGCCAGCAGATTAAAATCAAAAAAATGCCGAATATGCTGCCTGACAACAAAGAAAGCTTGTTTTTTCTCAATGTGCTGGATATTCCACCAAACAATATTGATAACGCAGGAAAGAATGTACTCAAGTTCGCGATGCAGAATAGGATTAAACTATTTTATCGACCTAAAGGTATCTCATCAGTTAATAAAGGTACATTTCAGAAACTGTCCATGAAACGTAGCGGTAGTATTTATTCCATTAAGAATGATGCCGCTAACTGGATCACGGTGACGGAAGTAAAAGCTAATAATGTTAAAATAAATAACGAAACTATTATGCTTGCACCGCTCTCCAGTGCAGATGTGACATTAAAAAGTGCTAATGCCAATCAGTATAAAATAACCATTATTGACGATCACGGTAATTATATTAGCGATAACGTCAGCCTAAAATAACAGGAGCTGATTATGTTAAGGATGACACCGATTGCTTCGGCGATATTACTATTATTGCTCGGCATTGATGCCCATGCTGGAGAGGAAACTTTTGATACAAATTTTATGATGGGCGGAATGAAAGGCGAGAAAGTTTCTGATTTTCGCTTCGATGATAATCAACCACTGCCTGGCCCATATGACATTGACATCTACGTCAATAAACAGTGGCGTGGAAAGTATGAAATTACTGTTAAGGATAATCCGGATGACACCTGTTTATCCCGTGATGCATTAACCCGTCTGGGGATAAATATACAGGCGTTGGACAAGCAGAATGAATGCCCAACCTTGAAGCAGGCGGTGCAAGGGGGCAGTTATGCCTGGAATATCGGCACGTTTCGCCTGGATCTCAGCGTTCCGCAGGCCTATGTCGATGAACTTGAGCAAGGGTATGTTCCTCCGGAAAACTGGGATCGCGGCATCAATGCCTTCTATACCTCGTACTATGCCAGCCAGTATTACAGCGACTATAAGAATTCTGGTAACAGCAAAAGTACCTATGCGCGTTTTACCAGTGGGTTAAACCTGCTGGGCTGGCAACTGCATTCCGATGCCAGCTATAACAAAACCGATGACAGCAGCGGGGAGTGGAAAAGCAACACCCTGTATCTGGAACGCGGCATCCCGCAAATTCTCGGTACTCTGCGTGCCGGGGATATGTATACCTCATCAGATATTTTTGATGCAGTACGCTTTCGCGGCGTACGGTTGTATCGCGATATGCAGATGCTGCCGAACTCAAAGCAGAATTTTACGCCGCTGGTTCAGGGGATTGCGCAAAGCAACGCGCTGGTCACCATCGAACAGAACGGTTTTGTCGTTTATCAGAAAGAGGTTCCACCAGGCCCGTTCTCTATTGCTGATTTGCAGTTGGCTGGTGGTGGTGCGGATCTTGACGTGAGTGTCAAAGAGGCTGACGGTTCAGTCACCACCTATCTGGTGCCGTACGCTGCGGTGCCCAATATGCTGCAGCCGGGAGTCTCAAAATATGATTTTGCCGCTGGGCGTAGCCATATTGAAGGCGCCAGCAACCAGACTGACTTTGCACAGATGAGTTATCAGTATGGGCTGAATAATTTGTTAACGCTGTATGGCGGCACTATGCTGGCAGATAACTACAATGCGTTTACATTGGGTACCGGCTGGAATACGCGTATCGGCGCGATTTCTGTCGATGCGACGCAATCGCACAGTAAGCAGGATAGCGGTGATGTGTTTGACGGTCAGAGCTACCAGATTGCCTATAACAAGTATTTGACGCAAACCGCCACCCGTTTTGGCCTGGCGGCGTATCGCTACTCGTCACGAGATTATCGAACGTTTAACGATCACGTCTGGGCAAATAATAAAGACAGCTATCATCGTGATGAAAATGATGTGTACGACATCGCGGATTATTACCAGAACGATTTTGGTCGTAAGAACAGCTTTTCGGCCAACGTGAGCCAATCTATGCCGCAAGGTTGGGGTTCATTCTCGTTCAGTACGCTGTGGCGCGATTATTGGGGGCGTAGCGGTAACAGTAAAGATTATCAGTTGAGTTATTCCAATAGCTGGCAACGGATTAGCTATACCTTTTCAGCCAGTCAGACATACGACGAGGATCATCACGAAGATAAGCGTTTTAACGTTTTTATCTCCATTCCGTTCGATTGGGGAGATGATATAAGCACTCCACGTAGACATTTGTATATGTCTAACTCAACGACCTTTGATGATGATGGTTTTGCGTCAAATAATACCGGGCTTTCCGGTACTGCGGGCAGTCGCGATCAGTTTAACTATGGGGTGAATCTCAGTCATCAACGACAGAACAGCGAAACAACGGCAGGCGGCAATCTGACGTGGAATGCGCCAGTTGCTACGCTTAACGGCAGCTATAGCCAGTCGTCTAAATATACGCAAACTGGCGGCAGTATTTCAGGTGGCCTTGTGGCCTGGTCTGGTGGCGTGAATTTAGCCAACCGGCTGTCAGAAACGTTTGCGGTAATGCATGCGCCGGGGCTGGAAGGGGCCTATGTTAACGGGCAAAAATACCTCACCACTAACCGTAATGGCGTGGTGGTCTACGATGGACTTACGCCTTATCGCGAAAACCACCTGATGCTGGATGTTTCCAATACTAATAGTGAAACCGATTTGCAAGGGAATCGACATAATACAGCCCCATATCGGGGAGCGGTCGTGCTGGCGAGATTTGATACCGACCAGCGTAAACCGTGGTATATCCGGGCACTGCGTCCTGATGGTTCACCGCTAACGTTTGGTTATGAAGTTGAGGATATCCACGGGCACAATATCGGGGTGGTCGGTCAGGGAAGTCAACTCTTTATTCGCACTAATGAAGTGCCATCAGAAATAAAAGTGGCGGTCGATAAACAACAGGGACTTTCATGCGCAATCACTTTCGGCAAAACGATTGATGAAAGTAAAGTTTATATTTGTCGGTGAGGGAAAGAATGATGAATAAAGTTATATTCTTTACATCTCTGTTGTTTTTTTCAACATTTTCATATGGTAGTTGTAAAGACGGTATATTTCAATCGAAAACAGATACCAAAAGTTATAATGTGGAATTTCAACCTAAAAACTTGCAAGCAGAAGGTAAGATAAATTTGTCTTTTGTCGAACCTTTTACCTGTTATGCAGGCGACGAAAAAATGCTTTTCCAAAGTCAGCTCGATAAGAAAGTATTCAGTATTGGAGGTCCCCAGGGTATAAAGTTCAAAATTTATTTTGATGTTGGTGAGTCCTTTAGTGATATATTTAGAAACAATACGCGTTACCCGGCATCAGCTATAAATAAAGAGTTGCTAGTTAAGATGGAATATTTGCCGCAAACAGCATCAGTTGATGAAAATATACAAGGCGATTCAGTTTTGATAAATAATGCGTTTACGATTTCATCAGATAAATGCACATGGTTCCTTTTTTGGTGTATTAGTACCAGTGCTAATAAATATGTTGGTAACTTAACGGTTAATATCGTTCATCGTGCCACTACATGTGATTTCTCAAGTGCTATCTATTTTATTCAAATGGATGATATCACAACAAAGGAATTGCTGGCTGGAGAAACCAAAAGAAGTCAACCAAAAAATATTGTTTTAAACTGTAATGGTATATTTGGAGCAACAAGCAACCCAGTGTCACTTTCTGTTACAGACGGTGATTGGGGGCCGTCAGGTGGTATTTTAATGAATAATAATGGTAATGGCGCTCAAAATGTTGGGTTCAAAATATATAATGATTCTACTAATGCAAGATTGTCTAAAGGAGATCGTTTGTTATCCTTGAGTAAATACTCGAAAATTGATTCACAATATATATTCCCTGTTTCCGCAGAGTATGCACGAACAAATGATAATATTCCAACTGCAGGGGCTGTGGATAGCAAGGTTATATTTAAAATAACTTATCAATAAGAGTTATTGATAGCATTTGTATTCACCTCCTCTTTTAGAGGAGGTGAATACTTTTACCGGTGATAAAAAATCTCGCCATCGTAAGCTTTAATGATCTTAGCATCGGCATTATTGACCAGCACATACGCGCCGCCCATGTAGGTCCAGTGGGTGCCTGCCGTCGGCGCGGGCAGATTGCGTAGATTCCACTGTTTAATGGTGTATTCTTCGGTGAGATACAGTGGTGGGACCTTGTCACCGGGTTTGAAATGGGTGAAGTCAGCAATAAAGCTGCTCAGTTCATATTTATCGATACCGGTGGGGACAGCTGTTGCGGTTGGCGCGGCCCAGACGACGCTGCTTGCAAGCAGAAGTGCACCCAGCAACATTTTATTCTTCATACCCATCCTCTCTACCTCTTCGGGTCATCAAAATCAGTCATGTATCATTCCTGGCATACCGGATGTCTGACAAGCACTATTTTGTGATCACTCCAGTCATTTCGTAAAAAGTGTAAATGAAAGTACAGAATTGCAGCAACCTTGACCAGTAGTTTCACTGTGAGGGCGGGTAGTACGCCAATTTACATCGCTAAGCACAGGCAGTATCCTGTTACTGAAACCAGCATATTACGTTTGTGTTTCAACGACTCGGGGTGCCCTTCCTGGTGAAGGCTGAGAAATACCCGTACCACCTGATCTGGATAATGCCAGCGTAGGGAAGTCTGACACTGCCCGTGTCCCTTCTTCGCGCGGGCAGGAGCTGAACCATGCAGCCTGACCTGCACAGCCGCGCGCTCGCGGCTCACACTTTGCACCAATTTAGAACCCTATCCCCGCTCACACACTGTATGACCAATGAGGTCGTGCAAAGCTTTACTGCCAATACATTACTGGCACTGGGCGCATCGCCGGCGATGGTGATCGAACCTGAAGAAGCCAGCCAATTCGCCGCTATTGCCAGTGCATTGCTGGTTAATGTCGGCACCTTAACTCAGGAGCGGGCCACGGCGATGCGCGCCGCCGTTGAGCGGGCTTATCATGCTAAAACCCCGTGGACGCTCGATCCCGTTGCCGTAGGCGCGCTTGAGTTTCGCCGCCGCTTTTGTCTGGATTTACTGTCGCTACAGCCTGCTGCTATTCGTGGCAACGCTTCGGAAATACTTGCTCTCGCCGGCATGAACGGTGGGGGACGCGGCGTGGATACAACCGATACAGCTGTCGCTGCGCTTCCGGCAGCGCAGGCGCTGGCTCGTCAGATTGGGACCATTGTCGTGGTTACCGGCGAAGTGGATTACGTCACCGATGGTCAGCGTACCGTTGACGTGGACGGCGGCGACCCGTTAATGACTTGCGTGGTGGGCACCGGATGCGCGCTATCAGCGGTTGTTGCAGCCAGTTGTGCCTTGCGTGGTGACCGACTTGATAACGTCGCCTCCGCTTGTAGCTGGATGAAACAGGCCGGGCAAATTGCCACCGAGCAATCAAACGGACCGGGCAGCTTTGTCCCGGCATTTCTCGACGCCCTCTATAACCTGAACGCCCAGGAGTAAGCATGAAACGGATTAACGCATTAACGATCGCCGGAACCGATCCAAGCGGTGGCGCGGGTATTCAGGCCGATTTAAAAACCTTCTCGGCGCTGGGCGCATACGGCTGTTCCGTTATTACGGCGTTGGTGGCGCAAAATACGCGCGGGGTGCAGTCGGTGTATCGTATTGAACCTGACTTTGTCGCTGCGCAGCTGGACTCTGTGTTGAGTGATGTGCGTATCGACACCACAAAAATTGGTATGTTGGCGGAGACGGATATTGTTGAAGCGGTCGCCGAACGTTTGCGTCGCCATCGGGTACAAAATGTGGTGCTGGACACGGTGATGTTGGCAAAAAGCGGCGATCCGTTGCTGTCACCCTCCGCGGTAGAAACGCTGCGTACCCGTTTGCTGCCACAGGTTTCGATTATCACCCCTAATTTACCCGAAGCTGCTGCACTGCTCGGGGCATCGCATGCGCAGACTGAGCAGGAGATGTTAGAGCAGGGAAGAGCGCTACGGGCGCTGGGTTGCGAGGCGGTGTTGATGAAGGGCGGTCATCTGGATGACGCGCAAAGCCCCGATTGGCTCTTTACTCGCGAAGGCGAGCAGCGTTTTACCGCGCCGAGGGTGATGACCAAAAATACCCATGGCACCGGTTGTACGCTATCGGCGGCGTTGGCAGCCCTGCGTCCGCGCCATAACAACTGGGCCGATACCGTACAGGAAGCCAAACTGTGGCTTTCAGCGGCGCTGGCACAGGCAGACACGCTGGAAGTTGGCGAGGGAATTGGTCCGGTGCATCATTTTCACGCGTGGTGGTAATGGGTATACTGGCTGCAGAAACGGCGGCCAGGGAAAAGATAAATGGAACAAGCGCATACCCAGCTTATCGCACAACTGAATGAACGTATTTCAGCGGCGGATAACACGCCGCTGTATATGAAATTTGCGCAGACGGTGAAGAATGCTGTGCGCAGTGGGATCCTGGAACACGGCAATATCCTGCCCGGCGAGCGCGACCTCAGCCAGTTGACCGGCGTTTCTCGGATTACGGTACGCAAGGCGATGCAGGCCCTGGAAGAAGAGGGGGTAGTAACACGTGCCCGCGGTTACGGAACGCAAATCAACAATATCTTCGAGTATTCGCTCAAAGAAGCGCGCGGTTTTTCTCAGCAGGTGGTGTTGCGCGGTAAAAAACCGGATACGTTGTGGGTTAACAAAAGAATTGTACCTTGCCCGGAAGAGGTGGCACAGCAGTTGGCAGTTGTCAGAGGAAGTGATGTCTTTCTGCTCAAACGCATTCGTTACGTTGACGAAGACGCAGTATCTATTGAAGAGTCTTGGGTACCCGCACATCTAATTCATGATGTGGATGCCATTGGTGTTTCTCTGTATGACTATTTTCGTAGCCAGCATATTTTCCCACAGCGTACGCGCTCACGCGTTAGCGCCAGAATGCCGGATGCAGAGTTCCAGGCGCACATTCAAATGGATAGTAAAGTGCCGATACTGGTGATCAAGCAGGTAGCGCTTGACCAGCAGCAACGGCCTATTGAATACAGCATCAGTTACTGTCGTAGCGATCTATACGTTTTTGTGTGCGAGGAGTAGCGCCTCGCGTGATGGGGCGCAATCGCCGCCACGATGCCCAACTACCCAGGACGCCACCGCGTTACCTAACAGCACTGAGTCGGCCAGCGTCCAGCCAGACGCTAGTCCGGCCAGCATGCCGCCGGCATGGCTGTCTCCTGCGCCGATAGTATCAATGACCGCCGTTGCAAATGCCGGTACGCAGCCGGATGTCTGTGCGCTGAAATACCATGCGCCGTCTTTATCCTGACGCACTACCACCGGTGCGGTGAAACGCTGCACCCATTCTGCGCCAAAACCTTCCACATCCTGACTCAATGCAAATCGCTCGGCAGCAATTTCCGCCTCCTGACGATTAAGTGACACCAGCGGACGGCAGGCCATAATTCGTACCAGTAAGGGCTCGGGAATGTCGCCGATGCGCGGGCCAAAATCGATAAACGGTGTCACCTCTTCCAGTCCTTCCAGCCACTGCACCAGCAATTCACCGCACGGGGACGCTAGCTGATAACCCGAGAGATACACCAGGCTATGACGCGGGATATCCAGCTGTGCCAGCCAGGCGGCATTCCACTGATTCTCAACGCCGCTAAAGGACATAAAGGTACGTTCGCCATCCGGTTCCACCAGCGCCAGACACCAGCCGTTATCGCCTTCGGCGTTGTCGATCAGGCTGTGCAGCCCCTCTTTTGCCATCCGATTGCGGATAATGTCGGCCCACACCCCCTGACCCAGCGGTAACGCATTACTGGCGTCGATACCTAAACGCTTGAGCGCTACGGCAATATTGAGTGCGCAGCCGCCAACGTTCACGCCTTGCTGTTTGAGTTCGATATCACAGCCTCGCCAGGGGAGGGCATACGCATCGGCAATGACATCAATCACCGCTGCACCCACCACCGTTACTGGCCGCTGTGTACGTAACTGCGAGAGAAGTTGTTGCAGGCGCATGGTGCTCATAGCGCCTCCCGCTGCTCACGCAGTCGTATTAACCCGTTGGCGTAGCGGGTAAAGTCCAGCTCATTAACCGCATCCAACTCCTGCTTCAATGCCGGGTCAATCGCGTCGACGCCGCGCAGCGCGCCACAAATGGCGGTTGCCATCGCTCCGATGGTATCGGTATCGCCGCCGAGGTTCGCGCACAGAATGGCGCAGCGGTTGGGATCGGTCTGCGCCAGTTCGACCATCGCGATGGCGCAAGGCACAGACTCAATGGTGCTGGTTCCTGCCCCCACAACCTGATACAACTGCTCGCTGGCGGACTCAATGCCGTCGGCGTTACGGACGATTTTCAGCGCCAGTTCAAGGCGTGCACAAAGCGATGCGCTAAAGGTGGTGATTCGTTTTTGCTGCGCGTGCAGGGCAATGGCAGGTAGTGCGTCGACAATCTCCGACCATGTTCCTCCGTCGATGGCGCGAGATACCGCCCACGCGACGACAACGGCTCCCGCGATAGCCAGATCCGATTTATGCGTCGGGCTGGAGGCCAGTGCCACATCATCGATAAAGGCATCAAGATTGCGGGCGGGTAGCAGGCATCCCAGTGGCGAAACGCGCATTGCCGCACCGTTGGTCACGCCATTATTCTCCAGTTCGGCGACAGGTTTGCCGTCGCGAATGGCTTTGAGCGCAATTTTTGAGGTCGGGCCGAGCACGTTTTTATTAAAGGCATCAAAACGCTCTGCCCAGGCCAGAATATTGCGACCAATAACGTCGGGTACAATCTCTCCGTCGCACTCAAGCAGGGCATCTGCCAGACACAGCGCCATAGACGTGTCATCAGTAAACTCTGCCTGGTTAAAGTAGCAGGCGGCATTATTTTCCGCCGGACCAGGCAAAAAACTGTCGATCCAACCGAAATGGGCTTTAACCCGGGTTCTTGGCCACAGTTCCGACGGCATGCCCATCGCATCCCCTAACGCCTGCCCATAAAGAGCACCGAGAATACGTTCTGCTTTCATTTTACTTCCCCTTGTTTCAACGCTACATCGCGATCGTCCACCTTAATGGCGGTGATTTCTTTGTCAGATTCGCGAAAGAAAATCATAAACATCACGGCAATGACGGCAATCATGATCGCGCCAAATCCCCACATGCCAGCCCAGTTAAAGGTGAGACCATTAACCGGTTCCTGGTAAGCAAACATTTTTTCCATCATCACGCCGCCCAGACGGTAACCGAGCAGGCTGCCGAATCCCTGACAGCAGAGGGTGATAAGCCCTTGCGCTGCGGTGCGCATGTGAACCGGCGCTTTTTTATCGACATAGATGTAGGCCGTGACGTAATAGAAGTCGTAACTGACACCGTGCAGCAGAATGCCGAGAAACAGCAGGGCGTAAGTGAAATATTCTTCCGCACCACCGTAAACGAAAAATCCGTAGCGGATCGCCGCAGTAATAAGACCAAGCAATAATACCTTTTTAATGCCAAAACGTTTGGTGAAAAACGGTAGTGCCAGCATAAAGAATATTTCAGAGAACTGGCCCAGCGTCATCCAACCGGTGGCGTTTTTCATTCCGACTTCTGTCAGGTAGCCGTTGGCGAAGATGTAATAGAACGCCAGTGGCATCGCAAACAGGAAAGAGCAAAAGAAAAAGACGAGGAAATTTTTATCGCGCAGCAGGATCAGCGCATCCAGACCCAGCATAACTTTGAAATCCATTTTGCCGGTACTTTTTGGCGGCGTATCCGGTAAGAAGAACGCAAAGACGCCCAACAGTGCAGAGCTTCCGGCAGTGATCAGCAGAGGAATATTGGTGGGTGAAATGTCGCTATAGCCAAGCATTTGCGGTAAGAAACCGCAGGCCAAACCAGAGGCAATCCAGCCGATGGTTCCCATCACTCGGATGCGCGGGAAATCACGCTCAACGTCCGGTACGTTGGCAAAAGCAATACTGTTAGTCAGCGCAATCGTCGGCATATAGGTCAACGAATAGGCCAGTAACAGCGGGAAGAATCCGCTGAAGGTGGTTTGCTGGGCGGCGAAGTACATCAGAATAGCGCCGACGAACATCAACACCGCCAGCACTTTTTGCGCGGAGAAAAAGCGGTCAGTGATTGAACCGACCAGAATGGGCGACAGGATCGCGGCGATCGCGGTACAAGCGTAGGACCAGCCGATCTCCCCTGCGCTAAAGCCGCTTTTACTCAGCCACAGCCACAGCGGTACAAACCAGGCGCCCCAGATAAACCACTCTACAAACATCATGAACGACAGCTTAACTGTAGTTTTCATCTTTAAATCCTTCATGACAGGTAAGGTACGCATTGATAGTACCATCAGGTAATACCTTTAAAATACCTTTGAGGTCTAAATTTGACCGCCTTAACATTATTTCTTCCTGAATCGAGCCAGCAGAAGTTGCTGAAAAGTGCGCTAAAGATGGAAAAAAAGCGCAGTCGGTACCAGGCTTAATGCTGCCCGCAAAAAGGCGGGTCAGGACAATCCACATTCCGGTTTCAAATCGGAAATTACGGGAGCATAGCTATGACTGATATTGCGCAGTTGCTTGGCAAAGACGCCGACAACCTTTTACAGCATCGTTGTATGACCATTCCTTCTGATCAACTTTACCTGCCTGGACATGATTACGTCGACCGTGTGATGGTGGATAACAACCGGCCGCCTGCCGTGCTGCGTAATATGCAGACGCTGTATAACACGGGTCGACTGGCCGGGACAGGGTATCTGTCGATTCTACCGGTGGACCAGGGGGTAGAGCACTCCGCTGGCGCATCGTTTGCGGCTAACCCGCTGTACTTTGATCCGAAGAATATTGTGGAGCTGGCTATCGAAGCAGGGTGTAACTGCGTGGCATCGACCTATGGCGTGCTGGCTTCTGTCTCCCGTCGCTACGCGCACCGCATTCCGTTCCTCGTTAAAATTAACCACAACGAAACGCTGAGTTATCCGAATACGTTCGACCAGACGCTGTATGCCAGCGTAGAGCAGGCGTTCAATATGGGCGCGGTTGCGGTAGGGGCAACCATCTATTTCGGTTCTGAGGAATCTCGCCGCCAGATTGAGGAGATTTCGGCCGCGTTTGAGCGCGCCCATGAGCTGGGTATGGTTACCGTGTTGTGGGCGTATCTGCGTAACTCCGCGTTTAAAAAAGATGGCGTGGATTACCATGTTTCTGCCGATCTTACCGGACAGGCTAACCATCTGGCTGCCACTATCGGAGCGGATATCGTTAAGCAGAAAATGGCGGAAAATAACGGTGGGTATAAAGCGGTTAATTTTGGCTACACCGACGATCGCGTCTACACCAAGTTGACCAGCGAGAATCCAATTGACCTGGTACGTTATCAACTGGCGAACTGTTATATGGGGCGCGCCGGGTTAATTAACTCCGGCGGCGCGGCTGGCGGCGAAACCGATCTCAGTGATGCGGTACGTACGGCGGTGATTAACAAACGAGCAGGCGGCATGGGGCTGATTCTTGGACGCAAAGCATTCAAGAAAACCATGGCCGACGGCGTTAAGCTGATTAACGCCGTGCAGGATGTTTATCTGGACAGCAAAGTTACCATCGCCTGATTACAGCCGGGGTGTCGTTGTGTTAGCGCAACAGTGGACAACCCGGCGGCAGTCTGCAACGTAACGCCTCAGGCAGGATTTCAATATGAAACTCCTGTCCGCTGAGCGGTTCGCCGTCAAGATTAAAGGTAATTTCGTGTGGGGCGCGGATATCAAACCACGATGATGCGCCCTCGATGATGTTAGGGTTGTCTTCGGATTGCGTTAACGCCGAAAGCAGCCCTGGCAACAGTTCTTCGCCGGTAAAAATGCGCAGTTGCAACAGACCATCGTTGATCAGCGCCGTTGGGCAAAGCTGTTGCCCGCCTCCAGCCTGACGACCATTACCGATACCAATCACCAGCGCCTTACCTTGCCAGTGAAAATCTTCCCCGCGAATATCGCAGACGTCGGGTTTGAGCGTATCCATGCGCATTAATCCGTGGATAAAGTATGATACGCCACCCAACGCAGCTTTGAGTTTTTCCGGCGTTTCGGTAGTGATACGTGTGCCGAAGCCGCCGGTCGCCATGTTGATAAAACAGGTTTTATCATTGACCTGCACCATATCGATCGCTGTCGCATTTGCGGCGATAGCCAGCTTTAACGCCTTATCAAGGTCGTCGGGTATCCCCACGCTGGTGGCAAAATCATTTGCCGTTCCCAACGGTAAAATACCCAGCGCCGGAATATTGCCGCCCTGCGACTGGATCAGCGCCGTCGAAACTTCGTTGATGGTGCCGTCGCCGCCGCCGGCAATCACCGTTTCAACGCCTAGCTGACGAGCTTCATTAACGTAGCGTTGGGCATCGCCTTTTTCCCAGGTCACGCGAACATGGATTTCCACGCCTTCATCGCGAAGCTTCGCAATGGCATCACGCAGGGGGAGATTATCAGCACTTTTTCCATTGAGGATCAGTAAACTGGCAGGGAACGCTATCATCCGTTTGCCTCACTTTTTTTTCGTTTTAACAAGTGTATGCCAGGAAAGTGTTTATGGCGTAAGAACTGACTGAAAGCGCAGGCGAAGAGATAAAAAAAGCCGCAGAGCGCGGCTTTTCAGATTGGGCAGACGTTACTGCGGGAACCACTGATCGCTGATTTTCTTGTACGTGCCGTCAGCTTTGATTGCCGCCAGCGCGCTGTTCAGTTTTTCCAGCAGGGCTTTGTTATCCGGGCGAACCGCGATGCCAAGGCCAGTACCGAAGTATTGCGGGTCGGTTACTTTGTCAGTGGCTACGCCTAACTGCGGGTTGGTTTTCAGCCACTCGTTAACCACAGCAGTATCGCCAAATACGCCATCAATACGGCCATTTTTCAGGTCGATAATCGCATTCTGATAGCTATCGTAGGCCACGGTTTTCACCTCAGGATGTTTATCCTGCAGGTATTTCTGATGGGTGGTGCCGTTTTCCATACCGATGCGCTTACCTTTCAGGTCGGCAAAGGTTTTATAGGTGTCTTTTTTCGCAATCACCAGCGCGGAGTTGGCATAGTAAGGCTGAGTAAATGCAACCTGCTTGCTACGCTCAGGTGTGATATCCATTCCGGAAATAACCGCATCATATTTCTTGAATTTCAGCGCGGGGATCAGGCTATCGAAAGCGTGATTGGTGAAAGTACATTCTGCCTGCATTTGTTTGCACAGCGCCGTTGCTAGGTCGATGTCAAAACCGACAATTTTATTGCTGGCGTCCAGTGATTCAAATGGCGGATACGTGGCTGATACACCGAAACTAATTTTATCAGCAGCTGAGGCGCCAGCGGCGAAAGTAGCAAGTAATGCGGCCAGTACTAACTTTTTCATGGTGGAACTCCCATCTGTCAATCTTATGATTATTTACCGTGTCTGCGGCGTGGATTAACAATGCCATTTAATGAATTTGTATGCAATAAAAATGATTAAATATTTTTAATGGCATAAAAAAAGACGGACAATTTAGGTTGTTGTCCGTCTTTATTATTTTGCTTTATGCATATTTGCCGGATGGCGGTGCTAGCACCTTATCCGGCCTACAAAAGGTGCATGAACCGTAGGCCTGATAAGCGTAGCGCCATCAGGCATATGCTTAATTCCGATGTTCAAACGCCAGCGCTTTACGCTCTATTAAGCGCATCATCAGCGTCAGCAAGCCGTTGACGATCAGGTAAATCACACCCGCAGCACCGAATACCATAACGTCATAAGTACGGCCGTACAGCAGCTGGCTATAACCCATGACTTCCATCAGGGTGATGGTGTAAGCCAGTGAGGTACTTTTAAATACCAGCACCACTTCGTTGGAATATGAGGAGAGGGCGCGTTTAAAGGCGTACGGCAACAGAATCGCCAGCGTATCCTTTTTGCTCATCCCCAATGCACCGCAGGACTGCCACTGGCCTTCCGGGATTGCACGGATAGCGCCGTAGAACAGTTGCGTAGTGTAGGCCGCACTGTTTAACGACAGCGCAATTAAGGCGCATAACCAGGGTTCAGAGAGCAGATGCCACAGTACCGGATATTCTTGCAATGCCGGAAACTGTCCTGGTCCGTAGTAGATCAGGAAGATTTGCACCAGCAGCGGTGTACCGGTGAACAGCGTGATATAAGCGCGAACCAGCCACACCAGTACCGGCGTTTTCAGCGTCAGGATGACGGTGAAGATCAGCGCCAGTACCAGAGCAACCACGATGGAGGCGACCGTCAGCGTCAGGCTTGTATGCAGCCCTTTCAACAATTCAGGTAAATACTCAAGCATCAGCCTGGTCTCCGCTCAAAACGTGTCGCGCGCAGGTCAATGCGTTTGAGAATATACTGACTCACCAGCGTAATCACCAGGTAAATAGCGGCCGCCACAATGTACCAGGTAAACGGCTCCTGGGTACGGGTAGCGATGCTCTTGGTTTGCAACATCAGATCGTTCACGCTGATAAGGCTGACCAGCGCGGTATCTTTCAGCAATACCAGCCACTGGTTACCCAGTCCCGGTAAGGCATGACGCCACATCTGCGGCATCACCAGACGAAAGAAGATCGCGGCTTTAGACAAACCTAACGCCTGACCTGACTCCCATTGCCCGAGTGGCACGGCCTTCAGCGCGCCACGCAGCGTTTGCGACGCGTAAGCGGCATACAGCAATGACAGTGCAATGACACCGCACAGGAACGGGCTGACGTCGAAGTTTTCGATCTGCATCTGAACCGGGATTTGTACAAACCCGAGATTGATCGTAAAGCCATCGGCCAGCGTCAGCAGCAGTTGTGAGGAGCCGAAATAGATAAACAGAACCACCAGAATTTCTGGCAGACCGCGCAGGATGGTGACCAGGGCCGAGCCCGCCCATGCCACCGGGCGCCATTTTACTGACTCCCAGACGGCAAAAAACATGGCGAGCGCAAGGCCAATGATCAGCGCACAAACGGCAAGGCCGACGGTCATCCCGGCGGCGCTTGCTAAAGGAAAAAATTCATTCATCAAATATTACTTCTGGAACCATTTGTTGTAGATGGTCTCGTAAGTCCCATCTTTCTTCACTTTTTCCAGCGCAGCGTTAAATTTCTGCTGCAGCTCGGTATTGCCCTGGCGCACAGCGATGCCCAGACCAGTACCGAAGTAATCTTTATCCGTGACTTTGTCGCCAACCGCGGCCAGTTTTGGATTGTCTTTCAGCCACTCTGTCACTACTGCGGTATCACCAAAGACGCCGTCAATACGACCGTTTTGCAGATCGAGTTTGGCATTCTGATAGCTGTCATACGGCACGGTAGTCACTTCCGGATGTTTATCCATGATGAATTTCTGGTGCGTCGTTCCGTTTTGAACGCCGACTTTTTTGCCTTTCAGCTGATCAATGCTGGTGTATTTACCCTGTTGGCCAACAAACAGCGCAGAGTTGTCGTAGTAAGGGGTGGTGAACAGAACCTGTTTTTCACGCTCAGGCGTGATGTCCATACCGGCCATCACCGCGTCAAAACGACGGAATTTCAGGCTCGGGATCAGGCTGTCGAAGGCCTGATTGGTGAAGGTACAGGTAGCGTCAATCTCTTTACACAGCGCATTCGCCAGATCAACGTCAAACCCTACGATCTTGTTGTTAGCATCGATCGATTCAAACGGAGGATAAGACGCTTCGGTGGCGAAACGAATGGTTTGGGCTGCGGTAGCGGAAAGGCTAAAACCTGCGATTAGCGCGGCAATCAGAACTTTTTTCATTGTATTGTCCCGAATCTTAGTGAGAAAGATAGTTTTTAAACGCTTCGGTTTGCGGGTTGGCAAAGCAGCTCGCATCCCCAAACTCGACGATATGACCGTTTTCCATGTACACCACGCGACTGGCCGTTTTACGAGCAACTTCCACTTCGTGGGTGACGATCACCTGAGTAATATTGGTTTCCGCCAGCTCACGAATGATGCTGACGATTTGGGCGGTGATTTCCGGGTCAAGCGCTGCGGTAGGCTCATCAAACAGCAGCACCTGTGGTTCCATCATCAACGCGCGGGCAATGGCCACACGCTGCTGCTGGCCGCCGGACAGATGCAGTGGATAGCGATCGCTGTACGGCTTCAGACGCAGTCGTTCCAGCAGTTTCTCGGCACGCGCCATCGCTTGCTCTTTTGTCAGACCTAGTACGCGGCAGGGCGCTTCAATCAGGTTCTGCACCACCGTGAGATGCGGCCAAAGATTATATTGCTGGAAGACCATGCCCACGTTTTGACGCAGATCCCGAATGGCTTTATCTGACGGGGTTTTCGTGAAGTCGAAACGGTTACCCGCAATAGAGAGCGTGCCCGAGCGCGGCATCTCAAGCAGGTTGAGTACGCGCAGTAGCGAGCTTTTCCCGGCTCCACTTGGGCCAAGTAACACCAGTGTTTCACCCTGAGGGCAATCCAGCGTGATATCGAACAGCGCCTGATGTGCGCCGTAGAAGCAGTTAATGCCGTTTAATTGAATACTCATTGACACTCGATACTGGCAGTCTGATAGCTATTGAAGCCGCAGATACTACCTTTGACAGAATAGTTATGCAATATTTATGCGTTAAAAGTTAAATGCAAACCGCATTCTTCTCTAAACATAGCACAAAATAGCGGGGCCACCAGTGGGCAAGAATAATTGTCGGCATTCTATGCAGAATGCCAGACAATTAATGGGGGTTATGATTTGGGCGAGTAAATGGCGCGATTAACGGTTTTCGACAGACTGGCGCAACGTCCCGGCTGGCGCGTGTACGCTGCCGCCCAGATAGCGGACATCATCAACGACCCAGCACTGGCCTTCGCGGATCATCAGCACTTCATCACGCCAGCTCTGGTCACCCTGTTTCAGCTCTACGCGTAGCGGAATGTTGCGTGCATCACTATTCGGAATAGTCGATGCGCTGGCGACGCTGGCACTGTCCGGTAACGTAGCCCGACTGGAGAACGGATCGCTGTTAAACAGGTCGCGGTATGCATTATCGCGGCTGGCGTCGGTCAGCAGTTTAGCCAGGTTGTCGCTAAGGTATGGACGAAGTGGGGTAAGATCATTGTTTCGATGCTGAATACGGTAATCATAGAATTGTTGAGCCACGCTGTCTGGCCCGCCTTCTACGCATGAACCGCTACGCGTGCCGTTATCTTTATAGACCGGCGTCACGGTCGTACAGGCGCTGAGAAGGAGTGCACAGGGAACCAGCAGAGAGAGTTTCGAGTAGCGCATAATGATTTCCTTATTAGCTTTCTACTATTAGTGTTCTACGTTGATAGAATATATCCTTTCAATGATAGTGGATCGGTTCGATAATGCTTTTGAGATCGTGCTCTTAGCGCAAAAAGGAGATTAACCATGCAGTTTTCGACTACCCCTACGCTGGAAGGGCAGAGCATCGTGGAATACTGCGGTGTTGTGACTGGCGAAGCCATTTTAGGCGCGAATATCTTCCGCGATTTTTTCGCCGGCATTCGCGATATTGTCGGCGGTCGCTCCGGCGCGTATGAAAAAGAGCTGCGTAAAGCGCGTGAAATTGCTTTCCAGGAGTTGGGCGAACAGGCCAAAGCGCTGGGTGCTGATGCGGTGGTCGGTATTGATATTGATTACGAAACCGTGGGCAAAGACGGCAGTATGCTAATGGTGAGCGTCAGCGGTACCGCGGTGAAAACTCGCCGATGAAGCGTCTGTTGTGTCTGCTGGCATTTACGCTGTTGCTGGTGGGATGTGCTGGCGAAAAAGGGATTGTCGACAAAGACGGGTATCAGTTAGATACCCGCCGTCAGGCACAGGCTGCTTATCCACGCATTAAAGTGCTGGTTATCCATTACACGGCCGATGATTTTGACTCTTCTCTGGCTACGCTGACCGATAAAAACGTCAGCTCGCACTATTTGATCCCGGCTGTGCCGCCGCTCTACCACGGCAAACCGCGTATCTGGCAACTGGTGCCGGAAAAAGATCTGGCCTGGCATGCGGGGATTAGCTTCTGGCGTGGCGCTACGCGTATTAACGATACCTCAATTGGCATTGAGCTGGAAAACCGCGGCTGGCAAAAATCGGCAGGGATAAAATATTTTGCGCCGTTTGAACCCGCGCAGATTCAGGCGCTGATCCCATTGGCGAAAGATATTATCGCCCGCTACGACATAAAACCGCAGAACGTGGTAGCCCATGCGGACATCGCGCCGCAACGTAAGGACGATCCTGGACCGCTTTTCCCATGGAAAGTGCTGGCCGAACAGGGAATTGGCGCGTGGCCGGACACTCAGCGCGTAGCGTTTTATCTTGCCGGGCGAGCACCTCATACGCCGGTAGCAACCGAATCTTTACTCGATCTGCTGTCGCGTTACGGCTATGAGATAAAATCTGATATGACGCCGCGCGAACAGCAGCGGGTGATTATGGCCTTCCAGATGCACTTCCGCCCGACGCTGTGGAACGGCGTGGCGGATGCGGAAACTCAGGCGATTGCCGAAGCGTTACTGGAAAAATACGGGCAGGGTTAACGCAGAACACCAATGCCTGATGGTGCTTCGCTTATCAGGCCTACGGCTAATTTAGGCTGGATTTTGTAGGCCGGATAAGGCGCTTGCGCCGCCATCCGGCAATGGTTAACGCGGCAGCTTACCGTGGTCGCGCAGCCAGGCCGCGGTACGTTCAATCCCTGCATCCAGCGTCACAATGGGCTGATAACCCAACTCTTCCTGAGCGCGGGTAGTATCCAGCGTAAAATCAAAATTTAGCTTCGAGACGCCGTAATGCGTCAGCTTTGGCTCTTTTGCCGATTTATTGCCTAAGCGCTCCATGCTGCGGGCAATCATGTCCAGCATCGGGTAGGGAACGGAGCGGATCCGACAATCAATATTCAGCTCGTCGATGAGTTTCTGCACAATGCTGCGCAGAGTGCGATGCTCGCCGTTGGTAATGTTGTACGCGCGACCTGACGGCAGCTTATCGCAGGCTTGCTGACTTGCCAGCCACATCGCGTGCACTGCATTTTCGTAGTAGGTCATATCTACCAGCGCACTTCCGCCGTGCGGCAACAGGATGCTGCCATAGTGGTACATCATATGGGCCAGGCGCGGGATAAAGACCTTATCGTGTGGTCCGAACAGGCTTTGCGGACGCAATACCGTAAAACGCGTCTGCGGGTTGGCCTGCGCCAGCAACGCGATCACGTCTTCGCCAGCTGCTTTGCTGCGGGCAAATTCATTGGCGAAGCGGTGCGGGCGAAAGTCCTCTTTGATATCGCGATGGTGGTGATAATCAAAATAGAGCGACGGCGAGGAGATATGAATGAAGTTGCGAACGCCCCAGGCTACGGCCCACTCGCCCAGACGGCGAGTTGCGCGAACGTTGGCCAGATCGAAGGCTTCCTGAGTTCCCCACGGTGAGGTAAAACTGGAGCAGTGCCACAGCGTGTCGATGCCGGCAAGCATCACTTTTGCTTGCGAAGAAACCAGCTCGGTCAAATCCGCATGCACAAATTCTGCGCCCATTTTCTCCAGCAGCTTGCCCATCGCTTCGTTGCGACCGGTGGCTCTGACGCTGACGCCTTTGCTGCATAAAAACTCAACCGCGTTTCGGCCCAAGCCGCTGGTGGCTCCGGTAACCAGTACCTTCATATCAATCCACTGTGTTTAAAAAACGTCGTGCGCATTCTTCCGTGAAATACGCCTGTATGCAATGGGAAACATGAAAGAATACAGGCTCTTTTTATCATTAGTCTGTGATTTGTTCTGCAAGTTTGGCTATACGCTTCGCCATCCCCCTGAAAATGAACAGGTGGGCGGGGATCATCAACAGCCAGTAGAAGAGGCCAGGCATACCGTGTGGATGCCACCAGGCGCGTACATCAATGCGTCGATGATCGCCTTTATCTTCCAGTGTGAAACTCAGGCGACCCAATCCCGGCGCTTTCATCCCAAACAGCAGCGTCAGCTGTTTCTCCGGCTCAACGATGATGACTTTCCAGCTATCAACGGTGTCGCCAACTTGCAATAGTGGGTGTTCGGGACGACCTTTTGCCAGCTTATGGCCGACCAGCAGGTCCAACGCCGCGCGCGTCTTCCATAGAATATTGCCAAAGAAATAGCCTTCTTTGCCGCCGAGTCGATTCACTACCTGCCACAGTGCTTTTTTGCTGGCGGCGGTTTCAACGCTAAAGCCAGCTTGTTTGGCGAAATAGCCATATTCTGGACGCCAGCGGGCAAACGCCTGTGCGTCGTAACCCCAGTCGCTGGAGTTGACCAGCTTTTCTTCTTCCTTCAACGTACTGCGCACCGCGTCATCAAAGGCAATCAGCTTTTGCGGGATCAGCGCACGTAGTTCGGTGTCATCGGCCAGCAGGTCGTGTTTTAAGCCCTGGATCAGCGCCTTGGCCGTGGTTGGCGGCACTGACGTAATGACGTTTAAAAACCAGACCGAAATCCAGCGGGTAGGGAAGGGGATGGGGATGAGCAGGCGATGTTTACCGCTGACCGCCATAAAATGCTCGAACTGTTCCTGATAGCTCAACACCTGCGGGCCGGCTGCTTCGAGTACGCGGTGATGTTGCGTGGGATGATCCAACAACGCCACCAGGTAGTACATCAAATTCTCCAGCGCGATGGGTGTGGTACGTGAGCGCACCCAGCGCGGAGGGGTGAGTACCGGCAGGTTGTAGACCATGTCGCGCATCACTTCAAAGGCAGCGGAACCTGCCCCCACGATAATGCCCGCACGCAATTCCGTCATTGGCACGCCTGATTCACGCAGAGTATCTGCGGTTATCTGTCGCGCACGCAGATGATCGGATTGTTCATGCCGGGGAGCCTGTAATGAGCTCAGGAAAATAAGCTGTTTGACCGCTGTATTACGCAGTGCATCGCGGACGTTCATCGCCACCTGACGTTCGTGGGCGATAAAATCACCGCCTTCACCCATGCCATGGACCAGGTAATAAACCGTATCAACACCCACCAGTAGCGGGGTGAGGTTATCTGGCCAATTCAAATCGACCTTATGGCAACTGACGTTGGCCAGTTGCTGCTTTTCCAGTCGTTCAATGCGACGTGCCGCAGCCAACACCTGATGCCCTTGCTGACTGAGCGCCTGTACCAAATGCTGACCAATGTAGCCACTGGCGCCAAGAACCAAAATCCGTTGCGGCACGCCCATCTCCTTATTGGGTTAAAAAAGTGCGCCAGTGGGCGACGACTTCAGCAAGTTGTTCACGTGATACGTCAAGATGCATCACCAGGCGCACAATCGGGGAGGCGTTAATCAGCACACCCTGCGCTTTCATATATTCACCCAGCGCGGCCGCGTGCTCTTCGCCAACGCGCACAAACAGCATGTTGGTGTCGTGGCGCATGACGTCCGCCCCTGCTTCGCGCAGTTGCTCCGCCATCCAGGCGGCGTTGTCATGGTCTTCCTGCAAACGCGCCACGTTATTTTTCAGCGCATACAGTCCGGCCGCCGCCAAAATACCCGCCTGGCGCATGCCGCCGCCGGTCATTTTGCGCCAGCGAATGGCACGCTTGATGTACTCGTGGCTGCCGACCAGCAGCGAGCCTACCGGCGTTCCCAGACCTTTGGAAAGACAAATGGTGAACGAGTCGCAGTATTGCGTGACATCTTTAAGCTCACAGCCATAGGCGACGATGGCGTTAAAAATACGCGCGCCGTCGACGTGCAGGGCAAGATTGCGCTCCCGGGTGAATTCCCAGGCCTCTTTCAGATACTCGCGCGGCAGCACTTTTCCGTTATGCGTGTTTTCCAGACTGAGCAGACGGGTGCGGGCAAAATGGATATCGTCTGCTTTGATTTTTGCTGCCACTTTGTCCAGCGGCAGGGAGCCATCCGGCGCGGCATCGATGGGTTGCGGTTGAATGCTGCCGAGCACCGCTGCGCCACCCGCTTCGTAGAGATAGTTATGCGCGCCCTGACCGGCGATATACTCTTCGCCGCGCTGACAATGGCTGAGCAGTGCAACCAGGTTCGCCTGAGTGCCGGTAGGTAAGAAAATGGCGGCTTCTTTGCCAGAAAGCTCGGCCGCGTATTGCTGGAGGGCATTAACGGTAGGATCATCACCGTAGACGTCGTCCCCGACCGGGGCGGCCATCATCTCTTCGAGCATGGCGCGACTGGGTCGGGTGACAGTATCACTGCGTAAATCAATCACGGGCATTCCTTTTTAAGTGAGGTAATGCCCTCTGTTTTACCTGAGCCAGTTAGTTTTCGCCAGTTCGATCACTTCATCACCGCGTCCGCTGATGATTGCGCGCAGCATATACAGGCTAAAACCTTTGGCTTGTTCGAGCTTGATCTGCGGCGGGATCGCCAGCTCTTCTTTCGCCACCACCACATCGACCAGCACCGGACCGTCAATTGACATCGCCCTTTGCAGCGCCTCATCAACCTCTGAAGATTTCTCCACGCGAATGCCCGTGATGCCACAGGCCTCGGCAATCCGCGCGAAATTCGTGTCGTGCAGTTCGGTGCCGTCAGTCAGATAACCACCAGCTTTCATCTCCATCGCCACAAATCCCAGCACGCTGTTGTTGAAGACAATAATCTTCACCGGTAACTTCATTTGTACCACCGACAGAAAATCGCCCATCAGCATGCTAAAGCCGCCGTCACCGCACATTGCCACAACCTGACGTCCTGGTTCGGTCGCTTGTGCGCCGAGTGCCTGCGGCATGGCATTAGCCATCGACCCGTGGTTAAACGATCCGAGCAGGCGACGTTTGCCGTTCATTTTCAGATAGCGTGCTGCCCACACCGTTGGCGTGCCAACGTCGCAGGTAAAGATGGCATCGTCAGCGGCAAAGTGGCTGATCTGTTGCGCCAGATATTGCGGGTGAATGGCTTTATCGCTGGGTTTGGCTAAATCATCCAGCCCTTTGCGCGCCTCGCGGTAGTGCTCCAGTGCTTTGTCCAGGAACTGCCGCTCGGTTTTCTCTTCCACCAGAGGTAGTAGGGCACGTAACGTGGATTTAATATCGCCTACCAGCGCCATATCAACTTTACTGTGCGCGCCAATACTCGCCGGATTGATATCAATCTGAATAATTTTGGCGTCGGTGGGGTAGAACGGGCGATAGGGGAACTGGGTGCCGAGCAGGATCAGCGTGTCGGCATTCATCATGGTATGGAAGCCGGATGAAAAGCCAATCAGCCCGGTCATACCCACGTCATAGGGGTTATCGTACTCAACATGCTCTTTCCCGCGCAGAGCGTGCACGATCGGGGCTTTAATTTTAGCCGCAAACTCAACCAGCTCTTTATGCGCACCGGCGCAGCCGCTGCCGCACATCAGGGCGATGTTGCTGGAGTAGCGCAGCAGTTGCGCCAGTTTTCTCAGCTCTTCCTCTTCCGGGGTGACTACCGGGAGCGGCGCATGATACCAGTGCGTGGTGGCGCTTTCAGGGGCGGGCTTCAGCGCCACGTCGCCGGGTAATACCACCACGGAGACGCCACGGTTGAGCACCGCTTTACGCATAGCTATAGCCAGCACCTGGGGGATCTGCTCAGGGCTGGAGACCAGCTCGCAATAGTGGCTACATTCACGGAACAACTCTTGCGGGTGGGTCTCCTGAAAATAACCGCTGCCTATTTCACTGGATGGAATATGCGCGGCGATTGCCAGCACCGGAACGTGGTTGCGGTGGCAATCAAACAGGCCGTTAATCAGGTGCAGGTTGCCAGGCCCACACGAGCCTGCGCAGACGGCCAGCTCGCCCGTCAACTGCGCTTCAGCGCCCGCGGCGAAGGCCGCAACCTCTTCATGACGGGTTGGCATCCAGTCAATTGTTCCCATACGATTCAGACTATCACTCAGACCATTTAGCGAGTCACCCGTTACACCCCAAATGCGTTTTACGCCAGCCTGTTCGAGTGTTTTAGCAATAAAAGCGGCAACCGTTTGTTTCATGGTTTTCCTTCTCCTCTAATGTGATACCGGTTACAAGTTTAGATGAAGATAATCGTTATGCTTCTCATTTCCCCCTTATTTCCGGCAGGTTTCATTTAACCTGTATTAAGCGTAGTTTGTTATTGGACATGGTGAAACAAGGAATAAATTCAAATGGTTATAAAACTATTAAATTCAGTTAACCGGGTACTGACTCACGAAGATTTTGGCAAGTTTTTGTTACGCCTTGCCGTCGGTGGGCTGATGCTGTTTCATGGGCTGCATAAACTGTTTGCTGGTATTGATGGCATCAGCGGCATGTTGATAGCGAAAGGTTTCCCGGGCTTTATTGCGTACGGCGTTCTGCTGGGAGAGGTTGTAGCGCCGTGTCTGATTATTCTAGGCATCCTGACGCGTCCGGCGGCGTTGGGGCTGGCGTTTACGATGGTTGTGGCATGGCTGATGGTCGGGATGGGCGAAACCTGGACACTGGATAAAACCGGTGCATGGGCGATTGAAAGTCTGGTGTATTTCTTCATCGGCGCGCTGGCCGTGGCGTTTTTGGGGGCGGGGCGTTACTCCGTTGCAGGAAATTCTGCCTGGCGATAGTTACCATTTGAGAGTCAATACCGAGGCGGGGGTGCGCTAACGGTTTGCCCGCCTCGTCGTTCAATCTGTCGCTAATCTATATGTCATCACTGTTCCATAGTTTGTGCCGACGTCTCAGCGCTCGCTGCGTCAATGCCCTTGCCATCGCGGCGCCTATTTCAGCACTGACAACCAGTCCCTGAATAAACGGACGATCGTGCATCAACCACGGCAGCCCGCCAAAAGCGATGCGATTGCGGGCGTTTTCCGGCGCTTGCAGCGTGTAATCTTCGCCGATATCCGGGATCTCATCGCCACAGGCCAGCAGTTGATCGCGTAGCGTTGGGAAAGGGACATCTTTGCTCTGCAATGCCCGTTGCCCTCGGGCGTCAATAAACACATCGAATTCGCTGCGTCGACCGTGGTGGTAAATTACCGTCATTTCCTGCTCATTCGTACGCTCATAATCCGCACCAAGTGTGAGGATCTCAATCAGCCCGGCGTCGTGCAGCGCCAGCAGTCGGCGGACTGATTCAGACGGGATTGCCGCATAATTGTCGATAAACACGCGCGCCAGTCCACGCTTAAAGCGCTTTTCATCAGACGGATCAAGATGTGGGACGATCTCTTCGATTACCTCGTGTAGCCGCAGCAGTGTATAGCGCCACGCGACGGTACGCTGTTCCTGTTTGTTGCGTTCAACTTCAATCAGGTTGCGCTTCGCCCATTCAAAAGGATCGTGCTCAAGCCTGTCGGCAAAGTAGGCCTCGGGGAATGTATCGGCGTTGAGCGTCTCAAGTGCTATCTCTTGGCTCCATTGCGGGGCTGCATCTTGCAGTTGTTGTACAATAATCCGGAAAATGCGGTCCAGTAATCCTTTTTGCCCATGGACAATGACGTCTTCAATTGCTTCAGGCGTTGCGATGTTCAACGATTCATAGGGCAGAGGGCAGTAAAAATCCGCTTCAGGCAGCACACCGCTGCGCGACATTAGGGTCAGCTTCAGGCTTTGGCTGTCGGATTTACAGATAAACTGGAGTGCGTTATCAGCCCCGGTGGTGAAGGCACCGTGTTGGCAGGCCACGGCCATCGCTGCGTCAATCGCGCTGAGCGAGGTGCCGAGAATTCCTACCCGGCAAGCGCTAATCTGGACGTCCATTAGACCTGTCCACGGGCTGGGAAAAAACCTCCGTGTCTGTACATCCGTTTCAGGCCACAGATGACCAGTGGCAATAGCGGCGAAGTCCACCTCGACAGGCTGTGAAGCATGATTGATCCACAGAGAGACCCCATTCGGGTTTGCGCACAGGTCGGTGACTTCGCTTGATTCGTTTATGCTAATCGCGAAGCCTGAGCCTCGCGCTTTCTCGACGATAGCGAATAAACGATCGCGATAATAGTCACCGAGGATCACGCGGGGCAAAAATTGCCGTTCATGCAAAGAATTACGTTCAATCCGAAACTGCGCCAGATAGTCATCACTTTGATTCTGTAGCCACGTCAGATAACTGATATAAATCGGTGGGATCTCTATGCTGGCTATATTTGCCAGCATGAAGTCTGCGTTGTTGTCGCTGTTATAAGGCATGCCAACGCCCGCCTGTTCAGCTTGCTCATAAAGCTCTATTTCCAGCGGTTCACCGCGCTCAACCAGGGCATGAAACGTATAAATGCCGGTGGGACCGACGCCGACAATGGCCACTTTTTTCATGGGGATCCTTGTAGAAAGTTCGACGTGGTAGTCCTGGATTATGCTTAATCTGCGAAGGGTAAGTGTGGTCGATAATTTACGGGGGAAGGAGGTATTTTGCCGGGGAGAGTGAAAATATCAGAATTTTGCAGCGCCTGAGAGCATAAAAAAGGCCACCCGGTACAGCCAGGCAGCCTTTTGCACATCAGATACCGGCCAATTACGCCAGCACTAAATCACCCTGCGGATGGCAGGAACAGGCCAGCACATAACCTTCAGCGATTTCTGCGTCGGTCAGCGTCATGGTGCTGCTGACCGTGTAGTTACCGTCAACCACTTTGGTTTTGCAGCAGCCGCAAACGCCTGCACGGCATGCGGCGACAACCGGAACCTTGTTGCTTTCCAGCGCTTCCAGCAGCGTACTGCCCACCGGCGCATAGAACTCTTTCGCCGGCTGTAGCTTAGTAAACTTCAGACCACTGGTGGCGGCTTCGGCAACAGGTGTGAAGAACTGCTCTTTAAAGAAGCGCGTCACACCCAGTGCTTTGACTTCTTTCTCGACCAGATCCATATACGGTGCCGGGCCACAGGTCATCACTGTACGCGAGGTCAGATCCGGTACGCTTTTCAGCAGTTCGGTAGTCAGTCGGCCAGAAACAAAACCTTCGGTGGCATTGTTTTCAGCAACTAATGTCACCGGATATTCACGCCACTCGTCGGCAAAAATGACATCTTGCGGCGAGCGAACGTTAAAGATTACCTGTACATCCGCTTGCGGGCGGTACTTTGCCAACCAGCGACGCATTGACATGATTGGCGTAACGCCACAGCCTGCGGCCAGCATCAGGAACTTGTCTTCCGCTTTATCTTCACAGGTGAACTCACCCATGGCATCGGACAGCCAGATATAGTCGCCGCGCTTCACGTCGCGGGTTAGCCACTGTGAACCTGCGCCATCGTCAATCCGGCGGATGGTCAACGTAATGTACTCGCTAACGCCCGGTGTTGAGGAAATGGTGTAAGCACGCAGCGTATCCGCTGAATTACGTACGCTGACCAGTGCATACTGCCCGGCGCGGTAAGGATAATAATCGTGGCACAGCAACGAAATTGTCCATACATCCGGCGTTTCCTGATGGATGTGGTGAACCTGCATCCGCCATGGGCACTGATGAGTTGGCATTGTCATTCTTTACTCCTTACGCGCTCAGCAGTTGCTTCATGTCTTCTTCAACGGTGGTCACGGAACGCAGACCAAATTTCTCGTTGAGAACTGCCAGCAAATCCGGTGTGAAGAAACCAGGCGCAGTCGGGCCAGTGACGATGTTTTTCACGCCCAGAGACAGCAGGGTCAGCAGAATAACAATCGCTTTCTGTTCGAACCAGGAGAGCACCAGAGACAGCGGCAGATCGTTCACGCCACAGCCCAGTTTCTCTGCCAGGGTGACCGCCAGGATAATGGCAGAGTAGGCATCGTTACACTGACCGGCATCGACCAGACGCGGCAGACCTTCGATATCGCCGAATTCCAGTTTGTTGAAACGGTATTTACCGCAAGCAAGGGTCAGAATCAGGCAGTCGTCTGGTACGCTGGTGGCGAAGTCGGTGAAGTAGTTACGTTCACCACGTGCGCCGTCACAACCGCCAACCAGGAAGATGTGACGCAGTTTTTCGCGGCTCACCAGGTCGATCAGGGTATCAGCAGCGCCCAGCAGGGTCTGACGACCGAAACCTACGGTGATCAGGTGCGGAATTTCACTGTACGGGAAGCCAGCCATCTGCTGCGCCTGTGCGATAACCGGACCGAAATCGTCACCTTCAAGGTGGCTCACGCCCGGCCAGCCGACGATGCTACGGGTCCAGATACGGTCGTCGTAGGCGCCAACGGTTGGGTCGATGATGCAGTTAGAAGTCATCACGATTGGGCCAGGGAAGCGGGCGAATTCAACCTGCTGGTTCTGCCAGCCGCTGCCGTAGTTACCGATTAGGTGTTTGAACTTACGCAGTTCCGGATAGCCGTGTGCTGGCAGCATTTCACCGTGGGTATAAACGTTAACACCGGTGCCTTCAGTCTGCTCAAGCAGGTTGTACAAATCTTTCAGGTCGTGACCGGAGATCAGGATGCACTTACCTTCGGTTGCTTTTACGTTGACCTGAGTCGGGGTCGGGTGACCGTATTTAGTGGTTTCACCGGCGTCCAGAATGCTCATCACTTTGAAGTTCATTTGGCCGATTTCCATTGAACACTCCAGCAGAGCGTTCATATCGGAAGGCCAGGTACCCAGCCACGCCATGATTTTGTGGTACTGAGCATAGATATCGTTGTCGTACTGACCAAGAACGTGGGCGTGCTCCATGTAAGCTGCCGCACCTTTCAAGCCGTACAGACACAGCAGACGCAGGCCGAGGATATTATCGCCGATGGTCGCTTTGTCTTTATTCGGGGTGAATTCAGCGGCCTGACGTTGCAGGTCGCCCAGATCGTCGCTGACCAGTTGCAGATCGGCCATCGGGTTGGTGACAGCTGCGTTCGCGTCGATGTTCAGGCATTGTGCTTTCAGGGCGTCTCGCATGGCGATAGCTTCACGGGCATAGCCAACAATACGCGGGGAATCGAAGTTTACGTTAGTCAGCGTGGAGAAGAACGCACGCGGCGCAAAGTTATCAACCTCATGGTCGATGATGCCGTATTCACGTGCTTTAACAGCCCATGCAGACAGACCTTGTAGGGAAGCAATCAGCAGATCCTGCAAATCGGAGGTTTCAGCCGTTTTACCGCACATACCCTGCGCGTAAGAGCAGCCGTTTCCTGCCGGAGTACGGATGGTTTGTTCACATTGCACACAAAACATGGTCACACCTTTTAAAGTTATATTTAATATACATGTTTAAGATTATGCCTGTGCGCGTAGGGATAAAAGGGATTTCTGCTACTACTTGCAGGGAGATTGATTTAGCGCAATTTTGGCGGTAGCTGACTACCGCCAGAGAGGTATTTGCCCGAGCGTCAGGCGGAGAAAAACGCCATCAGCAGAGGCACTAACAGACTCAAAATAAAGCCGTGGACGATGGCTGCCGGGACCATTTCCAGGCCGCCGCTGCGTTGTAAAACGGGCAGGGTGAAATCCATTGATGTCGCGCCGCATAATCCCAGCGCGGTAGAGCGGCTGCGGCCCACCATTCCTGGAATCAACATAATGGCGATCAGTTCACGGGCCAGGTCGTTAAAGAAGGCGGCACTACCAATTACGGGTCCGAACGATTCGGTCAACAGAATACCGGACAGGGAATACCAGCCAAAACCTGATGCCATCGCCAGCGCGGTTTTCAGCGGCAGACCGAGGATCAATGCATTGATAACCCCCGCCAGCATCGAACTGGCGACGACGACGATGGCTACGATCATCCCCCGACGGTTCAGCACAATTTGCTTTAAGGTCATACCGCTGTTGCGCAGTTGGATCCCCACCAGGAACAGTAAAAAGATTAACGTATATTCGCTGGCTTCGGTGGCATGCTGCAGAATGGGAAGCCCAGTGAGGCCGAGCAGGAAACCGATGACGACGACGCCGCAAAGCTGGAGCGACTCAAGCGCCATTGCAATTCGCGAGGGGAGTTTTTCTTGCTTGTGGTTGTGTCTCCAGGGCAGCGAACGCTCCAGCCAGAACAGCGCCGCAATATTACACAGTATAATGACCGTCACGCTGACCGCAGAATAATGAAGAATAGCTAACAGGTTGCTGGCGAGATTATCCAGAAACGCCAGGCTAATACCCATAAAAAAGAGAATAAGGTAGACGATCCAGCTCAACAGGCGATTGATAAGTTGTAATGCAGTCCTGTGCCGGAGCGGAATAAGGTAGCCCACAATAAGGGGAACCAGAATGATTAACAGCCCTGAAAACATGAAAACCAGATCCTTGCTGAGAAGTAAGACGAAATGCGCTAGCACACACTACTCAAAGCAAAGAGGGGAGTAAAGTTGCAAATAAAAGGAAATATAGAGAGGATAAAAAAGACCTGACTTGCGCCAGGCCTTTTTTGTTAGCGATTAATCGCGTTTTTCCAGCAGAGTGCGGTAAATAAGGCCGCCGAGTACCCCACCGATAATCGGCATAACCCAGAAGAACCACAATTGTTGCAATGCCCAGCCGCCCTGGAAAATGGCTACTGCGGTACTACGTGCCGGGTTTACGGAGGTGTTGGTGACTGGAATACTGATCAAGTGGATCAAAGTTAACGCCAGACCAATTGCGATAGGTGCAAAACCTGCCGGAGCATGTTTATCGGTCGCGCCGTGGATCACTAATAAGAAGCCTGCGGTCAGAATAATTTCAATGACGACGGCAGAAAGCATGGAATAACCGCCTGGTGAATGTTCACCAAAGCCGTTTGATGCAAAACCACTGGCCGTTGCATCAAAACCCGCTTTACCGCTGGCAATAAGATACAGTGCCGCTGCTGCAACAATACCGCCTACAACCTGAGCAATAACGTAACCAATAACATCTTTTGCCGGGAAACGACCGCCAGCCCATAAACCGAAGGTTACCGCCGGGTTAAAATGCCCACCTGAAATATGACCCACGGCGAATGCCATGGTTAATACGGTCAGGCCGAATGCCAGCGCGACACCGGCAAATCCAATTCCCAATTCCGGGAATGCGGCTGCCAGCACTGCACTACCGCACCCACCAAAAACGAGCCAAAACGTACCGAAGAATTCAGCTGCTAATTTCCTGAACATAACCACCTCAATTAAAAGTTCCGGGTTCGTATTCCTTGCCCGGTAATTCATCGCTAAAAGGGACGATGATGAAAGAGCGGGTATTTTAGAAAAAAATATCATCCCTTCGCCAGTTAAATTGATGAAAAAATTTGATTTAAGGCAATATGTTGCGATTCCTTTTTGAATCTTGGGTGAATGAAGCATAGTCCAATTAGCGAAAGGACGATGATTAAGTTCTGAAATTATATTCAGGAGAAAACATAAGAAGAATATTCTTATTTTTTTTGCTTTTGCGATTCACGCCAGATTGATATCGGGTGTCCTGAGCCCCCGCTTGCCGTTATACTCCTGATAACTTGAAGGAAAAAGTTAGCATTTCCGGAGGCTATATGATTCTCGAACGCGTTGAGATTGTTGGATTTCGTGGTATTAACCGTCTGTCGTTGATGCTGGAGCAGAGCAACGTGCTGATTGGGGAGAACGCGTGGGGTAAATCCAGTCTGCTGGATGCCTTAACCCTGCTGCTGTCGCCGGAGCCAGACTTGTATCATTTTGTCCGCGAGGATTTCTGGTTCCCGCCGGGCGACATACAGGGCCGGGAACACCACCTGCACATTATCCTGACGTTTCGTGAATCCCAGCCGGGGCGTCACCGGGTACGTCGCTATCGCCCTCTGGAAGCCAGCTGGACGCCGTGCCAGGATGGCTATCACCGCATTTTTTATCGTCTGGAAGGCGAGTGTGCGGATGACGGTAGCGTTCTGACCTTGCGCAGTTTTCTTGACGGCGACGGCCATCCATTACCTCTCGATGACATTAACGATCAGGCGCGGCATCTTGTGCGCCTGATGCCGGTACTGCGTCTGCGCGACGCGCGATTTATGCGCCGGATCCGCAACGGTACCGTGCCGGATTCGGCGGACGTCGAAGTCACCGCCCGCCAACTGGATTTTCTGGCGCGTGAGCTGGCTACCCGACCGCAAAACCTGACCGACGGACAGATCCGCCAGGGGTTATCGGCCATGGTGCAGTTGTTGGAGCACTATTTTTCCGAGCAAGGGGCTGGCCAGTCCCGCTACCGTCTGATGCGCCGTCGCTCCAATAACGAACAACGGAGCTGGCGCTATCTGGACATTATTAACCGCATGATTGATAAACCCGGCGGACGTACGCACCGGGTTATTCTGTTGGGCCTGTTTTCGACCCTGTTGCAGGCCAAAGGCACGCTGAGGCTGGATAAAGACGCCCGACCTTTATTGCTGGTGGAAGATCCGGAAACGCGTTTACATCCCATCATGCTGTCGGTGGCCTGGCACTTGTTGAATTTACTGCCTCTGCAGCGAGTGGCGACAACCAATTCCGGTGAGCTGTTGTCCCTTACGCCCGTGGAACATGTTGTTCGTCTGGTTCGTGAATCATCCCGCGTCGCCGCCTGGCGGCTGGGGCCGGGTGGGATCAGTGCAGAAGATGGTCGGCGAATCGCATTTCATATTCGTTTTAATCGTGCGTCATCGTTGTTTGCCCGCTGCTGGTTGCTGGTAGAAGGCGAAACGGAAACCTGGGTTATTAACGAACTGGCCCGTCAGTGCGGACATCACTTTGATGCAGAAGGGATTAAAGTTATTGAATTCGCCCAGTCCGGTCTTAAGCCGCTGGTTAAATTCGCCCGCCGGATGGGTATCGAGTGGCATGTGTTGGTCGATGGTGATGAAGCCGGGAAAAAGTATGCGGCCACGGTGCGCGGTTTGTTGAATAACGACAGAGAGGAAGAACGCGATCATTTAACCATGCTCCCCGCGCTGGATATGGAACACTTTATGTATCGCCAGGGGTTTGCTGATGTCTTTCACCGGGTGGCGCAAATCCCGGAGAACGTGCCCATGAACATGCGAAAAATTATCTCCAAGGCGATACATCGTTCGTCAAAACCGGATTTAGCCATTGAGGTAGCGATGGAAGCCGGGCGGCGCGGCGTTGACGCAGTGCCAACGCTGCTGCGAAAAATGTTTTCCCGCGTGCTGTGGCTGGCACGCGGCAGAGCGGATTAGTGGTGAAACATCGACGACAGCTGCGAATGGATGCTGTCCAGTAGCTGATAGCGGCGGCGGTATTCTGCGCGTTTTTTGCTGGCAATATCCGCCTCGCTTTTTCGCGCCAGCGTGCGCGGAATATGATAGTACTCGTGTCTGTCGCACTCGCCGCCAACCGATTCCCAAAATGCGTTGTAGTCGGAATGAATTACCTTATTTTTATCGTGGTAGCGTTGGCTGCGAAAGATATGCTGTTCATTGCTGACTGCCATAACATTATCGATATTCAATCGTTCTGCTAACCGGCAAATGGCTTCCATTACAATACGTTTTGGGAATATCCCGTGACAGGACTTGGTCGCTTTTTGGATTGCTTCGTGAGGAAGTTGCGCATTGCCCTGTACACCGCCAATAAATAATGTACTTTTGCCATTATATTCGCAGAACGTAAACGTCATTTTAGTCAGTACGTCGCCGTCGCCATTTTGCACCTGAATAGTGCTCTCTCCCTCTTTATCCAGCACCGGGAACATCATCATGGTTACGGTAAATATATCGCCATCTTTGCCTTCAATTTGCGCCAGTTGTAAGCCGTCATTGCTTAATAAGGCGTTAAATTCTGCGGGTAAAAATGCATGGCGGATAACATTATAATGAAAACGCACCGCGTCTAAACGCATTTTACGGGTGAAGTTTGCGGCAAGGTAAGGACGATGCAAACGCACCGGCAGTCGGGGTTGGTGGGATAGCAGGTTTTCAAGATCCGGCCATTGGGCCAGTTCTGTCATCCATTCCTGGGTGAGGCGAGGTATCAAGAGTGAGCGCCAGATAAACTTACGACGAAAGCTACGCTTATCCCAGCAATGTGCGGGACGTAAATGGCCGCTGCTCAGGCTGTAAAAAAGACCAAAGCTGGTGACGGGTTTGGTGGAAAGAAAAGTGCTTTCAGTTAGTTGACTCATAATATAAATCCGATTGATACCCTGGTACTAATTTCAGCACAGCGGATCTTAACCATTCATCAATAACTCTGTTATTCTTGCGCTTTTCAACGGCGATTTATTTAACGTTGATGTTTAGCACTCCACTCTGGTGGACGTATTGGGGGAATTGGGACATTTATGAAGCTCAAGGGAAAAATCAAAAAACGCTATTTTCTATTCGCCATCATCCTTATTGTGGCGGTAATTGCACTTTGGCGAACGCTTAATGCGCCTTTACCTCAGTATCAAACATTAATTGTTCGTCCGGGCGATCTGCAGCAAAGCGTGCTGGCTACCGGTAAACTGGATGCGCTGCGTAAAGTTGACGTCGGGGCGCAGGTCAGCGGGCAGTTAAAAACGCTGTCGGTCGCGATTGGCGATAAAGTCAAAAAAGATCAGTTGCTCGGCGTAATCGATCCTGAACAGGCGCAAAACCAAATCAAAGAGGTTGAAGCGACGCTAATGGAATTGCGCGCCCAGCGTTTACAGGCAGAAGCTGAGTGGAAACTGGCGCGGGTGACGCTTTCCCGTCAGCAACAGCTGGCAAAAACCCAGGCCGTTTCACAGCAGGATCTCGACACGGCGGCCACCGAAATGGCGGTCAAACAGGCGCAAATTGGCACAATTGACGCGCAAATTAAACGTAATCAGGCTTCTCTCGATACGGCAAAAACCAACCTTGATTACACCCGCATTGTCGCGCCAATGGCAGGCGAAGTAACGCAAATTACTACCCTGCAAGGGCAAACCGTTATTGCCGCTCAGCAGGCACCTAATATTTTGACGCTGGCGGATATGAGCACCATGCTGGTAAAAGCGCAAGTTTCTGAGGCTGATGTAATTCACCTGCAACCTGGGCAAAAAGCCTGGTTTACCGTACTGGGCGATCCGCAGACGCGCTACGAAGGCACGCTGAAAGATGTTCTTCCGACGCCAGAGAAAGTGAATGATGCGATTTTCTACTATGCCCGCTTCGAAGTTCCCAATCCGAAAGGGATCCTGCGTCTGGATATGACCGCGCAGGTCCATATCCAGCTCACTGATGTCAAAAATGTTCTGACGATCCCGCTGTCGGCACTGGGCGATCCTATTGGTAACAACCGCTATAACGTCAGGCTACTGCGTAACGGCGAAACCCGCGAACGTGAAGTGGTTATCGGCGCGCGGAATGACACCGATGTGGAGATTGTGAAAGGGCTGGAAGAGGGGGATGAAGTCATTACAGGCGAGGGCAACGCTGGAGCTGCAAAATGACAGCATTGCTTGAACTGAGCCATATCCGCCGCAGCTATCCCTCAGGTGAAGGCCAGGTTGAGGTGTTGAAGGACGTATCCTTGAGCATTCAGGCCGGGGAAATGGTGGCGATTGTCGGGGCGTCGGGTTCGGGTAAATCGACGCTGATGAACATTCTCGGCTGTCTGGACAAACCTACCAGCGGTACGTATCGGGTTGCCGGACGGGATGTTTCCACGCTGGATAGCGATGCGCTGGCACAGCTGCGCCGTGAGCATTTCGGCTTTATCTTCCAGCGCTATCATTTGCTGTCACATTTAACCGCGGCGCAAAATGTCGAGGTGCCTGCGGTCTACGCTGGCACCGAGCGTAAGCAGCGCCTGGCGCGTGCGCAGGAATTACTCCAGCGGCTGGGGCTGGGCGACAGGGTTGATTATCAACCTTCTCAACTTTCCGGTGGTCAGCAGCAGCGGGTCAGTATCGCACGTGCACTGATGAACGGGGGACAGGTTATTCTTGCCGACGAACCCACCGGTGCACTGGATAGCCATTCCGGCGAAGAGGTGATGGCGATTTTGCATCAGCTGCGCGATCGCGGACACACGGTAATTATCGTCACGCACGACCCGCAGGTTGCCGCACAGGCCGAGCGGGTCATTGAAATTCGTGACGGCGAGATTGTGCGCAATCCGCCGCCACAGAAACCTTCTGGCGGACGCGATATCGCGGAGCCAACGGTGAAAACGGCATCCGGCTGGAGCCAGTTTGTCAGCGGTTTTCGTGAAGCGCTTACCATGGCCTGGCTGGCAATGGCTGCGAATAAGATGCGAACGCTACTCACCATGCTTGGGATCATCATCGGTATTGCTTCTGTGGTGTCGATCGTGGTGGTAGGCGATGCGGCTAAACAACTGGTACTGGCAGATATTCGCGCTATTGGTACTAACACCATTGATATCTATCCTGGCAAAGATTTCGGCGACGACGATCCGCAATATCAACAGGCATTGAAGTATGACGATTTGACGGCGCTACAGAAGCAGCCCTGGGTCAGTTCGGTAACACCTGCAGTGTCGAAGAACCTGCGGTTACGCTATGGCAATATCGACGTTGCTGCCAGTGCTAACGGCGTTAGCGGCGACTATTTCAACGTCTATGGCATGACATTTAGCGAAGGGACCACCTTTAACGCCGAGCAACTGGCGGGGCGCGCTCAGGTGGTGGTGCTCGACAGTAATACCCGGCGCCAGTTGTTCCCCAATAAAGCGAAAGTTGTCGGCGAAGTCGTGCTGGTGGGAAATATGCCGGCCACGGTAATTGGCGTTGCAGAAGAGAAACAGTCGATGTTCGGCAGTAGCAAGATCCTGCGGGTCTGGCTGCCCTACAGCACCATGTCCGGACGAATTATGGGGCAGTCGTGGCTGAACTCGATCACCGTGCGAGTAAAGGATGGTTTTGACAGTGCCCAGGCCGAACAGCAACTGACCCGACTGTTGACGTTGCGCCACGGTAAGAAGGATTTCTTCACCTGGAATATGGACGGTGTCTTGAAAACCGCTGAAAAGACCACACGTACATTACAACTCTTCCTGACGCTGGTGGCGGTGATTTCGCTGGTGGTTGGTGGGATTGGCGTGATGAATATTATGCTGGTTTCGGTAACCGAACGAACGCGTGAGATTGGCATTCGTATGGCGGTAGGCGCGCGTGCCAGTGATGTGCTGCAACAGTTCTTAATTGAAGCGGTGTTAGTGTGTCTGGTTGGCGGCGCGTTGGGCATTAGCCTGTCGATGCTGATCGCCTTTACACTTCAGCTATTCCTGCCGGGCTGGGAAATTGGATTCTCACCCGTCGCGCTGTTGACGGCGTTCCTGTGTTCGACTGCAACTGGGGTGTTGTTTGGCTGGCTACCGGCGCGGAATGCGGCACGTCTGGATCCAGTAGATGCTCTGGCGCGGGAATAATGCCACAGAGATAAAAATGCCAGCCGCAAAGGCTGGCATTTTGACTGCAGGATGTACACAATGAGACAGAAGAGCTATGCGACAGCTTCTGCTTCAATGACAGGCACGATGACACTGGCATGATTGCCTTTTGGCCCCTGGTGGACATCAAACTGGACAGACTGTCCGGCTTTTAGCGTTCTGTAACCATCCATCTGAATGGTGGAATAATGGGCGAAAATATCTTCGCCGCCGCCTTCGGGGCAAATGAAACCAAACCCTTTGGCGTTGTTGAACCACTTAACAGTACCCGTTTCCATACTTCGACATCCTTCGTAAATCTTATATAAGTAAGATGGAATGAACCGGTGGCGGAGTGGGGGCTGTTCAAAACCTCGCCAACTCTCGAAACTACAATTTAGAGAAATCAGGCGGGGCGTCAAGCGCCAGGCAGACAGAATAGGGTAAAAATGCATCAAAATTTGAAGCAGTTAACGCTATTGTCGGTTATGTGACAGATGTCGCGGATGGCACTAATAGATGATAGTTATCTAATACTTGAGGTAGATTGATTGTGCGCATAGGCTGCTTGTCAGCGGCAAGATTTTCTGCCGGAAACCGTAACTGAAGATGACGACTGACAATGGGTAAGACGAACGACTGGCTGGATTTCGATCTGCTGGCGGAAGACAAATTGCGCGACGCGCTAAAACCGCCATCTATGTATAAAGTGATATTAGTCAATGATGATTACACTCCGATGGAGTTTGTTATTGACGTGTTACAAAAATTCTTTTCTTATGATGTAGAACGTGCAACGCAACTGATGCTTGCAGTTCACTATCAAGGCAAAGCGATTTGCGGCGTGTTTACTGCCGAAGTGGCTGAAACCAAAGTAGCGATGGTGAACAAATATGCGAGGGAGAACGAGCATCCGTTGCTGTGTACGCTGGAAAAAGCCTGAATGCAGGCATAAACATTGGGGGAGGTGCCTATGCTCAATCAAGAACTGGAACTCAGTTTAAACATGGCTTTCGCCAGAGCGCGCGAGCACCGACATGAGTTTATGACCGTCGAGCACTTGTTACTGGCGTTGCTCAGTAACCCGTCGGCCCGCGAAGCGCTGGAAGCGTGTTCTGTGGATCTGGTGGCGCTCCGTCAGGAACTCGAAGCCTTCATTGAACAGACCACACCTGTATTGCCTGCCAGTGAGGAAGAGCGCGACACGCAGCCGACGTTGAGTTTTCAGCGTGTACTGCAACGTGCGGTCTTTCATGTTCAGTCCTCCGGACGCAATGAAGTTACCGGCGCAAATGTGCTGGTTGCTATCTTCAGCGAGCAGGAATCTCAGGCGGCTTATCTGCTGCGTAAGCATGAAGTAAGTCGTCTTGATGTGGTGAATTTTATCTCTCATGGCACGCGTAAAGACGAACCCAGCCAGTCTTCTGACTCTGGGAATCAGCCAAATAACGAAGAGCAAGCTGGCGGGGAGGACCGTATGGAGAACTTCACGACTAACCTTAACCAGCTTGCCCGAGTGGGCGGAATTGATCCGCTCATTGGCCGGGACAAAGAGCTGGAGCGCGCCATTCAGGTACTGTGCCGTCGCAGAAAAAACAACCCGCTGCTGGTGGGAGAGTCCGGTGTCGGTAAAACCGCCATTGCCGAAGGCCTCGCCTGGCGTATCGTCCAGGGTGATGTGCCTGAAATCATGGCTGATTGTACCCTTTACTCCCTGGATATCGGCTCGCTGCTGGCAGGCACTAAATATCGCGGTGATTTTGAGAAACGCTTTAAGGCGCTGCTGAAACAGCTGGAACAGGATACTAACAGCATTCTGTTTATCGATGAGATCCACACCATTATCGGTGCGGGTGCGGCATCGGGCGGCCAGGTGGATGCGGCTAACCTGATCAAGCCGCTGCTCTCCAGCGGTAAGATCCGTGTTATAGGCTCCACAACCTATCAGGAATTCAGCAATATCTTTGAAAAGGACCGTGCGTTAGCGCGCCGTTTCCAGAAAATCGATGTCACTGAGCCATCGGTAGAAGAGACCGTGCAGATAATCAATGGTCTGAAGCCGAAATACGAAGCGCACCATGACGTCCGCTATACCGCCAAAGCGGTGCGTGCAGCGGTCGAACTGGCGGTGAAATACATTAACGATCGTCATCTGCCGGATAAAGCGATTGACGTGATTGATGAGGCGGGCGCGCGTGCGCGTCTGATGCCGGTCAGTAAGCGCAAGAAAACCGTCAACGTGGCGGATATTGAGTCCGTGGTGGCCCGCATTGCGCGGATCCCGGAGAAGAGCGTATCGCAGAGCGATCGCGACACGCTGAAAAACTTGGGCAACCGTCTGAAAATGCTGGTATTCGGACAGGATAAAGCCATTGAGGCGCTGACTGAAGCGATCAAAATGAGCCGTGCCGGTCTGGGACACGAGCATAAGCCGGTCGGTTCGTTCCTGTTTGCCGGACCAACTGGTGTTGGTAAGACCGAAGTCACGGTGCAGCTCTCCAAAGCCCTCGGCATTGAACTGCTGCGTTTTGATATGTCCGAGTATATGGAACGCCACACGGTCAGCCGTCTGATTGGTGCGCCTCCAGGATATGTCGGTTTTGACCAGGGCGGTTTGCTGACTGATGCTGTTATTAAGCATCCGCATGCGGTACTGCTGCTGGATGAAATCGAAAAAGCGCACCCGGATGTCTTTAACCTGTTGCTGCAGGTGATGGATAACGGCACGCTGACCGACAATAACGGGCGTAAAGCGGATTTCCGTAACGTGGTACTGGTCATGACCACCAACGCTGGTGTACGTGAAACTGAGCGTAAATCGATTGGGTTGATTCATCAGGACAACAGTACTGATGCGATGGGCGAAATCAAAAAAGTGTTTACGCCGGAATTCCGTAACCGTCTCGACAACATTATCTGGTTCGATCATCTCTCTACCGAGGTGATTCATCAGGTTGTTGATAAGTTTATCGTCGAGCTTCAGGTTCAGCTGGATCAGAAAGGTGTCTCTCTTGAAGTGAGTCAGGAAGCTCGTGACTGGCTGGCAGAGAAAGGCTATGACCGCGCAATGGGCGCACGCCCAATGACGCGTGTTGTCCAGGATAACCTGAAAAAACCATTGGCTAACGAACTTCTGTTCGGTTCGCTTGTGGATGGTGGCCAAGTGACCGTTGCGCTGGATAAAGAGAAAAATGAGCTGACCTATGGTTTCCAGAGTGCACAAAAGCACAAGCCAGAAGCAGCACATTAATCTTTAATCACCTAATGAGCCGGGCGTAATGCCCGGTTTTTTTTCGCCTGAAAGTAAAGATTTGAATTGGGGAGATTCGGAGAGTTTAAATGGCAGGCAAAAAATAAGCCTGCGTAAGGGCGTTTTTCAGGGTAGGTAACATAGGCTTTCAGCGGTGCAATGCGGGTTTGCGCGGCACGCAAGACTACTGAAAGCCATAATAAACTACCCTACTGTGGACACTGTGTGGACACTCCGGGAGTCAACACCACCACGTAGCGGATTGAGTGAAACAACATCCTGAAGATACTCCGGGGCAAAGTGCGCATAGACCATTGTCTGCTCTATCCGTGAATGTCCCAGTATTCTCTGCAAGGTGATGATACTCCCGCCGTTAATCATAAAGTGGGTAGCAAAACTGTGACGCAATGCGTGAGTTGCTTGCCCGTCCGGTAGATCTGGTTTTACATCTTTCATTGTTCGCCTGAACTTCGGGTACTGGAACATTCAACTGAATTGTTTGAAGTGATGAAGGAATACGCCACCCGCGAAGATGAGGACGAATTGCAGGGTAAGTATGGCATTCGCCCACGTTTCGAAATGAAGCCTATCGATCATGAAATCGGAAGCGCCACCGGTTATGTGGTGAAGTACATCAGCAAGAATATTGATGGTTACGCGCTCGACGGTGAAACAGACGACGAGAACGGCAGACCATTACAGGCAAGGCCGTTGACCTTGCTGTTGATCTTAAGGGCGCGTGCCAATAACTGTACTGAGGTTAATAAACATACAAATTCAAGAGATGGTAATTCACAACCAAGTGATCCTGAACAGTATGAAATTGGTCAATTGACATGTGAGCAGCAAAAAAGGCTCAATGAAAGTATCCGAAACTACAAATCGGAACGCAAAAAATCGCCTGCTTACGAGTTTGAGGCCCTAGCTAATGCTATTATGACCTATGATAATGATGATATTGAACAGGCTAGGGTGGAGAGCTATCTGAAAGTTGCTTAGGAGCTGCAACAACAGGAAAGGGCTACACCTGCTGTTACTGGGCCAGCTCCACCTCCAGCAGAACGAATTAATATATTGAATGATTTCGCTAGGTCAGTAGGCATGGAATTCAATACCAGTATGTTGTTACACCTTGCACGTGGCGGGCATTTACGTATTGATGGTTTTATTATCGCTGCCACTAGATGTGGAAAGCTGAGACGCCAAAAAGATAACAGTACTGACCGCAGAGTTGTCAATTTTTGGCAACGCATGGAACTACATTATAATATTGACAGCAAGGAGATTACGCATGACCCATTCGGCTATTATACCGAGATGTTGAAGAAAGCAGGTCGAGTAGCCAGGTACAAGTTGTTTGGTGTAAGCGTGCTGAAGGGATAAGTATTTTTGAGGGGAGGAGAGTGAAAAAGGATATTTTATGCATGATTTAACTGCGATGAAAGCGTGATGTATAATAAATAATGGGCTTTATTTAATTACATAGCGGCATTATATGTTTAAAATTGCAAAGGATATTATGTAATGGGTTTTGAAAGGTGGCGAATCTTATCTTGGTTAGATAAGAAAATGGCTTTAATTATTTTTTTATATCTAACGGTAATGGCTTTGGGGATCTATGGGGTTTTTAATTCTAACTTATTTGATTCAATGCCTGAGTATCTATTCCTCACACCGTCTTTCTTTAATGATACTAAGCTTAATTGGACGACTAGTGTTTGGGCAGGAGTATTAGGTATTCATGGAACTATTGCAGCTTTATCTATAACTTTTATGGGGATGTTTGTTAGTCAGGTGTCAAGTTACTCAGAGGCGGGGTTTAAGGATATATGTAAGTCATTGCTTTTACGTCGGAATAATTTTTTGAATTTCAGTTTAAATTCTATCTTTAGCTTGTTATGTGGGATTGTCCTTTTAGCTTGTGGTGGAGGGATAATTGCTTACATCATTTCAATTGCCGTATCACTATTCTTTATTTTAAGTTATGGGTTAATGTACTTAAAATTATATGACGTTACAGAAAACCCAACAGTTATAACAGACTATTTGTTTGCAGAATTGAAGTCTACAGGGGAACGCTATTATTATTTTAATCTCCATCAGCAGGAGGTAACTAATAGTTTTAATCTATGTTGTGAAGCATTGAGTCATATTGAAAGTGGGTGGCCTGTCGATTTTTTAACAATGGATCAGCGATCACTAGAAGTTTTTCCTGAAAAAAGTAAACTGGTGTTAAGTGGTTTCTGTCCTGTATGTCTAAATGAGATTAATAGCGTAATTAAAGACAGCATTGGTAACTCTAAAATAGTTTTGCGCATGAGCCTTGATTTCTACCAAAATATATCAAATTCTTCATTTAGTATTGAGTTTGAGAAAGAAAGACCTCTTGATGAAAAAATTATTTTTCAGATTGAAAATATGCTCAAAAAAGCTTTGCAGACAAAGAAAGTAAATCCTGTTGAAATTGCTTTGTACCAAAAGTATGAACAAGCAGTAGTACAAAATATCAGGAGCAGCTTATTAAAAGGTAGTGAGTCAGGAATTGATTTTGGTGTTAAATCTTTACTAACGCTCACGGATAAAAATCATGTGGTTAGAACTATAAATGCTTTGGATCATTCATTTGGATATTCAAATAAAAAAAATAACATAGATTATGCTATTTTGGCTGCATTTTTTGAGAAAGTCTCAACAGAGATACTCTTAAGGAATAATTTTAAGATAGCAAGTGAGGTAATGGGCTCGATTATAAATCTTGGTAGATATCTTTATACTAATGATTATTTTTACGAATTTTATCGCCTAATATCTCAATCTCTTCATCATCGTGCAAGATATGGATTTGGAGATGATGATTTTAGCATTCTTGATTTGTATTTATATACAGTTCGTCAAAATTTGATGGCTAAAAATTATATGGCGTTTGAGTTGAATACAAAATTCTTAACTAATGAGTTACGTTATCTTGAGCATGCTAATGACGGAGAATCATTAAGTGTAATTGAAAGTAAAATGGTTCAGTTCGTAAAAAGCATAGTGACGTTAATTTTGATTCGCTTGAGCTATCTTTTAGATAATATTAAGCAAGAAAAAGATGAGTTTAATAACCTGTGTAATTACTTGGAATCATGGTGTAATGCGGCGTTCCTTGAGGATGTATACTATAAAGAAGGAACCTATGATGCACTTTTTATAATACCAAATGAACCCGACTTTGATGCGAGTAGAATTCTAAGGGAAATTCCTGATTATGAAGTAACATCCATATCTATAAGTAATGATACTTATAGAGCTATAGCATTTCTTATGACACAATCTCCATTCAATAATAATAAATTCAATCCAATTTTCATACGAGATAAAAAAGATTTTTTAGAAAAAACAGGAATTACAACTCACCAGTTGCAATCAATAATAACATATCTGAGGAGCGATCATTTTATAAGGATGCTTGAAGCAGTAAAAGAAGGTAGTTCTGATAAAGCAAATGGGGAAGTTATTTCTGAAACTGTTGAACGTATAATTCATGAGAAAAATAGCTTGCTTTCAAAATATATTATTGAATCTGAGTTGAATGATGACTTAGTTCAAAAATATAAAAATGAAGTGGCGGTTTATTTTAAGAGATATTTAGATAAGATTCTGGATGTAAATGAACTTCCGGTGTCTAATACCATAGCTAGCGATACTTTATTTTATATTATAAATAAAAGAGAAGTGCTGAAATCCATTGATGGAGTTCATTACTCAATGAGTGGTGGGATTTACGCCGAAAAAGGCATTTATAATTGGATTAAAGTGATTTTGAATAAGATAAAATCGAAGCCTAAAAATATTCTGAAAATAAACAACCTAGATGAATTGCCAACTCATAAATTAATAACAATTAAAAATAAAATAGAAAATGAATCTGGTGTATATCGTTATTGTAAAGGTTTGAGAATGACTGATAGTGAAGGTGTTTTAGAGCTAGGTGATGCAGGTCTTTATTATATGGATTTTGAAAATGAATTTTTATTCAGAAAAGGAAGGACTTTGTTTGACATAATGATTGAGAAAATTACTGATAAAAATATAGAGTCAATCGGTGGTGCAAATGTCTTTGAAGATGAAAATCCCTTTTTATATGCCCTAATGTCATTGAGGGTTAATTTAGAATTAATTGAAAAGACAAAATATAATTTTTACTTTCTCTCGATAGACAAATGCAGAGAACTCGCAGCATTGAGCGATCGTAGAGTACATTTATCCTTTGATAAAGAAACCGTTTTGGATGGTTCTCAGAACATATCATAACTATGTTATTTAAAATTTGCAGCACTTTGCAAACGTCACCGTGCAGCCAGTTGCTAACTAACTGGATAACATGATGTTTTTAAAAGGATCGTTTTAGTTTCCGTGACGATTAAAATGATTAGGTGGCATCCAGTAATTTTGGGTCGCGGATGTGACGAAGTCTTGCGCGGCGCGGGCTGGCGGCTGGTTTGCTGTGCTCTGGGTTTTGCAAAATGATGCATGAAGTTTTAATAAAAGGATCTACAGCGAAGGGGGAGGGGAAAGTATTAAAAAACCCCGTTTGTGGACGGGGTTTGTTTGATGTGGTCAATGTGTGGACATTGTAAGAAACAAATCCATTTATTTCAGTAGATTACAGGCAAAAAATAAGCCTGCGTAAGGGAGATTACGCAGGCTAAGGAGGTGGTTCCTGGTACAGCTAGCATTTATGGGTTATGTTTTTCAGCGGAGGGGATAATACCCTTAATGAGCGAAACGGTATGTGATCGATTTCTAAGAATCTTCCGAACGCTGAAAAATAACCGTAATTAACTACTTAGCATGCGGGTTTCGTGTGGACTCGCTGGCAAAATTACGCATCAACAATGCATAATTCAGCTCGATATCCTCTGGCACAGGCATCCACACGGTGTAACCATCGCCCGGCGCAACTGGCATGGCTTCGCCTTTCGCGTTTTCCATCTGCTCGAGAGTAAAGTTGATGTTGCCCTGTGGGGTCATCAGCTCCAGGCTGTCGCCGACGGTGAATTTGTTTTTTACCAGCACGGCCGCCAGTTCACCTTTACGTTCGCCGGTGAATTCGCCGACAAACTGCTGACGCTCGGAAACAGAGAAGCCGTATTCGTAGTTCTGATAGTCGTCATGTGTATGGCGGCGCAGGAACCCTTCGGTGTAACCACGATGCGCCAGGCCTTCCAGCGTTTCCAGCAGTTGCGGGTCGAACGGTTTACCGGCTGCGGCATCATCAATGGCTTTACGATAGACCTGCGCGGTACGTGCACAGTAATAGTACGACTTGGTGCGGCCTTCGATCTTCAGGGAATGCACGCCCATCTGCGTCAGGCGCTCAACGTGGGCAATGGCACGCAAATCCTTCGAGTTCATGATGTAAGTGCCGTGTTCGTCTTCGAATGCGGTCATGTACTCACCCGGGCGCTGGGCTTCCTCAATCATAAAGACTTTGTCTGTTGGTGCGCCAATACCCAGCGTGGGTTCGACGTTTTGTACCGGGATAGGCTCGTACTTATGCACGATATTGCCCACTACATCTTCTTTCCCTTCCTGCACGTTGTATTCCCAGCGGCAGGCATTGGTACAGGTACCCTGGTTTGGGTCACGCTTGTTGATGTAGCCAGAGAGCAGGCAACGGCCGGAGTAAGCCATGCACAGCGCGCCGTGAACGAAGATCTCAAGCTCCATATCCGGCACCTGGGTGCGGATCTCTTCAATCTCTTCCAGCGACAGCTCACGGGAGAGGATCACGCGGGTCAGCCCCATCTGCTTCCAGAATTTCACCGTCGCCCAGTTTACGGCGTTAGCCTGTACCGAAAGGTGAATGTCCATGTCAGGGAAGTTTTCGCGCACCAGCATAATCAGACCAGGGTCTGACATGATCAGTGCATCCGGCCCCATTTCCACCACCGGTTTCAGATCACGAATGAAGGTCTTCAGCTTGGCATTATGTGGGGCAATGTTAACCACCACATAGAATTTTTTACCCAATTCATGGGCTTCATTAATACCGAGCTGCAGGTTTTCGTGGTTGAATTCGTTGTTGCGTACGCGCAGTGAGTAACGCGGTTGGCCCGCATACACAGCGTCTGCGCCATAGGCGAAAGCGTAACGCATGTTTTTCAGCGTTCCCGCCGGGGAAAGGAGTTCCGGTTTAAACATAATTTTCTCGTTCTGATGACAGGTCAGACTCGCCTCACTCAATGAGGCGGTTAGGGGAGTGCCCCCATATTAAGGGCGGGCATTGTAGCGCTGCAGGGAAGGCAGGTAAAGAAAAACGCCGGGCGACAGCGTTGCGTTACCCGGCTGAGCGAGTAATTATCAGGTCTTATCTTTTATCGTCTGACTGACACCATTGGTCTTAACCGAAGTAATACCGGTCTCGCGTGACTGTTCATTCGCATACAGTTGACTGCTACCAATAATCTGGTGGTTTGCAGCTTTCAGGTTGAAATGTAATTTTCCATTAGCCGCTGTTTTTTTCTCATAACGCTCATCCAGAGGGCTGTTAGCCTGGACAGATGCGATCCCTTTTTCCGCAGCGCCTTTGGTAGTGTAAAGCTCGCTAGTAAGGATTATTTCCCCGTTCCCAGCTTTAAGAACAAAGCGGTACTGATCATCGCTACTTTTACTTAATTCAAACCAACCAGCCATATGAACTCCTTGATTAAAAGTTTTAGATCAAACAGTTATTGACGACAGTGTTGTCAGAAAGAGTATGAGCGATATTTGGAGAGTTGCTAGTCACCAGGGCCCCATGGAGCAGCGGGCCCTGAAGGGCAGGAGTGTTTAAGCAATTCGGCAGGCGTCGGCTTCCCAGCGATACCCCACGCCATAGACCGCGCGGATAAACGACTGCTCAGCATCCAGTGACTCCAGCTTGCGTCGCAGGTTCTTAATATGGCTGTCGATGGTGCGGTCGGTAACGACGCGATAATCGTCATAGAGATGGTTAAGTAATTGTTCTCGGGAGAATACTTTTCCCGGCTCATGTGACAACGTTTTAAGTAAGCGGAATTCGGCGGGCGTTAAATCGAGCATCTTCCCACGCCAGGAGGCCTGAAAACGGCCTTCATCGACGATAAGCGGGCTTTCTGCATCCATTTGTTGTAGTTCGCGCTGCGGTTTGCATCGGCGCAGGATCGTTTTAACGCGCGCGACGACTTCGCGCGGGCTGTACGGTTTACAAATATAATCATCTGCACCGATCTCCAGCCCCAGCAGGCGATCAATCTCTTCGATTTTAGCGGTTACCATCATGATGGGGACTTCTGAGAAGCGGCGGATTTCCCGACACAGGGTCAGACCATCGGTACCGGGCAGCATCAGATCCAACAAGATCAGATCGGGCGGTGTTTGGCGCACGTAAGGCAGAACCAGGTCGCCGTGGCTGATGAGCGTAGGAGCGTAGCTCGCTGCCCGCAGGTAGTCGATGAGCAGTTGCCCCAGCTTGGGTTCGTCTTCCACGATCAGAATACGCGGCGTGTTTTCATCAATGGGTAACTCAGTCATACATCTCTCTGTAAATCGCGTTCCAGCGGTAACTCTACTGTAATGCTAACCCCACCAAAAGGCGAATGGGCGGCGCGGATCAGACCATTATGCGCTTGTACGATATTGACGCAAATCGCCAGCCCCAGTCCGGAACCTCCGCTGGCGCGGTTACGCGAGCCTTCGGTGCGATAAAATCGTTCAAACAGCTTCTGTAACTGCTCGTCACTTACGCCGGGAGCGGAATCTGCGAAGGTTAATAACACCATACGTTCGCGTTGTTCGGCGCTGATGTGCAGCCCGCCACCGCTGTCGGTATAACGCAGACTGTTTTCCAGCAGATTGTTGAACAACTGCATCAGACGATCCCTGTCGCCAAATACCGTCATGCTGTCCGGGAGCGAGAGTTGAAGCGTTAGTCCACGACTGGCAAAGCGTTCACGAAATGCGCCGCTTGCCACCTCAAGCAGCGGGATAAGATCCAGCGATGATTTCTGATAGGCCAGCGCACCTTCATCTGACATGGAGAGCTGATGAAGGTCGTCAACCAGTTTGGTGAGCGTACCCACTTCAGCCTGCAAAGAGGCAACGGAGTCGGGCGTGAACTGGCGGACACCATCCTGAATGGCCTCCAGTTCACCGCGCAACACCGCCAACGGCGTGCGCAGTTCGTGAGAAATGTCGGCCATAAAGTCACGACGCATCTGCTGGTTTTTTTCCAACGTACTGGCGAGCTGGTTGAAGTCCTGCGCCAGCTTGCCTAGCTCATCCGTACTGGTTGGCGTAACGCGAGTGGTGAAATCGCCCGCCGCCAGTTTGTGCGTGCCTTCCACCAACCGTTTAACCGGGGCCAGCAGGCTGCGCGCCAGCGTAAACGTTGCCAGCGCAGCCAGAATCGTGGAGAGCGCGACGATAAGCCAGCTGGAACGTCTTTGCTGCATGTCGAAATTGATATCGGTATTACGCGTTAAACGCTCCACCGGAGAGGCAATCACAGCACCCACTTCGCTACCGTTGACGCGGATGGGATGGCGCATACCGTCGCGGGGGACAGGAGCCCGCGGGCCGACCAGTACGTGGGCATTTTGATCGACAACCCAAAACTGTGTACGCCAGCCGTGTGGCGGCATGCCTGGACCCGGTTTATCATCGTCGTTGTCGTGTTCAAAAGAGCGCAGGATCTGGAAAACGAAACGATCGTTATTGCGTAAGAATCGCCAGTTGCCGTGCTGCGCGTACTGCTCGCTTAACGCGTCGCTGAGCATTTGCAGCCGCTGTTCGTTACCGTGCTTAATATAGTCGATAAAACCGCGTTCGAAGCTTATGCGTACGGCCCAGTGCATGCTGATCAGCAACACAATGCAGGTGGCGAAAATCGCCAGAAACAGTTTGCCGGTGATACCGGGCCGCCAGAACTTCATCAGGTGCTCCTTTTGCGTCGTGAAATCACCGCATTGGTTTGCGTGTCGTTCGGCACGCGGGCAAAAATAATGGCGGGCAGCGCAATAATGAATGCAATGCACAACCAGGTATACATAAAGACGCTATGCGTACTACCGCTGTCGATGGCGATATGCTGCTGGCCAAACATGCCTAACAGCAGGCCCGCGATGGTCACCCCGATACTCATCGACAGCTGCATGATCATCGACAGCAAGCTGTTGCCGCTGCTGGCGAGATCGTCAGGCAGATCTTTTAACGTCAGGGTATTCATGGATGAAAAGCGCGTTGAGTTGACCATTCCCTGTAAAAACAGCACGAAGGGCAGGGCGTAATACCAGCCCAGCAGTGCCGTGGTCATTAGCAACAGACTGACCAGCGACAGGCCAAGCGTGGTGGTAATCAGTACGCGACGGTAACCAAAGCGGTTAACGACCTGCACCACAATGCGCTTCATGCCCATACTGCCCAGCACCATCGGGATCATCATCAGTCCGGCATGAAACGGTGAAAAACCGAGGCCAATCTGTAAAAACACCGGCGTCATAAACGGCAGCATACCGCTGCCGATGCGTCCGGCAAAACTGCCGAACAGACCTAGCGAGAAGGTCGATGTGCGAAACAGATTCAGGCTAAACAGCGCGCGGGGATTTCGATGGGCGTGTTTCAGATACAGCGCAATAGCCAGCACCCCGCAGATGACCAACGCCGCCAGCGTGATACTGGAGAGTCCGGTTCCTTTGCTGCCATCGAGCGCCAGCGTCAGAACCGCCATACCGACCGCCAGCATCGCGAATCCGGAGAGGTCGAAGCGTCGGGTTTGCATGGTGTAGTTGGGCATCAACATTAACGTCGCTATCGCGCCGACAATGCCTACCGGAATGTTAATCAAAAAGATCCAGTGCCAGGAGGCGTATTCAACCAGAATCCCGCCTAACGCTGGGCCCAGCAGCGGGCCGATTTGACCGGGTAAAGTGACAAACGTCATCGCCGCCATATATTGCTCACGCGGGACGATTTTCATCACCGTCAGCCTGCCGACTGGCACCATCATCGCACCGCCAACGCCTTGTAAGACGCGCGCCATCACCAGCTCGTTGAGCGTGCTGGACCCGGCGCAAAACAGCGAGCCAAGCGTAAACAGGATAATGGCGGTGAAGAAGATATTACGCACGCCAACTTTGTCCGCCAGCCATCCGCTGGCGGGCAGCATCACGGCAACGGTTAGTACATATGACACTATGACCATATGCATGTGTAACGGGCTTTCCCTGAGGCTTGCCGCCATCGAGGGAAGCGCGGTATTAACGATGGTGGTATCCAGCGACTGCATAAAAAAACCAAATGCCACAATCCAAAGTTGCCAGCGGGTGCTGTCGGGAAGTTCTGTCATAACTCTGCTACCGGTTTGCTGTTTTTACGCGAAAAACGCAGACGCAGACGGTCGAAAAAGAGATAGACCACAGGCGTGGTGTACAGCGTCAGGAGCTGGCTCACGACCAGTCCACCGACAATGGTTATCCCCAACGGCTGGCGCAGCTCGGAGCCATCCCCTGCGGATAACACCAACGGCAGTGCGCCAAACAACGCCGCCAGCGTGGTCATCATTATTGGGCGAAAGCGCAACAGGCAGGCCTGGAAAATAGCTTCTTCCGGCTGCAGCTTACCGTTTCTCTGCGCTTCCAGCGCAAAATCGACCATCATGATGGCGTTTTTCTTCACAATTCCAATTAATAGCATGATCCCTATCAGGGCGATTAGGCTGAACGGGGCATTGAACAGCTCCAGCGCCAGCAGAGCCCCGACCCCTGCCGAAGGTAGCGTGGAGAGAATGGTCAGCGGATGTACATAGCTTTCATACAGCATACCCAGCACGATATAGACGGTGGCGATGGCGGCGATTATCAGGATCACCTGCGAGTTCATCGTGTCCTGAAATACCTGGGCGGTACCGGCAAAGCTGCCACGAACCGTGGAGGGGACGCCTAGCTGGGTCATGGTTCTGTTGATGGCCTCTGTCGCTTCTGACAGTGAAGAACCTGTCGGCAGGTTAAACGACACGGTTGAGGCGGCAGATAATCCCTGATGGTTTACCGACAGTGGCGCATTCGCTGGCTGCCATTTGGCAAAGTACGATAACGGGATCGCCTTACCTTCATTGTTGATGACGAACATTTTGTCCAGCGCGCTGATGTCCTGGGTGTAACGTCGATCGACCTCCATCACCACTTTGTACTGGTTCATCGGCTGATAGATGGTTGAAATTTGTCGCTGACCAAAGGCGTTATTCAGCAGGCTATTGGCGGCTGCCACGTCGATCCCAAGACGAGACATGGTGTCGCGATCGTAAATCAGATTCATCTCCGCGCCATTGTCCTGCTGATCGGAGTTGACGTCCGCCAGTTGGGGCAGGGCGGCAAGCGCCTTACGGATCTTCGGTTCCCACTCACGCAGCGCCGCCAGATCGTCGGACAGCAATGTGTATTGATAGCTGGCGTTGGCCTGGCGTCCGCCAACGCGGATGTCCTGCACCGCCATCAGAAACAGATTCGCACCTGGTTCTTTTGAAAGCGCAACGCGCAGGCGGTCGATCACCTGCTGAGCGGTTTCACGGCGCTCATCGCGTGGCTTGAGGGTAATAAACATCATCCCGCTGTTAACCCGTGACCCACCGGTAAAGCCGGTGACATTGTTCACCGCCGGATCGTCGCGGATGATCTTCATAAAATCCTGCAGTTTACCGCGCATCGCCTGGAAAGAGATGCTCTGGTCAGCCTGGATCCCTCCCATCAATACGCCCGTATCCTGCTCCGGGAAGAAGGTTTTGGGGATGGAAATATAAAGCCAGATATTCAGCGCAATGGTGCCGAGTAATACCACGCCCACCAGTCGCGTGTGGCGCAGTACCCATTTAAGTGAAGTGCCGTAGCTTTGCTGCAGCGCTACCAGCACGCGACCAAATCCCCGTTTACGCGACTGTTCACGCGGGGCGCTGGATTTAAGCATCCAGCCGCACATCATTGGCGTTAATGTCAGCGACACCAGCAGCGAGATACCGATGGCAACCGACAGCGTGACGGCAAATTCGCGCAGCAGGCGTCCAGGCAATCCGCCCATTAACAGCAGCGGCAGGAATACCGCCACCAGCGACAGGCTCATGGAAAGCACGGTGAATCCCACTTCGCGCGTACCCTGTAACGCCGCCTGGAGTGGCTTCATTCCTGCTTCCAGGTGGCGGGCAATATTTTCCAGCACCACGATGGCGTCATCTACGACAAATCCCGTGGCAATGGTTAACGCCATCAACGACAGGTTGTTCAGGCTGAATCCGCACAGATACATGGCGGCAAAGGTACCGATCAGCGAGACCGGAACCGCTACCGCGGGGATCAGAGTCGCACGCCCGGATCGCAGGAAAACAAAGACCACCAGGATAACCAGCGCCACGGAGATAATCAGCGTCTGTTCGACTTCCTCTAGTGAAGCGCGAATGGTCGGTGAACGGTCCTGGGCGATTTGCAGATCGATGGCGGCCGGGACCAGCGTTTGTAACTCCGGTAATTTGGCGCGAATGCTATCTACCGTCTGAATAATATTGGCTTCCGGTAGCTTGCGGATCATCAGCAGAATGGCCGGTTTGGCGTTGGTCATCCCCGCGTTACGAACGTCCTGTACAGAGTCGGTTATAGACGCAACATCACCCAGTCGCACCGCTGAGCCGTTGTTATAGTGGATGATAATAGGTTGATATTCGGCGGCGGTTTTCAGCTCATCGTTAGTTTGTACCTGCCAGCGATGGGTATCATTCTCGATAGCACCCTGCGGCTTACGCACGTTGGCATTGTCGATCGCGCTACGCACGTCGTCCAGCGACACGCCCTGGTTAAACAGCGCCTGCGGGTTGAGTCCTACCCGCACGGCAGGCAGAGAACTGCCTCCAACGTCCACGTCGCCCACACCGTCGATTTGCGCGATGGTCTGCGCCAGTTGTGTTGATGCGAAATCGTACAGTTCACCCTGCGAGTAAGTGTCCGACGTCAGCGTCAGGATCATGATTGGCGCATCGGAAGGGTTAGCTTTGCGATACGTTGGTCGGCTCGGCATCCCGCTGGGCAGCAGGCTTTGCGCGGCGTTAATCGCGGCCTGAACGTCCCGCGCCGCGCCATTGATGTCACGGTCGAATTTGAATTCGAGAATAATACGCGTACTGCCAAGCGAACTACTCGAAGTCATTTCGTTTACGCCCGCGATGCGGCCCAGCGAGCGCTCCAGCGGAGTTGCGACCGAAGACGCCATCGTTTCAGGGGAGGCACCGGGTAATGATGCGCTGACCATAATCACCGGAAAATCCACCTGCGGCAGCGGAGCGACCGGCAGCAGACGAAAGCCCAGAATACCGCACAGGGTGATAGCCACCGAAATGAGAATGGTCGCCACCGGCCGATGAATGAAAAGCGCGAAAAATTTCATTTACGCTTCCTCTTCCTGACGCGGGAAACGGCTTTTCACATACAGCGACAGACGGTCAAACAGCAGATAAATTACCGGAGTGGTAAACAGGGTTAATACCTGACTCACAAGCAGTCCACCGACCATGCCAATGCCTAACGGACGGCGTAACTCTGCGCCCACACCGGTACTTAACATCAGCGGCAACGCGCCGAGCAGTGCCGCCAGCGTAGTCATCAGAATTGGGCGGAAACGCAGCAGACAGGCCTGGAAAATAGCATCGCGCGGCGCCATGCCTTGTTCGCGCTCCGCGGCAAGGGCAAAGTCGATCATCATGATGGCGTTTTTCTTGACGATACCGATGAGCAAAATAATGCCAATAATCGCGATGACGTCCAGTTCGCTGCCGGCAATCATTAACGCCAGCAGTGCCCCGACGCCCGCCGTCGGCAGCGTGGAGAGAATAGTAATTGGGTGAATAAAGCTCTCATACAGCACGCCGAGGACGATATACATCGCGACAACCGCAGCCACAATCAACCAGATGGTATTTCCCAGCGCGGCCTGGAAGGCGAGCGTGCTACCCTGGAACTGGGTAGTAATATTTGCGGGCAGGTTAAGCGTTTTTTCGGCATCCAGAATCGCCTGTACCGCATCACCCAGCGAATGTTCGTCTGGCACGTTGAACGAGATGGTGGTGACCGGGAACTGATCGAGGTGGTTAATCGACAGCGGGGCAAAACGCTGTTCAATACTGGCGATCGCGCTGAGCGGTACTATGCCACCGTCGCTACTGGTCAGACGTATTGTATCCAGTGCCGCAAGCCCCGGCGTATTGTTGGTGTTATGTTCTAACACCACGCGATATTGATTTGCCTGGGTGTAAATAGTCGAAATCAAACGCTGGCCGAAGGCGTTGTACAGGGCGTTGTCGACATCTGACATGCTGATGCCCAAACGGCTTGCGCTGTCGCGATTGACGTTCACATACGCTACCAGCCCTTTGTCCTGCCAGTCGCTGCTGACGTCGGACAGTTGCGGTAGCTGCTGTAGTTTTGCTAACAGCTGTGGAACCCAGGTGCTGAGGGCATCAAGGGATGTCGCTTGCAGCGTGAATTGATATTGCGTCCGGCTCACCTGAGTATCAATCGTCAGATCCTGAGTGGGCTGAAGATAAAGGTCAACTCCGGGAACCCTGTCAACCGCGTCCTGTAAGCGCGCAATCACTTTCTGCACCCGATCGTCACGTTCATCCAGCGGTTTAAGGTTGATTTGCAAACGCGCGCTGTTCAATGCCGGATTAGTACCATCCACACCGACAAAAGCGGTCAGGCTCTCTACCGCCGGATCTTTAAGGATGACATCTGATACCTGACGCTGGCGCTCGGCCATGCTGGCGAATGAGCTGGACTGCGGTGCCTGTAGCGTACCCTGGATAATGCCGTTGTCCTGGATTGGGAAGAAACCTTTGGGGATAAAAACCCATAGCATGACGCTCAATGCCAACGTGCCGAGCGCTACGCTCAGCGTCAGCCACGGGTGGTTAAGTACTTTTGCCAGCCAATGACCGTACCCGGCTATGACGCGATCAAACACTCGCTCTGAGGCGCGGGAGAAGCGATTCTGCTTACGCAATGAGGCCTGATTCAGCATACGCGCGCACATCATCGGCGTAAGAGTGAGCGAGACAACGGCGGAAATCAGAATCGCCACCGCCAGCGTAACGGCGAATTCACGGAACAAGCGCCCGACGATATCGCCCATGAATAGCAGTGGGATCAATACCGCAATCAATGAAAACGTCAGAGAGATGATGGTAAAACCAATCTCGCCTGCGCCCTTCAGGGCAGCAGTCAGCGGTTTTTCGCCTTTTTCGATATAGCGTGAAATATTCTCGATAACCACGATAGCGTCATCCACAACAAAGCCTGTCGCGATGGTTAGCGCCATTAAGGTCAGGTTGTTGATGGAGAAATCAAGAAATACCATCACCGCGAAGGTGCCGATTAACGACAACGGTACGGCGACTGCAGGAATAATCGTCGCCGGAACATTGCGCAGAAACAGGTAGATAATCATCACCACCAGCGCTATCGCCAGCATCAACTCGAACTGGGTGTCTGCAACAGAGGCACGAATATTGGTGGTGCGATCGGAAAGTACGCTGACCTTAACCGATTTGGGCAGGCTTTCGGTGAGCTGTGGCAGCATCTGGCGGATACTGTCTGCCGTGGCGATGATGTTCGCCCCAGGCTGGCGCTGCACATTCATCACTATAGCTTGTTGCTTATTTGCCCATGCACCCAGCCAGCTGTTTTCTGCTCCTTGTTCGACGGTAGCGACATCGCCCAGACGAACCGGTGCACCGTTTTTATAGGCAATAATGAGCTGACGATATTCATCTGCGGACTGCATCTGGTCGTTAGCTGAAAGGGTAACGGCGCGCGTTGGGCCATCAAGACTCCCTTTTGCTGAATTGACGTTGGCACTGGTAATGGCCGTACGGATGGTTTCGCTGGTCAGACCGAGTGCGGCAATGGCCTGAGCGTTAAGTTTCACGCGGACCGCCGGACGTTGCCCACCGGAAAGTGTTACCAGACCCACGCCGGATACCTGAGAGATTTTCTGCGCGACGCGGGTTTCGACCATATCTTCCACCTGCGTCATCGGCATGGCGCTGGAAGTGACTGCCAGCGTCATGATCGGCGGATCTGCCGGGTTTACCTTGCTGTAGACCGGAGGGTTAGGTAGATCGCTAGGTAATAAATTGGTGGCGGCGTTAATCGCGGCCTGAACTTCTTGCTCGGCAACATCCAGCGGGAGCGTCAGTTGAAACTGTAACGTAACGACCGATGCGCCACCGGAGCTTTGTGATGACATCTGTTTTAAGCCAGACATCTGGCCAAACTGACGTTCAAGCGGCGCGGTTACCGCCGAGGTCATGACGTCCGGGCTGGCGCCAGGGTAGAGCGTAACGACCTGAATCGTGGGGTAATCCACTTCAGGTAAGGCGGCGATTGGCAGGAAGCGATAACCGATAATACCGGCAAGCAAAATCGCGACCATCAGCAGCGTAGTGGCGACGGGGCGCAGAATGAACAGGCGCGATGGTCCGCCTGTGTTGTCCGGAGGTAACACCTGCATCAGGAGTTGGCTCCTTTTTTGCCGTATCCGCGTGGCGCTGTTTTCTCATCGGAAACAGAGGCGTCGTGCGCCTCAACGACTTCGACTTTTGCGCCTTCCGTCAGACGGTCAATACCGTCAGTCACGACCCGATCGCCTGCGGACAACCCAGCGGCGATCACCACTTTTTGGCTGTCCTGAATACCCGGTTTAACCAGATGCTTGCTCACTTTATTGTCGCTGTTCAGTACCCAGACAAAGTGCCCTTCGTTGCCCATCTGCAGGGCTGCTGTTGGGATCACAACGGCATTTTGCTGTGTGTCGACCAGCATGCGGGCGTTGACGAACTGGTTAGGGAATAACGCATCATCCTGATTGTTAAAACGGGCTTTAACTTTGATGGTTCCTGTAGTGGCATCAATCTGATTGTCGAGACTGAGCAGGACGCCTTCACTCAGTTTTTGTGAATTGGTTCGGTCCCAGGCTTCGACCTTCAGCTGGCTCCCCGATTTTTGTGCCTGCAACACGGTAGCAATGTCGTTTTCAGGCAAAGTAAATATCAGGTCGATGGGATGAGTTTGCGTAATGACGACGATCCCGGTGGTATCGCCGCTGGAAATTTGGTTACCGACATCGACCTGCTTCAGGCCGACACGACCATCGACAGGTGCGGTTATCCGACTCCAGTCGAGCTGCAACTGAGCGCTGGCGACACTGGCTTCATCCGCTTTGATTGTGCCTAACGTCTCATTGACCAGCGCCTGCTGGGCATCCAGCTCCTGGCGGGAGACCAGATTGGTTTTAACCAACTGTTGATAGCGGGCAAGATCGCGACGGGCATTCGCCAGCGTGGCTTTATCTTTTGCCAGTTGTCCCTGCGCCTGAGCCAGAGCGACTTTGAACTGGCTGGGATCTATCTCTGCCAGCAGGTCGCCGGCTTTTACCTGTTGTCCTTCCTCAAAGTGTAAGGCAATGAGCTGACCGTCCACCCGGCTACGTACCGTGGCGGTATTGGCGGCAGTAATGGTACCCAGCCCTGTCAGGTAACGTGGAACGGCTTCCTCGGTGGCGGTGGCAGCCTGCACGGGAGCCAACGGTCCGGAGCGCATTCCACGGCGTGCCGACCCAGGCGTGTGCTGCGCTGGTTTGGTAGCGCCCGGTGCGGTTTCCTGGGAAGCGCTGTGGCTTTGCCAGAACCAGATGGCGGCGACGGCGGCCACGACGATCACGATTGCTATCACCCAGCGGGATTTATTACTGCCTTTCATTGTTATGAGTTTCTCATCCTGAAACGATTCGCGGAATGATACTAGTTTAGCCAGCGAACAAGGGAGAAAAATGGAGGAATTATGAAACACTGTCGGGATTCGTCTGAATGCTGACGCGGCTTTGCGAGGCGTTACGCAACAATTTGCGGCGAAAATAGCGAATGCGTCATTGTGCGTTAGAGTGCGGTCAAGGCAAAAGGAGGTAAGCCAGAGATTTCAGCGGGACGCTGGAACGGGAAAGCCCCCTCCCGAGGAAGGGGCCAAAATAAGGAAAGGGTTATGATGAAGTACGTCATCATACTGGTGATACTCTTAGTCATTAGCTTACCGGCTTACTAAGACACCAGGGGGAGGGGAAACCTTCCCTAACCCTCACTCCTGAAAATAAGCCACAGCAACGGTGATGTCAATACGCACACCTTTCAGCTTGCGAGCGGCTTAGCGGAAAACAACGTCAGCCCAGCGGGCCAGACCGGCGGTGACAGAACCGAAGTCATCGCCACCCGCGATAGGGATCCCAGGAAGCTGCTGGGCGAGGGCTTTTTTAATCAGCGGTGAACGCGCGCTGCCGCCGGTCAGATAAATCACGTCCGGTTTTTCCTGCGCGTTGTCCAGCGCCAGTTGGACCTGCTCCAGAATGCGCGCCAGGGGCTGATTGAGCGCGGCCTCCAATCCATGTTGACTAATATCGGTTGCCAGCGTGTCGCTGATAAACGGTATCGCCGCCGTTACAATGGTCTGGTCGGAAAGCGCGATCTTGCTCTCTTCTGCGCTGCGCACCAGGCGATAGCTCAGACGCTCGCGCCAGACTTTGAGCAGCAAGGCTACTTTATCGGCTTCTTTCGCGTCGCGGACAAGATCGTTCAGTAAACGACCGTTGGCGCTGCTGTAGAAATCACTTTGCGCGGGAACATCGTTGATCGCGACCGCGTTCCACCAGGGGAGAATCGGTAAGGCGATCCCTTTTTCAGTCTCACCGCCCATACCTAGCAGCGGCATCAGGTGTTTAAACGCCAGCGCGATATCCAGATCGTTCCCGCCTACACGGCAGCCACTGTGTCCCAGCAGGCTGTTTTCGCGATCGGCGCGCTGATGCCATTGCGGCCCCATCAGCAGCAGTGAACAGTCGGTCGTACCCCCGCCAATATCTACCACCAGCACGCGTTTCTCATCCTGCAGTGTGGCTTCGTAATCCAGCCCCGCTGCTACCGGCTCGTACTGGAAGACGACATCCTGAAAACCGGCACGTTTGGCCGCACGTTCAAGAATCCCCTGCGCCTGGATGTTGGCGTCATCGCCACCTAATCCCTGGAAGTTGATGGGGCGACCAATTACGGCCTGAGTGATAGCTTCCGGCAATTGGCTTTGCGCCTGGTTGCGAATGTGCAGCATCATTGCACAGACCAGATCTTCAAAAAGCGCAACTTGCTGCGGCTTCAGACCGCTGGCACCCAAAAATGATTTTGGCGATTTAACGAAGTACACCTCTTCCGGGTCTTCAATATACTGACCCAGCGATGTCAGACCGAACTGCACGCTGTTGGCGTTAACGTCGATGTCCTCTTCGCGATTGTAGCGCATCGCACGGCGAAGCAGCGCCTGTGTTTCATCGTCCGTGGTTGGAACGTCGTGATGGCGATACAGCCACTCGCTAACCGCTTCGCGCGTTGGTGCACACAGCATTGAGGGTAGCAGCGTGCTGTTATTTTCCATTTTGAGCAGGTGGGGCTGCCCATCACGCATAACGGCCACTGAACAGTTTGCCGTACCGTAGTCAAAACCAATAAACACCGTAAAAATCCCCATGCCAGTGAAGAAGGGGCGTGACTTTAACGAATAGTTGACGGCCCGACAACTGGAATATGAAAGCAAGGCGTACTGATTGAATACCGTTTATGCTGTAAGTTTGCTTTAAAAGGAAAACCGAATGTTCACGCTGAGCTGGCAACCGCCTTATGACTGGCCCTGGATGCTGGGATTTCTTGCCGCCCGTGCGGTTGAAGGTGTCGAAACCGTAGAAGAACTGAGTTATGTCCGAAGTCTGTCCGTAGGGGAGCATCGTGGTCTGGTGAGCGTTGTCCCGGATCTGCACGCCAATGTGCTACACGTGACGTTGAGCTCAGGGTTACAGCCTGTAGCCTCCGAGTGCCTGGCAAAAATAACGCGCTTGTTCGATCTTTCATGTTGCCCGCAGCAAATTGTCGGCGCGCTGGGTAACCTCGGCGCGGCGCGTCCGGGATTGCGCCTGCCGGGATGTGTCGATGCTTTTGAGCAAGGGGTACGGGCGATTTTAGGACAGTTAGTCAGCGTGGCGATGGCCGCGAAACTGACAGCGAAAGTAGCGCACGCTTATGGCAATACACTGGAGGATGCGCCCGAGTATGTGTGTTTTCCCTCTCCAGAAGAGCTTGCCAACGCCGATCCGCTGCACCTGAAAACGTTAGGAATGCCGCTCAAACGCGCTGAAGCGTTGATTCACCTTGCTCATGCAACCCTTGAAGGAACGCTCGCGACAACAGCCCCTGCCGATATCGAACAAGGCGTTAAGCAGCTACAAACATTTCCCGGGATAGGGCGATGGACCGCCAACTACTTTGCGCTGCGCGGCTGGCAGGCGAAGGACGTTTTTCTGCCGGATGATTATCTGATTAAGCAGCGTTTTCCCGGCATGACACCAGCCCAGATCCGGCGGTATGCAGAGCGCTGGAAACCCTGGCGCTCCTATGCGCTGTTGCATATCTGGTATACGGATGGTTGGCAACCGTCAGTTGATGGCGAAATTGCTGGTATTCAGTAGCAGATCCAGCGGTTGGGCGTCGGCAATAATATCGCCATAAATCATATCAATACCGATGCCAGAAAGCGTATCCATGATGAGCGGCAGTTGCACCGGACCGGCGATGGTTTTAATGTCCAGGCGCTGAGCATGACCCTGGATAATGGACACCCACATTTCGTCGATCAAGTTGCCGGGAGCGCTGGCACTTAGCTCGCTGTCGAGTAACAGGTAATCGACAATGTGATATTTCAGGTTGTCAAAAAGCTCTAAGTCGCGACCAACCTGACTTAACACAATTCGACAACCGTACTGCCGCAGTCGATGCAGGGCGGATACCGCCTGCGTTGGGCTTGTTTTGATGACACTTGATGGAACGGTCAGATGCAGCAATCGTGGCGGTAGCGGGCTGCGTTGCAAGTGCTCTAGCAGCTCATCTACCAGTTCTGTGTTGAGCAGGCCGGCGGCGGAAAGGGGCAGGGCAATACTGAGGCCCTTGTTGGCGACAGCCGGGGCAGCACTCTGGAAGAACTCGCCGAATACCCGACGATCGAGCGCCTGACTCAACGTGGGATCGACCAACCCGGCATGGAAGGCTTGATCTTCAATGATTTCACCCTCAGCGGTGCCTAAGCGAAGCGAGATAATCCAGAAGCTAAAAGTCTCCGGTATACGCGGAGAAGCAACGCCTCTGGCGATCATCAGCATAGGGTTGTGTGTAATAGTGTGTCTTTGTTCATCCAATGACAGTTGGCTACGCGCGGCATGGGCCTGGCTTTGCTGAGGCTCATAGACACAGACTCGCCCACGGCCGCTGTTTTTCGCCGCGTAGCAGGCGATATCGGCCTGAGACATAACGTCAGTCGCGACATGGTTTTTCTCATCAATCAGCGTAATTCCCGCACTGGCGCCAATACGGTGCAAACGGCCTTCCCACATAAATTGGTAATTGTTAATAGCACTGATGATGCGTCCTGAGATAAAGCGGGCGCTTTCGATATTACAATCCGGCAGCAACAGACCAAACTCGTCGCCGCCAAGGCGCGCCAGCATATCGCTGGATCGCAACATGCTGAGCATAAGCGCAGAGAGTTCACGCAGCAGGGCATCGCCGGCGGCATGACCCGCGCTGTCGTTCACCGCTTTAAAACGATCCAAATCGATAAAAACCAGTACATGGCACTGGCGCGTGTCGTGTACTGAATGCAGCAATTGTTTTAGATGGTTTTCGAAGCTGACCCGGTTTGCCAACTGCGTCAGGTCATCATGTGAGGCACTGTAGCTAAGCTGGCGGAGCATCTTCCGTGACTCTGTGACGTCCTGAATAACCAACACCGAACCAATGCTACCGCCGTCAAGGGTGCTGAGGGGCGTGATGCTGTACTGAATGTCATAACTGTTGCCGTTACGACAATGCAGGACCACTTCCTGCTCGATTGCCGTACGCGACATGTCAGCACTGTAGATATTTTCCATCAGCGGACCGTTCTCGCCAAAAGTAATATGTAGTACCGTCAATAGCGGAATGCCGATGGCACTGTCCTGCTGCCAGCCGCTCATTTTCTCAGCGACCGGATTCATAAAGGTCACGTTCATATAGACATCAATACAAATTACCGCTTCGCCGATTGAGTCCAGCGTAATGTGCAGGCGCTCTTTTTCCTGATACAGCGCTTCGTTAAGCTGCTTCACTTCGGTCATATCCATATTGATACCAAGTAAGCGTTCAACTTCACCGTCTTTATTCAGCACCCGGTTGGCCAACGAGCGGATATGGCGTATGCCATCTTTTACTGCGATACGAAACTCAAGCTTAAACGGAACCCGCGCGGCCAGCGAATCACGAATCACATTTTCGGCGTACTCGCGATCTTCGGGTACAACGCACTCATACCAGACTTGCCAACTGGGTTTGATATGTGCGGGAACTTCATACAGATCGAACATCCGTTTATCCCAACTGATCACGTCAGGCTGCAGTTCCCATTCCCAAATCCCAATACCCCCGGCTTCATTGGCGAGGGTAATGCGTTCCATCAACCGTTTGTTAATCCACTCGGTATGCTTCAGGTCGTTAATGTCCTCAACCTGCGCGATAAAGTAGAGTGGAGTGTTGTCGCTATGACGCACCAGCGAAACGGCCAGCAACGCCCAGACGACGTCGCCCGCGCGGGTGTAATAGCGTTTTTCCATGGAATAGCTATTAATCTCTCCGCGTGCCAGCATGTTGAGTTGTTCAAGGTCGTTGTTCAGATCTTCCGGCCAGGTTAACTGCTGGAAGGTCAGCGAACGTAGCTCCTCCTGGCTATAGCCCAGAAACTGGCACAAGGCTTTATTGGCCTGTAGCCATTGCCCCTCGGTGCCAACCAGTGCCATGCCAATCGCGGAATATTCCATGGCGTTGCGAAAGCGTGACTCGCTTTCTGAAATGTTCTTGCGTTCGGCTCGAAACGCGTACATCACCATGGTCATCATGTTGGCGGGCAACAGGATCATCAAAAACGGCAACCAGGGGATGTCCGTCATCATGTTCTGTTTCGGGGTGTAAAGCAGTGAAGGGTCGGCGGCCAGCATCAGCGAAACCATCATCACGGTGCTGAGGAATATTAAAAACGCCTCCATACGCGGCAGACGGACAGCGCTCCACATCAGCAGGACAATAACGCAGGTAAATGGCCATGGAATGTACATCATGGATAGCCAACTGAACGTTAAGGTCACCAGAAGCGTAATCAGGGTCTCAAGCAATAATCGCGGGTCGCGATGGCGCAGCAGGTAATGTGGTTTAAACAGCAAACCTAACGGCACCAACGCCAGTGCGCCAATGGATTCTGACAGTACCCAAATGAGAAAGGTATTTAACGTAGTTTCCTTCGGCAACAACATCCACATCAATACGCCGCCCAGCAGTGGCGGAACAACCGCGCTGCCAAATGCCAGACGCGCCCAGTCGTTAAGATTTTGTAAGGGATTGTACCAGGGCAGCAGTTTACGCAATAACATTGCGCCAACAACAGCCTCAATAATGTTAATGACCGTATAGGAGAAATTAAGCGACTGTCCGGGGAAGAAGAGTAAAGAGGCGCCGATGCTACCGAATGAGCAAGCCAGCGCGATCCCAGGCCACATCTTTCCAGCGTGACGGTAAAAAGCCACCATCATGATAGAGGTTGGAAACCACAGCGGTGCAAGCTGTGCGCCGTAACGTGACAGTTCCAGCGAAAACAACGTAAAGATGAAAGCCACCAGACCTAAACTGGCCAGGCGCAGTAGAGGATGGGGTAAGGTAACTAAAACATGTTGGGATTGTTTACTCATTACCACTCTACCCAAATAGCCGTTGTCGCCCAGCAGAGATGCCGGACGCATCACATTTAATCTGGGATTATGCTAGTACAAACAATTTACAATTTATACGCCAGCTGCTCATAAATTAACACTCCCAAGCTATTAATTCCTAAGGCAGGTGAATAAATATAGCGGCTGTTCTAAATCTGACCATTTTAATTTGCGACAGGGACAGCATTGGTGCAGCCTGGGGTGGCATCGCGCCGCTGAAATCCCTATAATTGCCGCGTTTGGCGTTTCGGCGCCGCCCTTCCTTACATCCAGGTTAATCAGGTCGCTAAATTTATGACTGATCAGTCCCATCAGTGCGTCATTATCGGCATTGCCGGCGCATCGGCTTCCGGCAAGAGCCTTATTGCCAGTACTCTTTATCGCGAATTGCGTGAACAAGTCGGTGACGAACATATTGGCGTTATTCCCGAAGACAGCTATTACAAAGATCAAAGCCATCTGTCGATGGAAGAACGTGTAAAAACCAACTACGACCATCCGAACGCGATGGACCACAGCCTGCTGTTTCAACATCTGCAAGCGCTGAAACGCGGCTCCGCCATTGAGCTGCCGGTATATAGCTATGTTGAGCACACGCGTACGCAAGACACTATTCATATCGAACCCAAGAAAGTCATCATCCTGGAAGGCATTTTGCTGCTGACGGATGCGCGTTTGCGTGACGAGATGAACTTCTCTATTTTTGTTGATACGCCGTTGGATATTTGCCTGATGCGCCGTATCAAGCGGGATGTGAACGAACGTGGTCGTTCAATGGATTCGGTGATGGCGCAATACCAGAAAACCGTCCGGCCAATGTTCCTGCAATTTATTGAGCCTTCAAAACAATACGCCGACATCATTGTGCCGCGCGGGGGTAAAAACCGCATCGCCATCGATATTCTGAAGGCTAAAATCAGTCAGTTCTTTGAATAAGTTCAGCGAATTGTGTACCGTTCAGTGATAACCTGGTTCACCCTTAACGCACCTGGCATTAAGGGTTTGAAGCACGAAAGGAGAAAGTGCCATGCGTTTATGTGACCGAGATATTGAAGCCTGGTTGGATGAAGGTCGCCTGTCGATCAATCCACGCCCTCCTGTCGAGCGAATCAATGGCGCCACGGTAGATGTGCGCCTTGGCAACAAATTCCGTACGTTCCGCGGTCATACGGCGGCGTATATCGATTTAAGCGGACCGAAAGATGAAGTCAGCGCCGCGCTGGATCGCGTGATGAGTGATGAAATCGTCCTCAAAGACGGCGAAGCCTTTTTCCTGCATCCGGGGGAACTTGCACTGGCGGTAACATTCGAATCCGTGACACTGCCTTCCGATCTCGTCGGTTGGTTAGATGGCCGTTCTTCGCTGGCTCGTCTGGGACTGATGGTACACGTCACCGCTCACCGTATCGATCCGGGCTGGTCTGGCTGTATCGTACTGGAGTTTTACAACTCCGGAAAATTACCGCTGGCTCTGCGTCCGGGGATGCCGATTGGCGCGTTAAGTTTCGAACCGCTTTCCGGTCCGGCAGCGCGACCCTACAACCGTCGTCAGGATGCGAAATATCGCGACCAGCAGGGCGCCGTTGCCAGCCGGATCGATAAAGACTGAGTGTTTATCAGTCTATTGGGGATAGCATGAGACGATTTCTGACGACGCTGATGATTCTTCTGGTCGTGCTGGTGGCCGGTTTTTCTGCGTTAGTACTGTTGGTGAATCCGAATGATTTCCGCGCGTATATGGTCAAGCAGGTTGCCGTACGTAGCGGGTATCAGCTGCAGTTGGATGGCCCCCTGCGTTGGCACGTATGGCCGCAACTGAGTATCCTCTCAGGGCGAGTGATGTTAACGGCTGAAGGCGCCAGCGAACCCCTGGTTCGTGCTGATAATATGCGTCTCGACGTTGCATTGTGGCCGCTGTTGAGCCACCAGCTCAGCGTGAAGCAGGTGATGCTCAAAGGCGCAGTGATTCAATTGACCCCGCAAACTGAGGCGGTACGCGGCAAAGATGCACCCGTTGCCCCAAAAGACAATATGTTGCCCGATCTGGCGGAAGACAAAGGATGGTCGTTTGATATCGCCCGTCTGCGTGTTGCCGACAGTGTTCTGGTGTTCCAACATGAAGACGATGAACAGGTTACCGTTCGCGATATTCGTCTGGAGATGGAACAAGATAGCCAGCACCGCGGCACGTTTGATTTCTCCGGGCGTGTGAACCGCGATCAGCGCGATCTCGCGTTATCCTTTAACGGTACGGTCGATGCCTCCGATTATCCGCACAACTTATCTGCGAATATTGAACAGTTAAGCTGGCAACTGCAGGGGGCCGATCTGCCGCCGCAGGGGATCAACGGTCAGGGACATCTTCAGGCGCAATGGCTGGAAGAGAAAAAACAGCTTTCATTTAGCCAGATAAATTTGACCGCTAATGACTCTTCTTTCTCCGGGCAAGCGCATGTGGCCTTGTTGGAAAAACCGGAATGGGCCGTTGACCTAAAATTTGGTCAGCTCAATCTGGATAACCTGCTCGTACAACATGACGCAGCGGTGACAGCAAAAGGTGAAGTTCAGCAAGGTCAGAGTCAGTCAACGCTGGCGCGCCCCGTTATTGCTTCCCAGGTTGATGCTGTTTCGTATCAGGGACTCAAGGGTTTTTCGGCAGACATCGCTTTGCAGGCTGACAAGGTGCTGTGGCGGAAAATGGCGTTTGAGAATGTCTCGGCAAAAATAGACAACCGGTTCGGTTTACTGAACATTGCACAGTTGCAGGGAAAAAGTGATGGCGGGCTGATCTCATTGCCCGGTACGCTGGATGCCAGAAAGGGAGAACCGCGAGCGGTATTTCATCCGCGCCTGGAAGGTGTTGAAATTGGCACTATTCTGAAGGCCTTTGATTACCCCATCGCACTCATCGGCAAGCTGTCGTTGGCGGGGGATTTTTCCGGCTCGGATATTGACGCCCAGGCGTTTCGTCACAGCTGGCAAGGGCAGGCCCATGTCGAAATGAACGATACGCGAATGGAAGGGATGAACTTCCAGCAGATGATACAGCAGGCCGTCGAGCGTAGCGGTGGAGATGCTAAAGCCCAGCAAAATATGGAGAACGTGACCCGTCTGGATCGTTTTGTAACCGATATGACGCTGGATAACGGTGAGGTGACGCTGGATAACATGGTAGGGGAGTCCGCTATGTTGGCACTGACCGGCAAAGGAACGTTAGATCTGGTGAAGCAGAATTGCGACACGCTGTTTAACATTCGCGTGCTGGGCGGTTGGGATGGCGAAAGTAAGTTGATTAATTTCCTGAAGGCCACCCCGGTTCCTCTCAGAGTCTATGGTCAATGGCAGTCACTGAACTACAGTCTGCAAGTTGATCAGCTTTTGCGTAAACATCTGCAGGATGAAGCAAAACGTCGCCTGAATGACTGGGCCGATCGCAATAAAGATTCCCGCAACGGCAAAGATGTTAAAAAGTTGCTGGATAAGCTCTGATTCATATTGCCGGATGGTGGCTAATGCCCCATCCGGCTCGTGACTTACACCTCGTAATCCATCTCTTCTTCACTGTGTAGCGGTATCAGCTGGACTTTTTGCACGCGATGATTTTCCACCTGCAGGGTTTTTAGCCGATAGTCGCCAACCTGGACTTCCTCCCCGGTTTTTGGGATGCGCTGCAAATATTCCATTAAAAGCCCGGCAATGGTGTGATACTCACGTTTTTCATCTAATGGGATAGGGACGTACTGCACCAGGTCTTCCAGCGGCATATGCCCGTTAGCGGTCCATGAACCATCGGCGTTTTTCTGAATATCATGGCGGGCGTCGATTTCCTCTACCTCGTTTGGCAGATTGCCGGCGATGGTTTCCATCACATCACTCAGCGTCACAATCCCTTCGACGGAACCAAATTCATCGGCTACAAACGCGAAGTGCGTCCGGGCGTTTCGGAACTGCTCAAGCGCCGGAAGTAGCGGCAGAGTTTCCGGGAACACCAGCGGCTGGCGAATCAGGACGCGCAGGTCGAGCGGCTCGCCGCGCAGAGACTGTTGCAGCAAATCGATGACATGCACCACGCCAAGCAGTTCTTCCTGCCCGTCTTCGCCAGTGACCACCAGACGCGTATGCTGGTTTTTTTCCAGTAAGGCGCGGATTTCTGCTTCGGGAGCATTGAGGTCGATGTGTTCAATATCGTGACGCGAGGTCATGATACTGCTGACGGTACGCTGATTAAGGTTCAGCACACGTTCAATCATCCTCCGCTCCTGAGGCGCGAAAATCTGACCTTCATGATGGTCCGCCAGCATTGCCGCGGTTTCGGCATCCAGTTCGGCATCTTCTTTTTGCCCGCTCAGCAGCCGCATTACCGCTTCGGCGGTGCGCTGGCGCAGAGTATGGTTGGCTGAGAGGAAGCGACGACGGTTAAAAATAGCCAACTGGTTCAATGCTTCGATCATCACCGAGAAGCCGATGGCCGCGTACAGGTAACCTTTCGGGATATGGAAACCAAACCCTTCGGCCACCAGGCTAAAACCAATCATCAGCAAGAAGCTCAGGCACAGAATAACGATAGTTGGATGACTGTTGACAAAGCGCGTCAGCGACTTGCTCGCCAGCACCATCAGGCTGATGGCAATAATCACCGCAGCCATCATCACGGCCAGGTGATCGACCATCCCAACAGCGGTAATGACGGAATCGAGAGAGAATATGGCGTCCAGCACCACGATCTGCGCGACCACACCCCAGAACTTAGCGCCTTTACGCTGGGTGGGATTGTCGCTGTCTTTTCCTTCCAGCCGTTCGTTGAGCTCCATAGTGGCTTTAAACAGCAGGAAGAAACCGCCGAACAGCATGATCAGATCGCGGGCGCTGAAGCTGAGATCGCGAATGCTGAACAGCGGCGTGGTCAGTGTTACCAGCCAGGATATTGATGCCAGCAGCAGCAGGCGCATAACCATCGCCAGCAGTAGCCCGGTAATACGCGCCTTATCCCGCTGGGCAGGAGGTAGTTTCTCCGCGAGGATGGCAATAAAAACAAGATTATCAATGCCAAGAACAAGTTCGATCACGATTAACGTGACCAGTCCGGCCCAGATTGACGGATCGGCAATCCATTCCATAGTAAATGCTATACCCATAGTTGTATGACAATTGTCACAATTCGATCATGGGTAAAACTGGCGAAAAATGCAATGGCGAGAGGGGATTTCTCTGTCGATTATATTAGAACAGATGCAGGATAATAGCCTTAATGTAACTACAGGAAATTATTTCATTAATCTAGATATATTTAGGAAATATCGCAGGTGGGATGTTTTTATATCAATATTGTCAACATCAATAAAATCCTAAAAATATACAAATCCAACGCTTAATATTAATCTTAAAAGCTTGGTATTGGTGGTTTGTTTTCTTGCCTGATATTCGCTTAGCTGCAACAATTCTTGCGGTAATAATCAAAAGATAAATATTTCCTCATTAACCAGTGGCACGTATTCCCGATGCGTTGCCGCTGTAAATGTGATGAAAATAAAGGAGAAGATAAAAATTTAAATTAATCAGTGCATTGGTAGCTAGTGAAGCCAGGGGCGGTAGCGTGTCTGGTCGCCTGAAACAAGCCTAAATTATTCTGTCAAGAGACCGCAGATGAATTCATTTTTTTAGGACTGATGCCAGTTAAATTCCATTTCAATTAACGGCAAGGTAAATACGTACAGGCGAAGTCGCTATTTAGATTGCATGTGATAATTACTCTGCCAAAGTGATAAATAATCAATGATGAAATCCAAACTTAAATTGATACCAGTATTGGTATCGGTAATCTTGATAAACGGTTGTACCGTGCTTCCGGGCAGCAATATGTCTACGATGGGCAAAGATGTGATTAAACAGCAGGACGCTGATTTTGATATCGATCGCATGGTGAATGTTTATCCACTCACCCCACGACTGGTAGAACAATTACGTCCTCGACCAAATGTTGCACAACCTAATATGTCGCTGGACCAGGAGATTGCCGGGTATCAGTACCGGGTCGGTCCGGGGGATGTCCTGAATGTGACAGTCTGGGACCATCCTGAACTCACCACACCAGCCGGGCAGTACCGTAGCTCAAGCGATACCGGTAACTGGGTGCAACCTGATGGCACGATGTTTTACCCCTACATCGGCAAAGTCAGCGTGGTAGGGAAAACGTTGGCAGAGATTCGTAGTGATATTACCGGGCGCTTAGCGAAGTACATTGCTGACCCGCAGGTGGACGTTAATATCGCCGCTTTCCGCTCGCAGAAGGCCTATGTCTCCGGACAGGTGAACAAATCCGGTCAGCAGGCCATCACCAACGTGCCGCTTACCATTCTCGATGCCATTAACGCCGCTGGCGGTCTCACCGAAGCGGCAGACTGGCGCAACGTTGTGCTGACTCATAAAGGGCAGGAGCAACGCATTTCACTGCAAGCACTGATGCAAAATGGCGACCTGAGCCAGAACCGACTGCTCTATCCGGGCGACATTCTGTTTGTCCCGCGTAATGACGATCTGAAAGTCTTTGTAATGGGGGAAGTGAAAAAACAGAGCACCCTCAAAATGGACTTCAGTGGCATGACGCTTACCGAAGCGCTGGGCAATGCCGAAGGTATTGACCTGACCACCTCCAATGCCAGCGGTATTTTCGTTATTCGGCCATTGAAAGGCGAGGGCGGGAACAACGGCAAGATCGCCAATATCTATCAGCTTGATATGTCCGATGCGACGTCGCTGGTGATGGCAACATCATTCCGACTCCAGCCATACGATGTGGTGTACGTCACTACTGCGCCGGTTGCTCGCTGGAACCGTTTGATCAATCAGTTGCTGCCGACTATTAGCGGTGTTCGCTATATGACGGACACGGCCAGCGACCTTCACAACTGGTAATCGTCATGTTTAACAAAATCTTAGTTGTCTGTGTGGGGAACATTTGCCGTTCTCCGACGGCAGAGCGCTTGTTAAGGCAATTTCACCCGGCGTTGACGGTCTCTTCTGCCGGTCTTGGGGCGCTGGTGGGGAAAGGCGCGGATCCGTGCGCCATTAGTGTGGCGCAGGCGCACAACCTGTCACTGGATAATCATTGTGCCCGGCAGATCTCGGGACAAATGTGCCGGGAGTATGACCTGATCCTGGCCATGGAAAAGCGCCATATCTCTGCCCTGTGTGAAATGGTGCCGGAGATGCGCGGCAAAGTGATGCTTTTTGGTCACTGGGACAGCGAGCGCGAAATTCCCGATCCATATCGTAAAAGCCGTGATGCGTTTGACGCGGTGTACACATTACTTGAACGGTCTGCCCGCCAATGGGCTCAGGCACTGAACGCAGAGCAGGGAAAACGATGACAGAAAAAGTAAAACAGTCTGCTGCGCCGGTAACGGGCAATGATGAAATCGATATTGGTCGTCTGGTCGCAACGGTGGTGGAAGCCCGCTGGTGGGTACTTGGCATTACCGCGGCTTTTGCATTGTGTGCCGCGGTCTACACACTGTTCGCCACCCCCATCTATAGTGCGGACGCGCTGGTGCAAATTGAGCAAAATACTGGAAATTCATTGGTGCAGGATATTGGCTCGGCGTTGTCGAACAAACCCCCGGCCTCGGAAGCGGAAATTCAGCTCATTCAGTCACGACTGGTATTAGGGAAAACGGTAGACGATCTCAACCTCGATATCGGCGTTACCAAAGATACGTTCCCTATTTTTGGCGCGGGCTGGGACCGGCTGATGGGCCGTCAGAACGAAACGGTTAATGTGACTACCTTCACGCTGCCAAAGGCAATGAATGAACAGACCTTCACGCTCAATGTGCTGAATGACAAAAGTTATCAACTGGTGAGTGACGGGGGTTTTAGCGTTCGGGGGCAAGTCGGCAAGGTGTTGGAACACGATGGCGTGACGATGCTGGTTGAGGCGATTCATGCCAGCCCGGAGAGCCAATTTACCGTCCGTAAATTCTCCACGCTGGGCATGATAAACACCCTGCAAAATAATCTGATGGTGGCGGAAACAGGCAAAGATACCGGTGTATTGAGCCTGACTTTTACCGGTGAAGACCGCGAGCAAATCCGCCAGATCCTCGACAGTATTACCCGTAACTATCTGCAACAAAACGTGGAACGTAAATCCGAAGAGGCCGCCAAAAGTCTGGCGTTTCTGGCCAAGCAGTTGCCCGAAGTGCGTAACCACCTGGATGTTGCTGAAAACAAGCTGAACGCCTTCCGTCAGGATAAAGACTCCGTGGATTTGCCGCTGGAAGCCAAAGCGGTGCTGGATTCGATGGTGAATATCGACGCGCAGCTGAATGAACTGACCTTTAAAGAAGCGGAGATTTCCA